>JBELAE010000132.1:0-11528 GCA_049509155.1 Candidatus Sulfotelmatobacter sp.
GACGACAGCTCCCAGAGTTGCACGGCGGGAAATTGTGTGTACCGCAACGATTGGGCCACGGCGATGGCCTCGGCATTCACCACGCCGTCGTGCTCCATCCCGTACTTTTCCAACACTTCCTGCCACTTCTACGACATGGACAACGAGATCGACATCTGGGGCAGCACGCACCGCGATGTCCATCCCCTGCCCACGACCTACGCCGAACTGAGCAGCATCTATCTGACGGAAGCGGCCAACCTGAAGACTTGGGATCCGCAAGCAGTGCGCCTGGGCTGGGTGAGCTGCTGCTGGGAGTTCTACTGGAATTCAGCCGCAGGCAACACCGACAAAGCGGCCTACGCGAACATCGACTTCATGCCCTGGTGGCTCAATCAGGTTGCGTGGAACGACGCGGTCAACGGCGCTCGCACGCTGGATATATTCGACGTGCATGCTTACCCGGAAACCAGCTCTAATGGCCTGACCACAGCCCAGGCGCAGGCACTCACCCTGAGCAGCACTCGCGATTGGTGGGACCCGACTTACACGAGCCAGGCCTGGTTCGGCACCGTCAGCGTGACCACGAACCAGCCCGTCGACAACAATCCCTTTCGCATTCCGCGCCTGCGGGCGATGGCCAACACCATTTACCCTGGCACGCCGTTGAGCTTCACGGAATGGAATTTTGGGACTCTGGGCGACACCGATTTCTCGACCGCCCTGTCCGATGTCGACGGCTACGGCATTCTGGGGCGCGAGCGTGTGTCGCTGGCCTCGCGCTGGGAGGCGCCGAGTCCGACGAATCCGAACTATCTGTCGTTGAAATTGTTCACGAACTATGACGGCGCCCACCACGGTTTCGGGACAACCTCGGTTTCAGACACTAACAACGGCAATCCCAGTCTGTTCAGCAGCTACGCCGCGTTGAACTCCGCCGGCACTACGCTCACGATCGTGGTGCTGAACAAAGATCCGGCGAACGCAGCTCAGGTAGGGTTCACGACGACCGGCTTCACGCCCACCAATGTGACGACTTATACCATCTCGCAGTCTTCACCTTCTGCGATTGTGGCGGGGACGTCGCAAGCCTGGTCGTCAAGCATGACTTTCGCGCCATACACGGCAACTTTGCTTGTCGTAAGTGGGAGCCTGGCGAGCACGCCGGCCTCGGCGTGGGACCTGAATCCTGACACGGTGATGGTGCCTGCTGGCGGAACGGTCACGTTGCAGCCAAAGATCGTCGGCAGCGGAACTGCGAACGTCACGCTGACGTCGGCAGTCTTCGATAGTTTCGAGGGCGCAACAACTTGTACGGGAGGAACGATCACGCTAACGACTCCGACGATCACCCCTACCGTGCCGGGCGCGATCACGGTGAATGCGGGCAGTACGCCGGGATTCTGCCACTTCACGGTGACCGGAACCGACAGCGGCGCCACGCAGACTGAGGGCGGATGGATCGTGGTTGGAAGCCCGGCAGCGACCCTTGCGCAAACCAGCGGCAATGCACAGACGGGAAGCGCGGGCAGCCCTCTGACAAACCCTTTAACCGTGACATTGAGTCCTGGCCAATCCGGCGGCACGAACACGGGCGCGAGTATTCTTTTCACGGCCAGCGCGGGAACACTTTCCAACGGAACAACTAGCGGCTCGCAGGTGATCGCAGTCACGAACAGCTCGGGCGTGGCGTCGGTAACGCTGACTCTGCCTTCGACCGAGGAAACTGTCACTGTGACCGCCGAAGGTCCGTACGGGTTGGGCCATCCGGTGGCGCCGGCGTTTACAGAGACTTCGCAGTAAGAGGCCGGAGGAGAAAGAGGACGGCGCGACTCCGGTAGCGGCCGGCAGAACAATGGCCTTTGTTGCCGTTCGCACCTCCGGGAACGTGCTATGCTTCGCGTGCCATTTTCACATGATCGTTTATGTAGCGTCGACGCCGTGACAACAGGAGGCTGGATGCTTCGGCAGAATCTGCTTCGCTTCGCGCTTCTCGGTTTGCTTCTTCCGTACTGTTTCTCGCAAGATTCCCAGCCTGCCTATCGCAATCCGAATCTTCGCGCCGAAGAGCGCGCGGCCGATCTGGTCAAGCGCATGACGTTGGAGGAGAAGGTCGATCAGCTCGCGGGAGGCCGCAGGCGCACGCAATCCGCGGACAACCCTGAAGTAAAGCAGCTCTTTGAAAAGATGCGCGCCCTGTTTCGCGAGGACTCGCAGACTAGCCCGCACGACGCCGCCGAAGCGCGCAACGCGGTGCAGCATTTTCTGGTGGAGAAAACGCGCCTGGGTATCCCGGCATTTTTTCAGGGCGAGGCCTTGCATGGATTCATGGCTTACGGCAGCACCAGCTTTCCGCAGGTTCTTGGTCTCGCCAGCACGTGGGACCCTGAGCTCGTGCAGCAGGCTTTCACCGCCGCGGCCGACGAGATGGCTTCCTCGGGCGTGAATCAGGCCTTCACGCCAGTGCTGGATTTGGCACGCGACCCGCGCTGGGGGAGAACCGAAGAAACCTATGGCGAGGATTCCTATCTCGTCGCGCGGATGGGTGTAGCCGCGATCAACGGGCTGCAAGGCACGTCGTGGATGATCGACCGGCACCACGTAATGGCCACGATGAAACATTTCGCCGCTCACGGCCAACCGGAAAGCGGCACCAACACTGCTCCCGCGAATTTTTCCGAAAGGGACTTGCGCGAGACCTTTCTGGTTCCCTTCCGCGCCGCTGTGCAAGAGGCTCACGTGGGAAGCGTGATGGCTTCTTACAACGAGATCGACGGCATCCCGAACCACATCAACCGCTGGCTGCTGGATCGCTTGCTGCGCCAGGAGTGGGGCTTTCGCGGCTATGTGACCTCGGACGGAGGAGGTCTGCAGATGCTGGTGGAAACGCACCACGTCGCGGCCGACTTCGCCGACGCGGCGCGTAAGGCGCTGGCAGCCGGCGTGGACTACGATCTGTCGGATGGCGCGGTCTACGCGACCTTACTGGATCAAGTGCGTGCGGGTAAGGTTCCAGAGGCGGAACTTGATCAGGCGGTGCAGCGCGTGCTGGAGGCGAAGTTCCGGCTCGGCCTGTTCGAGAGCCCTTATGTCGATCCGGACTACGCCCAGAAAATCACGAACAGCTCTGAACACCAGCAACTGGCTCTGAAGGTCGCGCAGAAGGCGATCGTGCTGCTGAAGAATGACGCCAACCTGCTACCGCTGGATCTCAGGAAAGTGAAAACCATTGCGGTCATCGGGCCTAATGCCGCCGACGTTCACTTGGGCGGCTACAGCCGCGATCCCGGCCCAGGCAACCAGATCAGCATCCTTGATGGCATTCGTAAGCGCGTGGGAGACAGCGCCAAGGTGCTTTACGCAGAGGGCTGCAAGATCACGACTGGAAAGCAAGGGTGGTCGGGGTGGTATGAAAACAAAGTCACGCAGCCTGATCCGAAGTCGGAAGTCGAGAGCATTCGTGCGGCCGCAGCGGTTGCGCGCCAGTCGGACGTCGCTATCGTGGTAGTGGGAGAGAATGAAAGCACAAATCGCGAGGCCTGGTCCGAGCAGCATCTCGGTGACCGCGATTCGCTCGATCTGCTCGGTTCGCAGCAGGCGTTGGTTCAGGCGATCGTCGAGACCGGCAAGCCGGTGGTCGTGTTGCTGATCAATGGGCGGCCACTCTCGATTAACTATGTCAAAGAGCACGTTCCCGCGATTTTGGAAGGCTGGTACCTGGGCGAACAAGGCGGAACGGCCGCGGCCAACGTGCTGTTTGGCGATGTGAATCCCGGCGGCAAACTGCCTATCACTTTTCCCCGTACCGTAGGACAGCTTCCTGATTTTTACAATCACAAGCCGTCGCGCAACCGCAGTTATTTGTTTGACAGCCGTGAACCTCTGTTTCCGTTCGGCTACGGACTTAGCTATACGCAATTCCACTTCGACAACGTCCGCGTCGAACCCAAGACCATTCTTCCGGGAGCGGCCGCCAAGGTCTCGGTCGACATTACGAACACTGGCAGTCGCGCCGGAGACGAAGTCGCTCAGCTTTATATTCACCAGCGAGTGGCTTCGGTGACGCGTCCGGTAATGCAGTTGCGCGGGTTCAGGCGCGTCAGCCTGGAGCCGGGCCAGAAGGTCACGGTCGACTTCACGCTGACTCCCGAAGACCTGTCGTTGATCGATGTAAACATGAATCGCGTGGTCGAGCCGGGCACGTTCGATCTTATGGTGGGAGCAAACTCGGCAGAAACCACCAGCATTGCGCTCGAAGTGGTTAACCAGTAGCTATAGCGACGTCGGAGATTAAGATTGCCCATGCTCATATTCAGACTGCATAACAGACCATCGCAGCGCTTCTTCGCGTCTTTTCTATCTGGCCTTTTCTTTTGCCTCTTCTGCGCCACTGCCGCCCATGCTCAGTGGACTCCGATGAACCCCGTTCGCAAGGTTCAACAGGAAGCTGACGGTGTTGTGTTCTCCATGGGAACCGGCACTTTGAGAGTACAAGTCTGTTCGGCGTCGGTGATCCATGTGCTTTACTCGGCCACGGCAACTTTTCCGAAGCGAGCGGATTTCGTGGTCACCAAAGAAAGCTGGCCGGCCGCGCAGTGGACTATGCAATCGTCCGATGACGCCGTGACCCTAACCACTTCCCTGCTGAAAGTTACGGTCACGAAGAAGGACGGAGCCATCGCTTACGCTGAAGTCCACGGCGGCTCGCTCGTGCAGGAACAATCCCGCAGCCTGACGGCCGAGAAAGTAAATGGTGAAGACACGTACCGCGCCGAATCCGTCGTCAGCATTTACGGTTCCCACGAGGGACTCTATGGCCTGGGTCAACATCAGGCAGGCGTGTGGAACTATCGCGGTGACTCCGTCGATATTTCACAGGAGAACAGCAACATCAGCGTGCCCCTGATGCTCTCGAGCAAGGGTTACGGCATTTTCTGGAACAATACTTCTCGCAGTCGCTTCAACAACCGCTTCGCTAATTATCTGTACATCAGTTCTGAAGTCGCCGACGTGATTGATTATTACTTTCTCTACGGACCTGACTTCGACAAACTTGTTGCCGGCTATCGCGATCTCACGGGACAGGCGCCGATGTTCGGGAAGTGGGCGTATGGGTTCTGGCAATGCAAGAACCGCTACAAGTCGCAGGATGAAATCCTGGGCGTGGCCCGCAAGTATCGCGAACTGCACATCCCGGTCGACAACATCGTGCAGGATTGGTTCTGGTGGAATCGCAAGGGCGAATTCGTTTTCAACAAGAATTATCCCGATCCCAAAGCGATGGTCGATCAACTGCACGCCGAAAACTTTCACCTGATGATTTCGATCTGGCCGTTCTTCGAGCCCGGTTCCTCGAACTACGATTACATGCAGAAGAAGGGATGGTTCGTGGACAAGTTCAAGTACGCGAAGCCGCCCTACCATACTGACGCGATGGCCGTATACGACGCCACCAGCCCCGAGGCGCGGAAATATTATTGGGATGAAGTGAACAAAGGATTGTTCAGCATTGGCCTTGACGCCTGGTGGATGGACACGACCGAACCGGAAACGGAAGGCCAGGAAGAGAACATTCTGCTGAATCACAATCTCGCTGCCGGCAGCGGAAACCGCTACGTCAACACGTTTCCCCTGCTCGACACCCAGGCGGTCTATCAAGGACAGCGAAGCGTATCCGACAAGAAGCGCGTGTTCATTTTGTCTCGCTCCGCGTTCGCGGGATCGCAGCGCAATGCGGTTACGGCATGGTCGGGCGACATCAACTCGGACTGGCTCAGCTTCCGGCGGCAGGTTCCGGCGGGCTTGAATTTCGAACTCTCCGGGATTCCTTATTGGACGACCGACATCGGCGGATTTGTGTTCGGGAATACCGAAGATCCGTCCTTCCGCGAACTTTTCGTTCGCTGGTTTCAGTACGGCACGTTCAATCCCATCCTGCGGGTGCACGGCACGCGTCATCCCGACGAAAACGAATTGTGGTCTTATGGGCCCGACGCGCAGAAAATTCTCGTGAAGTTCGATCGCCTGCGCTACCGCCTGCTGCCCTACATCTACTCGCTCGCATGGAAGACAACCAGCGAGGCCTACACGCCGATGCGGCCGCTGGTGATGGACTTCCGCACCGATCCCCGCGCCCAGAATGTTGGCGACCAGTTCATGTACGGCCCGGCGTTGCTGGTGAATCCGGTTACAGATGCCGGCGCTACGACCCGGCAAGTTTATCTGCCGGAAGCCAAGTGGTACGACTTCTGGACGGGCATCGCAGCCGAAGGCGGGCAGACGATTAATGCGGTCGCCCCACTGGAGCGGTTGCCTTTGTACGTACGAGCCGGGTCAATTCTTCCTCTCGGTCCAGACGAAGAGTGGTCCACAGAAAAAGCTGCTGACCCGATTGAACTTCGCATCTACCGCGGAGCCAACGGCGACTTCACGCTCTACGAAGATGAAAACGACAACTACGATTACGAAAAAGGCGTCTATGCGACGATCCCGTTGCACTGGGACGATACGGCGCACACCTTGACGATCGGTGATCGCAAAGGGCAGTTTCCGGGCATGCTGGAAAACCGCACGTTCCGCATTGTATTCGTGGGCGAGAACCACGGAGTAGGAGTGAGCCCGGCGGACGAGGCTGACAAAGTCGTGCAGTACTCCGGAAAACAGATCAGCGTGACACCCTAACTCGAGAAGCGGCTATTTCCCGGGACCTTGCGCTTGTTGCTTGGCGGTGATGCTGTCCACAACCTGCCGCTCCTTCGCGCCGTCTTCAGGACGGTGAAGGCGATAGTACAAAGTTGCCAGTTCGATGTGCGGTTCGAGCCAATCCGGATCGTCTTTGACCAACAGTTCCAATTCGCGCGCCGCGGTTTCGTAGTCTCCGGACGTGCTTTTCAGCATGGCCGATTCGTAGCGCGCCATTGAGTCAGTGGGATTGAGGCGCAGCGCGCGATCCAGGTAGCCCTTTGCTTCGTCTATATCGCGGCGCTTGTAAAGAATAGCTCCCAGATATAGATTGGCCTCGAAATCGTCAGGATTGGTTCTAAGAGCTTCGCGAAATGCCGGCTCGGCGGCCTTCACGTCGCCGGTTTTATCTCTGGCAGTTCCGACTAGCGTATTGATCTTAGGGAGCCGCGGGTTCAAGCGAAGGGCTTCTTCGAGATCCTGGCGCGCCTGTTCATATTCATTCAGGTCGAGCAGCGTCGCTCCGGCGAGCACGTAGGCGGCCGCGTCGGAGCCGGCTTTGGCTACCTTTTCGATACGAGCGACGCCCTCGCGGCGCCTGCCCTTGGTGGCGATCAGCGCCGATCCCAGAACGTATTCGAAGTCCATATTCTGCGCGTATTTGCTCTCCTGAGGCTCCAGCAGACTGAGCGCGGCCTGCGCGTTTCCTGTTCGCAGATCACTGTCCCCCAGGAGAATCACAACCTGGAAAGCATTCGGTTGCGCGTCGTGCAGAATCTCGAACTGCTGGCGTGCGTTTTCGAAGTCACCCTTTTTGTAATAGGCGAGGGCAAGATTCAGAAGAACAGGATTCTTGTCTTTTGCAGCGGTGAGAGCGGAACGGTCCATCGCGATAGCTTCGTCGAACTGCCCTGCGTGCGCCAGAGCGGCGCCCAGATTCACTTTGGCCTGAATCTCAGTGGGGCGCAATTCCAGCACCTTGCGATAGTCACGGATCGCCCCGGCAAAATCGCCGTGCTGCTGCTCCTCAATCGCACGGTCAAGAAGCTGATCTGGATTCGCTTCCTGAGCCGCAATCATGCCCGGAAATAGTGCCGGAAACAGAGCACAAAACAATAGCACCGCCCGCATGCCCAGTAGGATAACGCAGGAATCGCACTCGGGGCGCGGCGAAATAGCACTCGTGGAGACCATCAGCGCGCGGGTTCGGTCACTTTCAGCACCTGGTCGGCTGAAACATCTTGCAAGGTTTGAACAATTCCCGAAGGCCAGTGAATCTCGACCAGGTCCGCACGATTTTCTGGACCCAGGCCGAAATGGACCGGGCCGTAACTCGACGACGCGTAGCCGACGCTGGTGGTCATGTGGTTATACTGCGCACCGTTCTTGGTCACAAGCTTGATTCGAGCGCCAATGCCGTCGCGGTTGCTCTTGGTTCCGCGCAAGGCTATATCGAGCCAGTGGCCGGACTTCTCGCTGCGGTTCATCCAGATTTCGGCGTCCTGGCCGAGAGCAGTCACGACTATGTCGACCCGGCCGTCGCCATCCAGATCGCCAAAGGCACAGCCTCGATGGCGGGCGGGCGGAATCGATTTGAAGCCCGCCTCTTCGGTCAGCGGCATCCACTTCCCGCTGGCGCCCAGATTGCGGAACACCATGTTGGGTTGATCGACAGGCTGTCCGGGCAAGGTAATCGACTGGACGTGGCCCCCACTCACAAACAGATCCTTCCAGCCGTCATTGTCGAAGTCATATAATGCGGCGCCGAATCCGGACATCTTGAGGCTGGCGTCCCGCATACCACTCTCGCTCGTGACTTCCCGGAAGTTCCCTTTGCCGGTGTTCTGGAATAGCGGGAAAGTCTGGTTCACCAGGGCAACAAATGCGATGTCGGGATAGCCGTCGTTGTTGAAGTCGCGAAAATCCAGACCCATGCCCGAGATGAAGCTGCCATCTTCGGTGAGCGCTACTCCGGCCTCGAAGGCAACTTCCTCGAACTTGTTGCCCATGTTATGGAACAACGAATTGTAGAGAGCATCGTTGGTGACAAACAAGTCCGGACGGCCATCAAGATCGTAATCGGCCATGCCCACGCCCATCCCCTTGCCGACATGGCTGCGAATGCCCCACTCTTTCGAAACGTCGCGAAAGGTTCCGTCACCGTTGTTCAAGAAGAGCTGATTCGGTTGCCCCTTGTAGAACTTGGGATGGCAGTAGTCTCCTGCCCCATTAAAACCGCACAGCGGCTCTGCGGAGTACGCCCACTGCATGTAATTGACGACGAACAGATCGAGCAGGCCGTCGTTGTTCACGTCGACCCAGACCGCCGTGATCGCCCAGTAAGGCCCAAACTCAGGGTCGGGGCGGTTCAAACTCGCGTCCAGTCCGGATTTCATGGTCACGTCCGTAAACGTACCGTCGCCGTTGTTGTGGTAGAGCGTGCTGTGGTGCAAGCCGGCGACAAACAGATCAGGATGGCCGTCATTGTCGTAGTCTGCGACCGCAACGCCCATATCGTAACCCGAGCCAGCCAAACCGGCCGCGTCGGTCACGTCGGTAAACACGCCTTTGCCGTCATTGCGGAACAGGCGGCTGCGGTATTTGGGCGAATCTTTTTTCAGGGTGGAGATGTTGGCGCCGTTGGTGAAGAAGATGTCGGGGCGTCCGTCGCCGTTGTAATCGAAGACGGCCACTCCGCCGGGCATGGTTTCCGGCGCATTCTTGGCCGGGGTTTGATCGTTCTCCAGGCGGAAGGGGATCGTGCTGAGTTCGAACCGGATGGGGCTGGGGGTGGAAGCGCCCTGGAGCAGAACAACCGCAGCGAGGCTCAATACCGAAGCCGCAATGAATCGCCGAAGCAATCTGTAAACCAGCCTGTGAACCAGCCCGTGAACAAGCATTCGCGTTAAACACGTCCAGAAAAATAAGGGGTGGCTTGCGCCACCCCTTTGAAGATTCTAACTCACAACTTCCGCCTAGAAGAAATACTTCACGGCGAACAGGAGCGTCCGGCTACCCGTCTTGAAGTTGGGCTTGCCCGTAGCGGTTGAGGTGTTGGTGGGTGAGATGCCGACCGTTGGAACATTACATCCGCCAGGAGCAGCAGTAGTGCCGGATATGTTCGCCAGAGCGTAGACGCATTCGCTACCCTCCGATCCGACGCCAGAGTTAGGGATGAAAGTCTGGTAGTTCCTTGTGAAGTTTATGGTTTCATCGGTGGTACCAGCCAAGCCGAACTGGGCCAGCGGGTGGTTCAAGAAGTTGACGGCGGAGATGCGGAATTGCAGCTTCTGCCGCTCCGTGATCTGGAAGTTCTTGAACAATGCCAAGTCGCTGTCGAAGTAGGCCGGGCCACGACTGTAAGGCCAGTTGTAGGGACCTTGTTCTCCGTAACTTGGCATCCCGAAGCAGCTGGGGTTGAAATAGTGGCCGCCCGACAAACCTTTTCCGGGATTGCATAGCAGAATAGGCATGATCAGGAAACCACTGTTGTCTGGATCATCGCCGTACCATGTTTGCGGACTGACGTTGGTAGCTGACAACCCGTTGGGGAGTTTGACTGAGTTATCGGGAAGGCTCGGCAGCGCATTGGTGGGCATAGTCAGGCCCCCGGCGTAACCGGCATTCATGTTCCCGTTAACGTTGGGCTGAAGCACGGCGCCGCTCTGGTAGGTAGTGTAGCCGGAGAACTGCCAGCCGTTCACCGCTCCCCCGAGAATCGGATTGCCGTGAACAAACTTCGGCATGTTCCATACATACGAGAAGTTCAGGATGTGAGTATGGTCATACGCCAAAGGACCATAGTTGTCAGGGATGTTGAGCGGATCAGTGACGGTCCCGTTACCCGACCCGTTGTCGGTTTGTCCATCACGGATTCCCAGGGTCTTACCGAACGTATAGTTTGTAAGGAACGTGATGGGACCCGATTGTTTCTGCCAGGTCACCTGCAGCGAATTGTAGTTCGCGTAGCTCCCGTGATAGAGCAAGTAAACGTCCTGGTAGACGTTCAGCGGGCGCCAATCGTTAGCGTTGAACGTTAACCCGTAGTTCGAGGCGTAGGGGCCGGAGCATGCCAGAGGCAGATTCGCGGTGGCAACCGTGCAATTCGGAGGGTTCGGGGATAAGAGCTTCCCGTAGTTCTTCCCGCCGCTGTTCGCACCGGTCGGATCAGGCAAGAACAAACCGCCGGGGTATATGTTGTTCTGATCCCCGACCTTGCCATTTCCTCCGTCGATCCATTCATTCTGGCTCTTATTCGCCACATACGACACTTCCAGGACCGAACGCCACGGCAAAGCCTCGGAGATGGTGACGTTCCAGTTCATGGTGAGAGGCGTCTTGTTGTCACCAGGAAGCAGCCCGTAAACCGTAGCACCATTCTGAGCCACGCCTGACGGGGGAACAAAGCCTGCAGCTCCCGAGTCGATCTGAGAGTATCCCGAAGTAGTGCCTGAAGTCGTGTAGGTGAACGATCCCTCAGGACCGGTCGCCGCATCTGCTACCTGGGTTGAGACCTGGTAATGGAACACGGCGAAGCCCGTGCGCAGGACCGTTTTGCCGGTTCCGAAGACGTCATACGCCAAGCCGACACGTGGCTCATAATAGAACAGCGGAGAGACCATGCCAGACAGCGGTACGCCGGGAACGTTCTGGTGCCACTGTAAGCCAGTGTTGTTCGGCGCAGCGGTTATCAGTCCCGTGGCCCCGTAGGTATTTTGCTGATACACCCCTGGATTCCAAACCTGGAATCCTTCCGGGGTGCCATACCACTGGCCGACGTGATCGAACCGCAATCCGTAATTCAGCGTGAGTTGCCGGTTCGCCTTGAAAGAATCCTGGGCGTAGAGCGACCACTGGTGGAACTTGAG
>JBELAE010000133.1:0-11465 GCA_049509155.1 Candidatus Sulfotelmatobacter sp.
CCGAACTGCAGGCCTCCGTGCGCGGTGTTGGGGCAGGAAACATTCAACTCGTAGGCCGCGATGCCCTCGCCTTCGTTGAGAATCTGGATCGTGTGTTCGTAGTCCTCGCGGGTGTAGCCGAAAACATTTGCCATGACCACAATGTTCTTGATCTCGCGCAGATGCGGCAGCTTTTCGTCGAGGAACGCGCGCGCCCCGATATTTTGCAGGCCGATGGCGTTCAGCATTCCGGCCGCAGTCTCCCACAGGCGAGGCGGAGGGTTGCCGATCATCGGCTCCTTTGATAATCCCTTGACCACAAAGCCACCCAGCTTGCTCAGGTGAACCACGTCTTCAAACTCGACGCCGTAGCCGAAGGTGCCGCTGGCGGCGATTACGGGATTTTTTAGCGGAATGCCGGCCACGCTCACGCTGAGGTCGGGAGTCATGGCTGGCCTGCTTCCGCGGGCGGCGTGGCTGACTTTGTGGCTGGGTTTATAACTGGGTTTAAACTTATGCGCGCGTGGGTGAGCGCCTCCGTCAGCACGCGGCCCACAGAATGGGTTGGAGCGTTGATGCCCAGCAGCGATGCCAGCGTGGCAACCATATCCACCGGTTCCGCATTCGTTCGATAGGTTCCGGGCTGGAAGGGCAAGCCGTAGAAGGCCAGCGGGACGTGCGTGTCGTAGTTGTAGGGCGACGCGTGGTCCGTGCCTCGCGCCGATCCGACCGTGTAAATGTCGGGAACGCCCATCACGTACCAGCTGCCTTCCGGCGAATAACTGTTCAGGTATTTTCGTCCCAGCGCCGTGTTGGGAACTTCGCCCTCGGCGAGTTGTGACTTCGTGTAGAAGTCGCGTAAGCCGGCTTGCTTCATGGCTTCGCCGACGGCGTTTTCCGCGTCGGCCTCGTGCACGTGCGCGGCGGCGAAAGCACCCTGATCGAGCCAGGCCATGGGATAGTCGAGTTTCACGTACGCCGCCGGATGGCCGGGAGAAAATTTCGCCGTGATCGCGCTATTGAGCTGCGCCTCGATTTTTCCGGCTTCCAGATTTGCCGCGGGAATGCGCAGCTTCTTCACCGCGTCGGGCAACGACGAAACTCCGTGGTCGGCGGAGAGGGCAATCCAGACGTCGGCCAGCCCGATCTGGTGTCCGAGGAAGTTGATGAAGTCGGCCAGTTCGCGGTCGAGGTCGAGAGCCATCTGATGCATCTCGGGAGAATCCGGGCCAACCTGGTGGCCGAGAATGTCGTTAGGCGAGAGGCTGATCGCAAGCAAGTCGGTCGCCGGGCCCCGGCCGATGTTCTCGTAAACAGTCAACTCTTTCGCAAACTCAAATTCGTACTCGTTGCCGAACGTGGTCGAGCCGATCACCTCGTAGAAGCCGGCTTCGGAGCCGTCTTTGGCTTTGCGATGCGCGGTCGAGCGCAGAACGACTCCCTGAGCGTCTTTCCATTCGCGATCCCAATATTTCTGTGGACGGCTCGAATTGAAATCCTGCACCCACTTCGGCAGATCGTTGCGGTAGTAAGTAGACGTGATCCACGCGCCACTCTTCGGTTCGATCCAGTAGGCTGCGTCTCCGGCGAATCCAGCGGGCAGCACAGCGGCGCGGTCTTTTAACGACAACCCAAAAACACGTGACTTCCCTTGCGTAGCCAGCTTGAGTTCATCGCCCAGCGTGTCGGCCAGTAGATTGTGCGGCGAAGCGCCTGTTTTGTCTCCGTCGGCGCCAACCAGTTTTGTGGCGTCGTCTTCCACGGACGTCACCATGCGTTTCTTCTTCTGGTCCCACCACTCGTTGGCGACGATTCCGTGGCCGTTGCTGTAGGCGCCGGTGAATAGCGTGGAGTGGCCTGGAGCCGTGCGCGTGTTGGCGTAGTTGTAATTACAGTTGGGGAAGTAAGCGCCGTGGTCGAGGAGAAAGCGGAAGCCGGCGTCGCCGAACTGGTCGCGGTAGCGTTCGAGATAATCGCCGCGGAACTGGTCAATCACGATCACTACGATCAGCTTGGGATGTCCGTTGTAGGCGGAGGCAGAGATGGGGATCGGAAGGCTGATGCAAAAAGCGCACAGCGCCAGCGTCAGGGAGAGCCGCGTGGCCGCAGATCTGGGGGAAGATCTCATTGCGAAGGTAGTTTACACAGGCGGGGGCCGTCCGCCAAAACTAGTTCGGTTCTCAGCACGCTCTTTGGGTAATGGCTTAGTTTGAATCTTCGCCCTTGCGTCATCCCGAACCGCGACGTAGTTCAGTCGCGGGAGGGATCTCCTAAGGCATGATACTTAGGGAGATCCCTCCCTCCGCCTGAAAAACGGCTCCGCTCGGGATGACGCCACGATTGAAAGTTCAAAATGAGCCCCTAGCGCTCCTGGGGTGCGTGCATTCCGCTCCTCATTTCCGATACATTATTAGTTCCCATGCTTGATCTGAATTTCGTTCGCGAGAACCTGCCGTTGGTGGAAGAGAAGCTGCGCCAGCGCGGCATGGATCCGGCTGCCGTGCTCAGGGACTTTTGCGAGGTCGACACCCAGCGCCGTCAGGCTATCACCGAGGCTGAGACCAGCAAGGCGCAGCGCAACAAGGCTTCCGAAGAAATCGCCAAGTTAAAGAAGAGCGGCCAGGACGCCAGCGCCGCCATGGCCCAGACCAAGGACTTGCGCGAGAAGATTCAGGCGCTGGAGAAAACCGCGACCGATCTCGATGCGCGCCTGCGCGATATCCTCGCCGGCATTCCTAACCTGCCGCACGCCAGCGTCCCCATCGGCCATAGTGCCGAAGACAACGTTGAAGTGCGCCGCTGGGGTGCGCCGCCGAAGTTTGATTTCGCCCCTAAGCCGCACTGGGACCTGGGTGCGGAACTCGGCATCCTCGATCTGGAACGCGCGGTGAAGCTGACGGGCGCACGTTTCGCCGTCTACTGGGATCTGGGGGCGAAGCTTGAGCGCGCTCTCGCGAACTTCATGCTCGATCTGCACACGCGCCAGCATGGGTACACCGAAGTCCTGCCGCCTTATCTGGTGAATTCCGAATCGATGTATGGCACGGGACAGCTGCCGAAGTTTGCGGCCGATTTATTTCGCGTGCCGCACGGCGAAAAAGATCTCTGGCTGATCTCAACAGCCGAGGTTCCGGTGACGAATCTCTATCGCGACGAGGTGCTCGACCAGGCACGGCTTCCGATCTCGCTGACGGCCTACACTCCGTGCTTCCGCAGCGAGGCGGGATCATACGGGAAAGATGTGCGCGGCATCATCCGACAGCATCAGTTTCAGAAGGTGGAGTTGGTGAAGTTCGCGCATCCGGACCACTCCTACGAAGAACACGAAAAACTCACCCACGATGCCGAAGAAGTTCTGCAGAAGCTGGGCCTGCATTACCGCGTGATGGCGCTATGTACCGCAGATATGGGATCATCTTCGGCGAAGACGTATGACATTGAAGTGTGGCTGCCGGGGCAGCAACTTTTTCGCGAGATTTCCTCCTGCTCGAATTATGAGGCCTACCAGGCGCGGCGCGCCAACATTCGATTCCGCCCCGAGGGCAAGAACAAGACCGAGTTCGTGCACACGCTGAACGGCAGCGGATTGGCCGTCGGCCGGACCTGGGTTGCGATCGTCGAGAACTACCAGCAGGCCGACGGGAGCGTGATCATTCCTGAAGTGCTGCGGAGCTACATTGGCGCGGAGAGGATTACGCCGAAGAAATTTTGAGCCCGGCAGTTCCGGCCGCCGGCGCCAGCAGGTTCCTCACCGGGCCTTCAGCCCGGTTCGGAATGACAAAGATTTTGGCATTGCTGAAGGCCAGGAAAAGCGCAGCTAGAAGCCGGCAGTCTGCAGTTGGGCGCGAGCGCATTGCCAAGGGAACGGGCGGTCAATAGACTTGTACAGAGCGGAACCTACGAGTATCGCGCCCAGCGCGCGCCTGCCCATGAACGCGATGTGGCGAACAATTCGCGGATACATTCTGTGGCAGTACGAGCGGGGCACGCTCCACTACGACATCATGGTCACGCTAATTATTCTCTTTGTGCTGTTCTCGCCGCGCGTGATCAACTTCAACGACAAACCCATTGCGCGCAATCCGCATCCGACGGATGTGCTGGTGACGGCCGACGCCGAGGGGCATCTTTTCTACCAGGTCGCGGCCAGCGCCATTTCGCCGGGTAACGACCAGTCAGTGCGCGAACAGTTGCTGCGCATCATCGAGCCGATTTCGGGCGCGGTTTCGATTGTGAGTTATGAACAGATTTCCGGCCCCAAGGGACAAGTGCAGAGCTACAAGGTGCTGGCCAAGCGGGACTGACCGGAATACGGAGTCAACGGTCCACGGCCCGCAGGGATACTGAAATGAAAAATTTCGCGCTCATCCTGCCCATCGCGCTGCTCTGGAGTCTTCTTCACTTTGGGCGGCAAGCGCCCGTCGACTCGAACCCGCTGAACAAGGTTCTGAAAAAAATGGACACCGCCGCGGCGGCCTTTCGCACCACCCAGGCCGAATTTGAGTGGGACAACTACCAAAAAGTCATCGATGAAATTGACAACATTCAAACCGGCGCGATCTACTACCGGCGCACCGGCAACCAGATCGAGATGATGGCCGATGTCAAGAAGGAAGGAAGCGATCTCAAGAGCCTGAAACCCGCGCCGAAGTATGTACTGTTCAGCCAGGGCAAGGTTCGCATGTATCAACCCAAACCGGACCAGGTGACCGAGATCGATCTCAGCAAGGACCGCTCCGTCGAAAGTTACGTAGTCCTCGGCATTGGCGGCAGCGGACAGGATCTGCTCAAGGCCTTCGACGTGACCTATGTCGGGCCCGATACCGTCAGCGGCATCGCCACCGCCAAACTGCAACTCGTCCCCAAGTCGGAAAAGGTGCGCAACACCTACCATCGAATTCTTCTCTGGATCGACCTCGACAAGGGGATCTCGGTGCAGCAGCAGTTCTTTACTCCGCAAGAGGATTACCGCCTGGTCAAGTACTCCAACATTCGCGTCAACGAGAAGATTTCAGAAGAAGTTTTCAAGCTCAAGACCACGAGCAAGACACAGACAATTTCGCCTCACGGTTAAGTTATTGAATCGAAAGGGCAAGAAGGTGTGCTGAGAATTGCACTTGGGGAGCTATACTGACCGCTCCTTCATTTACGCATTTGTGCATTTGAGCAGTTGGGTTTATTCATGGCCAAGGTTTTTACGATTACTGTCCCGCCTAAGCTGGGAAACAAGCGCAGGGAGCGAAGCTCAGATCCTCGTTATGTGGATGGGCAGCGCCTGCTGGTGGAAGCCATGAAGTATCTGGCGCAGGCCGACCCGGTGAAGAACCGTCCGGCCATCGAATTGATTTCCGAACACGTCCGCACCCGCTTCCGCATGAGCGACTCGCCGCTCGGCTAGCCGTCGTCCGTACGACTCTCCTCGACCGGGCATTCAACCAGCAGCATTCAACCAGCGCAAAAGACAGGGACGGCTTTCGCCGTCCCTTGAGCAACTTATCGCACGTCTAGAATGCAAACCGGATCGAGAATTGCATCACACGCGGGGTGGTGAGTGTGCGTTGGAACTTGCCGAAACCGGTAATGTCGACCAGGTCCTCGTTGTCTACGGCATTGGCGGCGTCAAAGCGGACTGAGTTGGTGACGTTGAAAACTTCCCACGAAAACCTTAGCAGCCGGGTTTCGCTGAACATCCAACTCTTGTTTAGCCCGCCGTCGATGGAGAAAAAGCCAGGCCCCCGGAAGATGTTGCGCTGGCCCGCTTCGCCAGGGTAAGTATCGCGGAAGGTGACCGTTCCCGTACTCGGAGTGTAGGGGCATTGGCACTGGATGCTCTGCGCATTTTGGAAGACATTGGGATTGCCACTGGCATCGATAAAGACGCCAGTCTTCGGTTTCGGCCCAATGAGCACCGACGAGCCTTCCAGTTCGAAATTGGTCGCCCAGCCCGTTCCGGCGCCGACGCTGAAGGGGAAACCGCTGGTCCAGCGGCCCAGACCGCTCAATCCCCACCCGCCGAATACGGAGTTCAGGAAGCGGTTATCGGTGCCCCAGCGCCGGCCTTTGCCGTAGGGAACATCCCAGATCGCGTTGAAGTTTATTTGGTGGGTAGTATCGAAATCCGAAACCGCACGCCACAAATCGGGAGCCCAGGCATTAATCGCCTGATTGTTGTAGGCGACGCCGCCCGCGGCTTCGAATCCGTTTACGCGTTCGGCGTTCGAACTGGCATCAATGGACTTGGAATAGACATAATTCAAATCGAATTGCAGACCTGCGCTCATGGCGTGCCGCAACGTCACTTGCAGCGCGTTGTAATTGCTGTTGCTGCGGGTCTGCCAGCCGTAAAGCGAAGAAAACTGGTCCTGGTAGTACTGGTAAGGGGTGCCGGGGCCGTAGTATGCACCAGGAGGTGAAGTGGTGCCTGCGCATGCCGGGAAGCAGAACACGTCCGCGATTTCCTGCGCGGTGGTCTCGTTTCCAGCGAAGCACTGGTAGAGGTCATACATGTTTTGAGTCGCGGTTGGAGAGGCGGGAGCGCCTGCGGTGCAGCCATAAATGCCTTGTGGTCCGGCGGCTAGCGGGAACATGTCTTGCCAGTACGGAATGCTGGTGACGCTGGGATCGTTCTCCGGTACGCCCGCCGCCGCCGCTTTGGAAAAGATCTGCGCGGCGTGGAAATAATCCATCCCGCTCTTGGGGTCAACCAAATCGAGCGGTTGGGCCAGATCGACTTCCTGCAGCAGGTGGTGGGCGAAACGGCCGGTGTAGGTTGTTGACAGGACGTAGTTGTGAGCAAATTCCCGCGTCAGCGAGAAATCGATGACTTCTGAATATGGCGTCCTCAGGTGATCGTCAATGCCCCATGCGATCGCCAGGCCGTAGGTGTTGGGATTGCCGGGAGGGGTATAGGGAAAGCCGCTGGGGGAAGGAGAGATTTCGCCGGCGGGAAGATTCTGCAGCCCCAGGAGCCCGGTGTAGCGCGGTGAGTTGTCCACCGTGGAGACGCCCGCTGGATTGCTGAACTCAGAGGTCAATCCCCATGATCCCTTCTTGTCGAAGGTGTTGACGACGCCTTCGCCGAAATGATCGAAGTAAATGCCGTAACCGGCACGAATCGAGCTCTTGCCGGCATCGCCGAAGACCTTATGCCAAAAGCCGCTGGCGGCGTGGGGAGAATAGGCGATCGCGAACCGCGGCGCCAGATTCTTGTAGTCCCAAGCCCAGTAGGGCTTGGCATGGTTGGCTTGCCCGGAAAGACCGAAAGTCAAATCGGGCTGATCTACGGTGCCCTGATAAGCGTCATTCCCGCGGGTCTTGAACCATTGATCCATGTCCACCGTGGGGGAAACCTGGTTACCCGTGTTCTCAAAGGGAGGCTGCAAGAGCGAGTAACGAACGCCGTAGGTCACGACCAGGTCGGGGGTCACACTCCACTTATCCTGCAAATAGAGTTCGCCCTCATAATTCTGGAAGTGACGCGGAACCAACTCGCCGTTAGGAATCTGCTGACCAAACTTGTTCTGGTTGGCCACGGTGAAGGTCTCGCTAAGAATGCCTGCCACGTCCATGGCAGCGAAACTGTAGGAGGTGCCGAAAGAAGGATCCACCAGGGGAAAAGTTCCAGTGGGGTCGACCGCCGGGTCGAGGCTGACGCCTTCGTTGGCGATGAACGACGGGTTCATCCAATAGAGGTTTGTCTGGGCGGTAGAGATGTTGTCTGCGTTAGATTGACGATTATTGTGGATAATCCGCCAGTTGGTGCCAAATTGAATGGTGTGCTTGCCCTTGGTCCAGGAAACATCGTCAACGAAATTGTGGACGGGAACGTTGGTCAGAATGGTCTGACTGGCAAGGGCTTGGGTATCGTCCAGGCCTCGGAAGTTAACGAAGTCCTGGCTATTGACGCCTCCGGTTCCGAGACCTTGGCGGATGAACGCATAACGCAAATTGTTGATCAAGCTGTTGGTGATCAAAGCGGTGTAGCCGGCGGCGATTCCCTTGCTGTTGTTAGTGACGAAGGCGTAGGAAGGCTGGCCCGGAAACTGCGGCGGTTGCTTTTCGTGGTCATTCTGGAGGTTGCCCCGAACAAAGAGCGAGTGCGTGCCGCTGGCATTGATCTTGTAGTCGAGTTTGACGATATAGGTGTCGTGCTTGATCGGATCGGCGCCAGGGAAGGTGAACGCACCGGTATTCAACCCGTCGCCTTCGCTGCTGGAGTTCGGAAGAGGATATTTCATAAACAGAGCGCCCGGGTTCGCACCGCCAATGTTAGTAATTAGCCCGTTAGGCCCCGGCCCGCCCCAAAGATTCCCCGGAGTGACGGGACAGGTTCCGTTTGCCGCGCAGCCCTGGTCCAGCGAAGCAACACCGGCGGGGGTGAGGGTAGCCACCAGATCCGGAGCGTAGGTTGCGTTGCTCACCACCGAGAAGTTTGGATTGTTCGGGTTGCTCCCGAGGGGAGTAAGCACGCAATTGGAATCAGTGCTCGGATTGCAGAGATATGAGAGATTCCCGTCGGTCAGGCTCTGGGTCGGCACCTCTCGGGTTTCCTGTTCTTGATCTGAAGTGCGCTGACCTTCGTAAGCCATGAAAAAGAAGAGCCGGTCCTTTTTAATCGGGCCACCGAAGGTTCCGCCGAAGGTATTGCGAAGAACGAACTGCGGTACGTTGGGCATCCCGGAGTTCAGTTCGGCTTGCTTGTTGAACCAGTCGTTGGCTACGGTGAAGTTGGGCCGGTAGTATTCGTAGCCTGAACCATGAAACGCATTGGTGCCGCTCTTGGTTACCAGGTTCACCTGCGCGCCCGAGGAGCGGCCCGATTCCGCGTCATAGTTGCCGGTGGTGACGCGGAACTCCTGCAAGGAATCGAGCGTGGTGCGCATGGCGCCCTCGAAGGCATAGCCTTCGAGCTGGTCGTTGTCGTCCAGGCCGTCGAGCGTGATGTTGGTCTGGTCGCTGCGGGCTCCGTTGACCGAACCGCCGCGGCTGTCGGAGTTCTGCTGATCGTTGGTGGTGTTGCCGATGTAGGTGACGCCGGGTTGCAGGCTGAGAATGGCGACCGGATCTCTGCCTTCGGAAGGCAGGTCAGTCAACTGCCGCGCGCTGAAGTTGTTGCCCAGCGTCGCGTCCTGAGTGTTGACTTGCGGCGCATCGCCGGTGACCTCGATGACGACCGAGCCGCCCTGTACCTGCAGGGCCATATTCACGGTGGCCGGACTGCTCACCTGCAGCACGACGTTGTCCCGCTTCGTGGTGGCAAAGCCGGCCGCCGTCACGGTCATGACATAGGTGGAAGGAGGCACCTCGAGGAGCTGATATGTCCCTTGGTCATCTGTTTTGACGGTTCTCGAAAAGCCTGTCGCTTTGTTGCTGAGATTGACCGTGGCGCCAGCTACTACGGCTCCTTTGGCATCTGAGATGGTGCCGCGGAGAGAAGTCGTTGCAGATTGCGCGAAGGCCGAGGTGCCAAGCGCGAGGAATGAGGTGATCACTGCTGCCACCAGCCATGAGCCAGAACGCATAGAAAGCTCCCTTCACCCGAAAGGGCATCGTTTTCTGATTACGTCGTACCCAGGAAAGCAGAGACGAAGAGGAGACCCTGGGACCCTGATGGGGCGCTATTGTGCAACTACACCACCACAATGTTCAAGTGGAATTTGCGGCGTTTAGGGCGTTCTGAAACGATAAACTACGGCATTTCAGATGTGGCCACTTCCAGAATTGGAAGTTTATGCACGTCGCTGGAAGAGGGCCGAGGCAAGAACGATCACCACGGGATAGCATTCCAGCGTGTAGCGGGGCTCGGGATTTTCCAGGGTCCCGAGAAACGCGGAACGCAGCAGCAGAAAAAAAACTAATAATCCAATGCCGAAAAATTCGCGGCTGCGCAGCAGTCCGGCAGCCGCCAACGCGACGTAGGCCAGGTTCAGCATGCCAAACGCAAGGCTGACGGCGAGCCAGCGGCTGTCATCGTTGAACTCCCACCAGCGCGGGTCTGAGGGAAACAACTCGGTTCGGGGACGCAGCCACATGTCGGCGATGCGTACTGCCGGCAGCCACACGTAATAGCGCAGCGGCGCGGCGTGAACGCGCTCGGCGGCCAGGGTTGCGAAGCGGGCATCGAGTTCTGGAGTCATGTCGTGGGCCTGGTTGTATTCGGTAACGAGTGCGCTGGTCTGTTCGCGCTGCAGCGCGGAATCGAAGGCCCGCCACGGCAACCGCGAAGCGTCCAGCTCCGCTCCAGGAATGGCCCAGTAGATCTCCTGCACGGAAACGTAGTCGGCCATCCAGGTCTTGACCCAGCGATTGAAGCCGGTCATGACAATATCGTCGGCGTCGGTCGCATAACGAGGAGCTAGAGGCTCGAAGCGATGGAGAGTGTGCAGATTCCGGAAGGTCCAGGGAATCAGGGGAGCAGTCGCTCCGGCCGCGACCAGCAGGCCTGCCCAGAAAATGGTTCGGGCTCCGCCTGTGCCTGATCGCAGGGTGCGTACGAGCACCCAGAGGAGATATCCACCGATCGCTGCGAGTAAAATGCCGCCGTCGGGCCGCAGGAGAATTGCAGCCCCGACCGAGAGTCCGCACCCGAGCCAGACCATACTGGCGCGGATGCTGGGGTGGGCGCTTGCGTGAGAGCGCGGCTGAGCCGCGAGCATCTCGGTCTCGCCCACTCCGAGCCCGCGGAGGACTAAGTCAAGGGCCAATGCGGTGAAGAAAGTCTCCAGAGCCTCGGTCAAAGCTGCCGCCGCGTAGTTGGCCAGAAAGGGACAGAGCGCTGCCAGAAGAAACGCCGCCTGCGCGGCTCGCTGGGAGAACAGCCGGCGCGCCAAGTCGGCAATCAGAAAACAAGTTGCCAGGTCGAACAGCGTCTGCACCAGCAGGACTGCCCGAAAATTTCCCGCTCCAAACAGCGCAAAGACCGCCGCCAGAAATGCAGGATATCCCGGCAAGCGCGAGAGCGTGGGCACGACCACGCCGGAGTTCGTAATGCCGTAGACGCCGTGCTGCAGCCAGTTCTGCGCGATATTGGCGTAAAAGCGGGAGTCGTCCACTACGCCGGGAAAATAAGCGACCAACAGCGCCCGCAGGCCCAGGCCCGCCAGGCTCGCCCACACATAGAATCGCGCCCGCTTCAGCACGAAGTTTCCTGTGAACTTTCCTATGGATTTTCTTATGGACTTTGTTATGGACTGCGGCCCCACCAGTTCCCGCACGCTGCGAATCATAGCGCGTTTACGGCAATCCCGGGGCTGGGAAAGTGCATCTTATTACCTAGCGCAGCTACTCACCCTGCCTTGTCAATAAGTGATCGCCAATAGCCAATAATTGATCGTTGGTAATTGACCAAGTGATTAACCGAATAACTGACCCCGGAATTGACCGTCTGCCGTCCGCGGCATACGATGAACCGTTACTCACCCATGGCCCAGCCAGTCTTTTATGATCCGCGACGCGCCCGGTGGAAACGCCTGCGGCGCCTGGTCGAC
>JBELAE010000134.1:0-11439 GCA_049509155.1 Candidatus Sulfotelmatobacter sp.
AACTTCTCCTGCATGCGCCGGATCGCCCAAAAAAGATTCACCGCCGTCGGCCGCGTCTTGCCGATCAGATCGCAGATCTGGTCGAGTTCGCGCTTCAGGTCGCCGGGCGATTCAGCCTTGGAATTATTTACGCCGAGCGCAATGCCCATGGCCGCGGCCACGCCGATCGCCGGCGCACCGCGCACCACCATGTCGCGGATGACGTCCGCCACCTGCTCATGCGTTTTGCAGAGCACATAAACTTCTTCGGTCGGCAGCTTCGTCTGGTCGATGAAGCGCACGCCCTGGTCGGTCCACTCAAGAGTTTGGATCATAAAGTTTGGATCATGATTACATTCTTTGCGCAGGCTTCGTGTCGTCGTTCTGTAGCACATGTTCCTTGCGCACATCATTCGCTGTGAAGATCGAAACAAACTCCGCCGGTGCCGCCGCCTTCTCTACGTTCGGACGTCCCTTGGCCTCTTCGCGCTCCACCAGGCACATCACACCAACAATTTCGAATCCGAATTCGCGCGCCGCTTCAATCGCCTGAACCGTGGATGCCCCGGTCGTGCAAACGTCGTCCACAATCACGACCTGCTCGCCCTTCTCGCGGAAACCTTCAATGCGCTGTCCGGTGCCGTGCTGCTTTTCGGCCTTGCGCACCAGAAAACCATCCAGTTCGCCACTGACCACGGAAACTGCGACCACGATCGGATCGGCTCCCATGGTGAGCCCGCCAATGCCGCGTGCCTTCCATCCCCGCTGCCGAATTTCGTCGAAGAATACTTCGCCCGTGAGGCGCGATCCTTTGGCATCGAGCGTAGTCGTGCGGCAGTCGATGTAGTAGTCGCTGGTGCCGCCGGAAGAAAGTTTGAACTCACCCAGCCGGAAAGACTTGTGAGCCAGCGTGCTCAGCAGTTTCTGACGCGCGGAAGACATCACACTCGAAGACATGAAAATCTACGATACCACGACGCTTGGTTGCTGGCCTCTGGCCTCGGGTTCCGGTCTTGTCCTAAACTCAAGGTGACTTTAGGACAGCACCCGGGTTCCTCGGTTGCCTTGGGGGCGGGGTTGGCGTGGTACCCTTAAGATTCTGCCCAACCATCTTTGAGGTTTAACCTTTGCCGAGTATCCGAGCATTCCCGTCTTTTTTCACGCGTAGTTTTGTCCTCATAATAGCCATCGCAGTTTGCGCCCTTGTCCCCTCCGCTTTCGCCGACGGCACCCGAACCTGGGAGCAGTCGAAGTTTGACGACCTCACCAAGGGCACTGCCACCGGAGTCGCTATTCGCAGTTCCGGCGGCCTGGAACTGGCTCCCTCGTTCAAGCTGCTCTATGCGACGCCCTCGACCTACATCTGGTCCGTGGCTTCCGACGATGCAGGAAACATCTACGCCGCCACTGGATCACCCGCACGGGTCTACCGCATCACGCCAGGCGGCCAGGCCGCCATCATTTTCGAACCCCAGGAACTCCAGGTGCAGGCTCTCCAGGTTGGCCCGCACGGCGTCATCTACGCCGCGACCGCACCCGATGGCAAGGTCTACAAACTCGAGCACAAGCCCCGGGAAAAAAGCGAAAGCAAAACCGAGAGCAAGTCCGACGGCAAATCCTCCGGGAAAGAAACTCCGAGCGACCCAGCCAAGCCCGTCCTTGATCCGTCGTGGACTTCCTCTGAATATTTCGCGCCGGGCACGAAATACATCTGGGATCTCGCACTCGATAAAGCCGGCAACCTTTACGTCGCGACCGGAGATCACGGCGAGATTTACAAAGTCACTCCCAAAGGCGAGCACTCGGTTTTTTTCAAGAGCGACGACACCCACATCCGCGTGCTGGCACTCGATTACCGGGAAAACGATGCCCAGGGAAACCTCATCGCCGGCACCGATGGCAGCGGGCTGGTGTACCGGATTTCTCCCGCAGGCGAAGGCTTCGTACTCTACAGCGCTCCGAAAAAAGAGATCACCGCGCTCGCGCTCGATCGCGAGGGCAACATCTACGCCGCTGCCGTGGGTGAAAAACGCGCCAGTGCGACAACCTCGCCCGCAGGCATTTCCGCGGCGATAATCTCAATGTCGGCCAACGCCGCCGCGTCCGCCGGCCCCCAGACTCCAGGTATGACCGTCTCAATGGCGCCCACTACTTCACCGGCGGGCTCGTTTCCGTTTCCCGGCGCAGGCGCGGGCAATGGCTCCGACGTTTACCGCATCGCTCCGGATGGTTCCCCATCGCGGATATGGACTTCGCACGAGGACATTGTGTACGCGCTGGCTTTCGATTCCCATGACCACCTGCTCGCCGGAACCGGAAACCGCGGGCACGTCTTCGCCATCGAGGATGAAGGGCAGGATGAGTTCTCAGATCTGTTGAAAGCCCCGGCGACGCAAGTCACAGGTTTCGCGAAAGCTCCCGGCGGCGGACTCTACGCCGCCAGCAGCAACCTCGGAAAGATTTTTCTGCTGGGGCCGTCTCCGGAGGCCGAAGGTTCCTACGAGAGCGATGTATTCGATGCTAAGATTTTTTCGCGTTGGGGCCGGGTTGAGTTTCGCGGCGCCGGCAACGTAGACTTGCTGGCACGCAGCGGCAACGTCGACAATCCCGACCGCAACTGGAGTCCCTGGAAGCCGGTGAACCTGGCCAAAGATTCCGAAATGGGAGTTCCGCCCGCGCGCTACGCTCAATGGAAAGCCGTGCTGCACACCGGAAGCACTCGACCTGCGGTCGACACCGTGACGCTGAATTACCTGCCGAAAAACGTAGCCCCCGAGATCGATGACGTGGTGGTGCAGGTGGGGGCGCGCTATCAGCCGCTGCCGAAGTCAGCCGGACTCAACCTGGGCACGGATATGAGTGGGTCTTCTGGTATTCATTTCGATTCGCCCGTGCCGAGCACTCACGATCGCGACGCCATCGGCGTGAAATGGAATGCGCACGACGAAAACGACGATCAACTGGTCTATTCGGTCTACTACCGCGGCGACGGCGAAACCCGCTGGCTCCTGCTGAAAGACAACCTGACCGATAAAGCATATTCGTTCGACGCAAGTCTGCTGCCCGATGGCGGCTACACCGTGAAAGTTGTGGCTTCGGATGCCCCCTCGCACTCGCCGGGCGAGGCGTTGACCGCGACCAAAGAAAGCCATCGCTTCGAAGTGGACACCACGCCGCCCCGCGTTGAGAACCTTACCGCGTCGCTGGAGGGCGCGCAGATTCACGTGCGTTTCCGCGCAGAAGATGGATTCTCCGCCATCAAGCGCGCCGAATATTCGGTCGATGCCGGCGAGTGGAAATACGTCGAGCCCGTGGGCCAGCTCTCCGACGCGAAGGTCGAAGACTACGACTTCATGGCTCCTCTCAGTCCAGGGAGCGGCGCCGGGAACGACGCTTCCTCGGAGCATGTAGTCGTCGTGCGCGTCTACGACAAGTACGACAACCTGGGCGCGGCCAAGACGTTGATCAGAGGGAAATAAACTAACAGCCGATGCGGTCGCCGAAGCCACGGGAAGTCTGTCATTGCCCGGAGTTCGTCTTCGCTTCCACTCCTTCCTCGATCCTGGAACTCTTAATCGCAGTTAACTCCCCTGCGTGGCGAAGTTCCGGGAATATCCACGCCCACAACGCGATCACCACCAGCGTTCCAATTCCACCCAACACCACCGCCGGAACCGTGCCAAACCATTGCGCCGTTACTCCGGACTCGAACTGCCCAAACTCGTTCGACGTCCCAATGAAAATCATGTCGACCGCGGTCACGCGCCCGCGCATTTCATCCGGTGTCGCGAGCTGCGTGAGCGTGGCGCGGATGATCACGCTGACCATGTCGCTCGCCCCCAGCAGCAGCAGCGCGATCAACGACATCGTCAGGCTGTGCGACACGCCAAAGATAATCGTGAAGATTCCGAATCCCGCCACCGACCACAGCAGTGTCGGCCCAGACCTCCCGCGCAGCGGCCAATGCGCCAGCAGCACCGCCATAATCGCCGCGCCCACTCCCGGAGCGGTGCGCAGCAATCCCAACCCCCACGGCCCCGTGTGCAGAATCTCGCGCGCATACACCGGCAGCAGCGCAACCGCTCCCCCCAGCAACACGGCAAACAAATCCAGCGAAATCGCGCCCAGTATCAGCTTCTTGCTCCAGATGTAATGCAGCCCGGCAAACACGGTCTTGAAGGTCATCGGCTCGCGCGGACGCGCCTTCACCTCCGGCTTGATGCTGGCCTTAATATAGAATGACGACACGGTCGCGCCTATGGCCGTCAACATGGCGATGCCGTAAACCACCGACGGCCCGCGAAACGCCGCATAAAGAATCCCACCAAACGAAGGTCCGAGAATTGTCGCCGCCTGAAAAATGCTCGCGTTCCACGCCACCGCGTTCGGGAAGTGTTCTGGCGAAACCAACTGCGGCAGGATTGATCGGCTGGCCGTGCTGTTAAACGATCGCACCACTCCGATCAGCACCAGCACCACGTAGATAGCAGTTATCGAGGGCACGCCGCGCTCGGCCAGCGCCAGCAGCAATGCGAAGCAGACCGCATAACCCGCATAGCAAACCGACAGCACGTGCCGCCGTTCGAATCGATCCGAGGCGTGCCCGGAAATCGGAAACAGCAGAATCGCCGGCAGAAACTGCGCCAGCCCCACATACCCAAGATCGAGCGGCCGCTTGGTGATCTCGTAGACTTGCCATCCCACGGCCACGGCCTGCATCTCGACCGCCGCGACAATCAAAAACCGCGCGATCTGAAACACCACGAATCCGCGATGCGTGAAGGCGGCGCGTCCGGCTCTGGCGTCGGCAGTGGCAGGCATGAACTATTTACTGTGCCACAGAATGCTGAGGATATGCAGACGAACTATGTGGGACGGACCATGTGGGACGGAGTATGTGGGACGGAGCATGTGGGACGGACACTCCTGTCCGTCGCCTTTGATCTTGATCTTGTTCTTGCTCCTGTCCTCAGTTCTTGCTATTACCGTTGATTTTCGCTTGCTCAGTCCTGCGGCTCTCATGCCACCAGCGGAGCATTAGCAATCCCCGCAGTCCCAAACACTCTCCGATACCTCTCAACCTCCGCCGCCGGCCCCAGCGCCTTCGAATAATTATCCGAGAGCTTCACCGCCGGCCGCCCTTCAACACTCGAAACCTTGCAGATCAGGCTGATCGGATCAAAGCCTCCGCCATCGTTGGGATTGCATCCCCGAAAATCATTGGTCAGCAGCGTGCCCCACCCGGCGCTGAATCGGACCCGCCGCCCCGGCGTCCACCTGTCGCGGTCCTCGAAGTCGGCCGCGCTCAAAAAATCCTCAGGCCCCGCGCCCTGCGCCAGCGTTCCTCCGAAATACGCATGCAGCCCCAGGATCGCGTCCACATCCAGCGTGTCCGACGCGATCAAGCGTTTCTCCCGCGGATCCCGCCCGCGCGCCTTCAGCCACGCAATATATTCATCCCCTGCGATATACGGATCTTTGCTGTCCACGCGCTGCCCGGTCCAGTCGGCCACCCAATCCGGTGCGCCCGCGAGAAACTGCGTAGTCCCAAACGTATCCGGCAGCATCACCCGGAGCGCCCCTTCATACGTCTGCTGCCACAACTCCAGCACGCGATACTGCGAAGCTTTCAGCGCCACGTCATCGGGCGCGAGCGCGGCCATCACCATGGGAATCTCATGCGCGTTAGTTCCAATCGCTTCCAGATCGTGCTTGTGTGCCAGGAACGCGTTCGACGTCCCGATAAAACTGTTCCCCAGATTAGCGGCCATGGCTCCGACCACATATTCCTGCCACAGAAAACTGTGCCGCCGTCGCGTTCCAAAGTCGGCTACGCTTAATCCCGGCACGCCGCGCAGCCGCTCGATCTTGTTCCACAACTTTGTCTTCGCCCGCGCGTATAAAATGTCGAGCCCGAATTCACTCAGCGTTTTCAACTGCGCCCGCGTCTTCAACTCGTCGATAATCGCCAGCACGTACAATTCCCACATAGTCGTTTCGATCCACGTGCCTTCGAATGTCAGGTGGATCTGCGCGTTGCGCACCGACAGTTGATAATCCGACAGCCGGAAATCGCGCTCCAGCCATTCCAGAAACGCCGGCTCGAAAATTCCCCGGCGCCCGTAAAACGTATTTCCAGCCAGCCACACCAGTTCCGACTTTCGAAACCGTAGTCCCCGCACGTGCTGCAGCTGCACCTTGAGTTCTTCAATGTGAATTATGTCGGCCATGCGCACCGCCGCATGCCGGTTGATCAGCGAGAACTCCACGCGCGTGTTGGGGAAATGTTTCCAGATAAACTGCAGCATCAGCAGCTTGTAGAAATCCGTATCGAGCAGCGACCGCACCACTGGATCCAGTGCCCAGTTGTGGTTATGCGCGCGCTCTGCAAAGTTGACGATCATGATTGACGATCGGGTAAGGAAAGCGGTATTTACCGCCGGAAGATGGCAGTCTAGCAGGTTGCCGCAGCGCGTCGCGCGATCTGGAAATCAGCCCTTCAAAAACGCCCTTCGAACCTAGCTCTCCGCGCCCACGAATTTCGGCTCCAGCCCTTCGAAGACTTCCTCCGCCCGCCGCAACGCATCCTGCACGTTGTCGCAGATATTCTCCGCCCCGATGACTTCCGCGAACTCCGCCTGATGAATCAACTGCGCCGGCTGCTCCCGCGCTCCACATAGAATCAGCGTTCGTTTGCTCGCGTGCAGTTGCCGGGCAACTCCTTCGATGGCGAACAACCCGGTCGCGTCGAGTGCCGTCATGTTCCGCAGCCGCAGTATGACCACCGGCGGCAACGTATGCAGATCCTCGGTCACCCGGGAAATCTTGTCCGTAGCTCCAAACAGAAACGGCCCGTGAATGCGGAAGATGGTGCAAAAATACGGAATGTCCTTGCCCTGCAGAATATGCACCCGGCCGTCTTCCACATAGTCGTCAGTTACCTGTGAAACGGTCGTAGTCGCGGCCACGCGGCTGATGAATAGCAGCGCCGCCAGAATCATCCCCGCCTCGACGGCGACGGTTAAGTCGGCAAAAACGGTCAGCGCAAACGTGACCAGCCAGATGCTGATGTCGGTCTTGGTCAGCTTCAGCAGTTGCGGAATCTCCCGCCACTCGCCCATGTTGTAGGCGACGACCATCAAGATTCCAGCTAGCGCCGCCATCGGAACATAACTCACCAGCGGTGCCGCAAACAGCAGAATGCACAGCAGCGTGAGGGCATGAATCATTCCCGCCACCGGCGTCTGCGCCCCCGCGCGAATATTGGTCGCCGTCCGCGCAATCGCTCCCGTAGCCGGCAACCCGCCAAACATCGGCGAGAAAATATTGGCCACGCCCTGTCCAATCAACTCGACGTTGGGATTGTGCCTGTCATTACTCATGCGGTCGGCGACCACCGCCGACATGAGCGATTCAATCGCGCCCAGCATGGCCACCGTGAATGCCGGCCCCAGCAGCCCGTGAATCAAGTCCGTGCGAAACCTCGGGATCTGCCAGTGCGGCAGCCCGCCCGGAATGCCTCCAAACCGCGTCCCAATTGTCTCCACCGGCAGCCGGAAAAAGTAAACCGCGCAAGTTGCCAGCAGCAAAGCCACAATCGGTCCTGGAATGCGCGGCGACAACGACCTGCAAATGATCAGCGTCAGCAGCGTAAACACGGCCAGCGCCGCAGCTTCGAACGAAAGCGTATGAAAATTCCCCGCCAGCGCCTCCATGCGCAGCCAGAACACTCCCGGGACTTTTTCCAGATGCAGCCCGAAAAAGTCTTTCACCTGCGTACTGGCGATCAGCACCGCAATCCCGTTCGTGAATCCAATCACCACCGGCCGCGGAATAAACTTCACCGCCGTCCCCAGCCCGGTGACGCCCATGATCACCAGCAACACGCCGGCCATCACCGTACACATGAACAGCCCATCCACCCCATGCACCGCGACAATCCCCGCCACCACCACGACGAAAGCTCCCGTCGGTCCGCCAATCTGCATCTTCGACCCGCCCAGCGCTGAAATCAGAAACCCTGTGACGATCGCGCAATAAATTCCCGCCTGCGGCGTCAGCCCCGAAGCGATCGCAAACGCCATGGCCAGCGGCAGGGCCACCAGCCCCACGGTGACTCCTGCAATCAAATCCAGCACAAATTTATGCCGGTCGTAGTCGCGAAGACAGATCACCGACTTCGGAAGCCAATTGTCGTTCAAGGAAATACGGGCCATCTTTCCATTATCGTCCCACCAGCGGGAATCCGGTAGATGACCGATGTGCGGCCGGCGTATCGCAAAAGCGCCCCAGCAGTCCTGCCCAGGTTTTAGTCGCCGGTGGATAATGTAGAAGTGCCGTTCACCCTAGCCCACGCAGCTGCCGCTCTCCCGTTTCGACGCTGGCGCTTTGTTGTTCCTTCCGCCTTGGTCGTCGGTACATTCGCACCTGATTTCGAGTATCTTCTTCGCCTCTCGCCGCGCGGCCGCTTCGGACACACGCTGATCGGCTCTTTCGTTCTGACCCTTCCGCTAGCGCTGCTGGTTCTGTGGATCTTCCACGCTTTCGTCAAGGTGCCGGCGGCCATGCTACTGCCGGAAGCAATTCGGCGCAGGCTGCCCAATGATCTCGATAAGTTCCGCTTTGGCGGTACCGCAAGGTTCGCTCTAATCGTCGCCTCAATTCTCCTGGGCATCGCAACCCATCTGCTGTGGGACTCGTTCACCCATTCGACCACGTGGCCTTATCGCCACTGGCCAATACTCCGAAAACCGTTCACGATGCCCATCGTAGGGCCGCTTCCGCTCTACAAACTCCTCCAACATGGGAGCACTATCGTCGGAATCGGAATTCTTTCAGTATGGTTGGTGCACTGGTACCGCACCACTCAGCCATCCTCCGATCTCAGGGCGTCGCTGCCGGCGGGGCGAAAGGCCGCTGTGATTGCCGTTGTCACGACCGTCGCAGTTGTCGGGTCCATCACGCGAGCGGTTATCGGGATCGGCATGCCAATGGGACATTTCTATTTCAACAAGTTCGTCGTTCAAGCCGTGGTCACGGCGATGGCTCTAGTCTGGTGGCAGCTGGTTGCGTACGGATTTGCAGCCAGGTTTGCCGTAACACAGCGCCAGCTATAATCCGACTTGGCTGAAAGCTGAGAGCTGACAGCTGAGGGCTGACATCTGAAGCTCAATGAGATTCGAACTCTTCATCGCGACCCGCTACCTGCGTGCAAAAAGAAGACAGGCCTTCATTGGCATCATCACCGGCATATCCGTCGCCGGAGTCGCCGCTGGCGTCGCCTCCCTCGTGGTCGCCATGGCCATCACCAACGGATTTCGCCAGGACCTCCAGCAACGCCTCCTCGGCTCGACCTCCCACATCACCCTGCAGCGCATCGCCGATGATGGCATCCACGACTGGCCCGCCCTCATGGACCGCCTATCCCAGCAGCCGCACGTCGTGGCCGCCGCTCCCGCCATCTTCGAACAAGTGCTGATCTCGCGCGGTCCTCGTGCCCGCGGCGCCGTCCTCAAAGGCATGATCCCCAAATACGAGCGCACAGTCGGAGACCTGTTAACCACAGTTAAGGAAGGTTCAGCCGCTGAACTGGAAGATGCTCATGTGAGCGCGGCCGCCTCGCCCCCGCAGCCAGCCGCCACCGATGCCGAAAAAGAATCTTCCGACTCCCTCGCCGCCGTCCAGCAGCGCCTCTCCGCCATGCCTCCGATCGTCCTCGGCAAAGACATGGCCGACAATCTCGGCGCGAGGGTTGGCGACCCCGTGCTCGTCACCAGCCCGCAAGGCGAACTCACCCCCTTCGGCATGGTGCCCAAATACAACCGCTTTCGCGTCGTCGGAATCTTCAACTCCGGCTTCTTCGACTACGACTCCAGCTGGGCCTTCGTGCGATTGTCCGATGCGCAGCGCCTGTTCGGCCTGGGCGACCTGATCTCTGTTCTCGAGTTCAAGGTCGACGACATCTACAAAGCCGACGTAATCTCTCGCACCCTCGAAGACTCCGCCGGCAAAGGCTTCATGGCCACCAACTGGATGGAACAGAACAAGCCACTATTCCACGCGCTGAAGCAGGAGCAACTGCTCACCTTCATCACCGTCGGCCTCATCGTTTTCGTCGCCGGCCTCAACATTCTTATCTCGCTGATTATGATGGTCATGGAAAAGACGAAAGACATCGCCGTTCTAATGTCGATGGGCACGCGCCGCGCCCAGGTACGCAACCTTTTTATTGCGCAGGGCGTGCTGATCGGCGTGATCGGCACCGTGATCGGCCTGGTCGTCGGCTACGCCATCTCCTACGCCGGCGGCCACTACCACATTCTTGCGCTCTCACCCGAGGTCTATTCGATCGACTATGTCCCCTTCGCGCCCCGTGTGATCGACGGCGTGTGGGTGGCGCTGTTCGCCGTGTTGATTTCGTTTGTCGCCACGCTGTACCCGTCGTGGTCGGCCGCGCGCATCCTCCCCGCCGAGGCCCTGCGCTATGAGTGAAGACTTCTTCGCCACGGATTTCCACGGATTCACGCGGATAAGGCAAGTACCCTGCTCGGGCACTGCTTTGAAAGGGCGCGGCTTTCAGTCGCGCCGTCAAGTCGTGCAAAATCAGCCGCGGGCTTTAGGCCCTGAGGCAATCCCCACCCAAATGATCGCGCTGGCAACGGCCCCATCGCATCGCTCGGGCAGCGCTTGGAACGAAAGGCACCCAACGTGCATCTAACCCAACAGGAATCGATGCTCCGTGTCGAAAACCTAAAAAAGGTTTTCCGCTCCGGCGAATCGGATCTGGTGCTCTTTGAGAATCTTTCGTTCGAAGTGAAGCGGGGAGAAATGCTCGCGATCGTAGGCGAATCCGGGGCCGGCAAGAGTACCTTGCTGCACATCCTGAGCGCCCTTGATCGCGCCTCCGCAGGTGACGTATACTGCGCCCACTTGCGATTAAATACCTTATCGCACGACGAAGCCGCCGCCTTTCGCAATCGGGAGACCGGCTTCGTATGGCAGTTCCACTATCTGCTGCCCGAATTCACGGCGGCGGAAAACGTCGCCATGCCGCTGCTGCTTCGCGGGCAGACATGGCAGCAGGTCGAGCCAGAAGCTTTACGCTGGCTGCGTGAGGTCGGTCTGGAGCAGCGTGTGCATCATCGCTCCGGAGAGCTTTCGGGCGGAGAGCAGCAGCGCGTGGCTTTGGCCCGCGCCCTCATTACCGGCCCCAAGCTCTTGCTGGCCGATGAGCCCACGGGAGACCTTGATGGACACACAGCGGAAGCGGTTTTCGAATTAATTGCGCGGTTGCATCGCGAGCACCAGCTCACCTCCCTCATCGCTACGCATAACTTGTCGTTCGCCCGCCGCTGCCATCGCGTATTACGGTTGCAGCGCGGCCGGATGGAAGAGATTTCGCCCGAGTCATTGCCGGCGTAAGCGTGGAGGCTAGGGAGAAAGAAGTAGGGAGCCAGGAAT
>JBELAE010000135.1:0-13814 GCA_049509155.1 Candidatus Sulfotelmatobacter sp.
TCGTTCCATCCACCCGGAAGCACAACGCAATCCCGACCCGCCGTGGATTTGGTAGTGGCGCGGATTCTCGTCGTGCCCGCGTTGGGCGGAACGCGCGCGCGAATGCTATAATTTTTGTTCGTCCTACCAGCCAAAATTCCCACCGTGGGCGCGTAGCTCAATTGGCAGAGCAACTGACTCTTAATCAGTAGGTTGTAGGTTCGATTCCTACCGCGCTCACCAACGTTTCAAAATCACTCGCCGGAGTTGATGTTTTGGGTACGCCGTAAGGTGTGCGATAACCCGATCCGGCTACGCCCGTTTCTCTGCCGCTGTGGGATGATCGAACGCGCGGCGCGCACGATCTCCTCGGGATCCACTTCAAGTACTACTTTTTCGACCGCTAGCAATATCCCACCATCTCTGAACCGCTGGCAGAGATCGCGCCTCGCGACGGGCGGTATTGGAGAGTCTGATAGCCGCAATAAGAAATATCAATTGGACTCAGTTTATGCGTGCCTTTACTGTCTGCGAATTGTTGGAACCAAGTCACCGAGATTGATAACGGAGTGATTCCTTTCATCGCAATACGGCAGGGGGGCTTAGGCAGCGGCCTCGTTCTGTCTTTGGGAGTGAGCAAGATATGGACACCGGACGGTCGGATGTCGCACGCGGCGCAGCACAGTCAGCGCAGCACAAGCGAGGACCAGGTCGCGGGAAAGCAAAGGTATAAGAAAGCAAGCGTAATACGAAACGCGAGCGGCGCATGAGACAAACCAGAACGGTCCGATCCTCACTGATTCAAGCACTGATTCAAACATTGATTCAAACGCTGATTCAAACGGTACCTGGTTGTCTTTTGATCGGGCTTATTACTCTCGCCTGCTATCGGTTTCAACTGAATCTAAGCATCACCGGCTTCGTCTACCTGATTGTCGTTGTGTTGCAGTCCTTGGTCGGAACCTTCGCGTCATCAGCCGCGGTGTCCGTGGTTGCGGTGCTGTGTCTGGATTTTTTCTTTACACCTCCGGTTTTTTCGCTCGAAGTCACCGATCCGCTGGACATACTGGCGCTGATTGCGTTCTTGATTACGGGGCTGGTTATTACTCGACTCACTACCCGTGTCCGAAAGGAGGCCGCGGTTGCAGATCACCAGCGGCAGCAGGTGGATCGGCTGTACCAGTTGGCGCAACGGCTGCTGGCCTTAGATCCGGAAAAGACCCCGTGCGCCAACGCGATCGAACTGTTTCAGAATGCTTTTGATCTTCGGGCGGTTTGCTTGTTCAATGCGTCTGAAGCCGAAACCTACTGCACCGGCGAGACTCACGAGTGTCTCGTGGATCAGACCAGGGCAGCCAATTCCTCCGGCCGAGACAGCCACATTAAAAGTTCCGGGGTTCTGACTCGATGTTTACGCGCTGGGGGAAACAGGATTGGCGCGATCGGTTTCGAGGGTCTGCGCGATCCAGAACTGACGGCAGGGCCTCTCTCCGCGCTGGCCGCAGCCATGCTGGAAAGGGCTCATACCTTCCGCGCCGCCAGCCACGCTGCGGCTGCTGCCCAGGCGGAATTGTTCCGCGGAGCAATTCTGGATGCCCTTGCCCACGAATTCAAGACTCCACTCGCGACCATCGTGACCGCAGCAGGCGGCATTCGTGAACTCGGACCACTGCGCCCTGAACAGCAGGACCTGACAGATATTGTTGAAACCGAGGCTTCTCGCTTAGGTTCGCTGACCTCTCGATTGCTCCGAACGGCTCAGATCGATCGAGAGGAACTAAGGCCACAACTGAAATTCACAGACATGGCCGATCTGGTAACGGTGGTGGCGGATCAGTACGCGGAACAATGGACCGACAGAAAGCTCTTCATTCAGAAAGAAACGCGAGCCACGGGCGTCATGGCCGATCAAGAGCTGCTACAGCTGGTGCTGCGACAGCTGTTGGATAATGCCTGCAAGTATTCCATCCCTGGTTCTGTGGTTACCGTCAGCATCGACTCGCAGGATGAGTGGGTGGCGATTCGGACCTCCAACAGCGGCAGTTTCATTCGGCCCAGTGAGCGGTCGCATATTTTCGAGCGCTTCTACCGTGGTAGCGAAACGCGACATTGGACTCCAGGTTCAGGGTTGGGCTTATATGTGGCTCGGAAGATCGTTCACGCCCACGGCGGGAGTCTGGATTTGGAGGCGGGGACGACCGCTGATGTGAATACGGTGTTCCGTCTGGCGCTGCCCCGCGCGGAGTGGGCTTTGTAACGGGCTTGAGCCCAGTCTGCGATCGGGGTTATCCCAAAGAGCGGAAAACTGAAAGGGAACAAAGTTACGGTGAACACGGATCGGCTCAACACTCTGATTGTCGATGACGAGGCGGCCTTTCGCCGGGTACTGCGGACCTCTTTGACCCAGAGCGGGTTTGTGATTGACGAAGCGCAGAGCGGCGAAGAGGCGGTCGCGATTCTCTCGAAATATTCGTTTGACCTCGTCTTGCTCGACATAAATATGCGTGCGGGATGGCGAAAGCGAAATGGTTAGAGCTCTGGAGGCAGGCGCGGACGACTACATTACCAAGCCGATCCGGTTTCGCGAGATGGTGGCGCGCTTACGAGCGGTGGTGCGCAGGCTTCATATCGACGATGCCAATGAGCCCACGTTGTTGCAGGCGGGCGACCTGGAACTTGATATCAATCGTCGTCTGCTTTGCCGGCAGGGAGAAGTCGTGCACCTCACGCCCACTGAGTTCGAACTGTTGGCCCTGCTCATGAGAAATCAAGGAACTCCGGTTACGCATACGAAATTGTTGCGTTCTGTCTGGGGACCGGAATATGGCACCGAACTCGACTACCTCCGCTCTTTCGTCAAAGCCCTGCGCCAGAAAATCGAAAAAGATCCCGCCAAACCAAAATACATTGTGACCGAGCCCTGGCTTGGATACCGGTTCTGTAATCCTCTCGACAGGTATTCAACCGGGTCGCAAGCCGCATCCCTCTAGAAGCATTCGGCCGATCGATTTCAGCAACGCACAAATACCTCTTTCAAGTTCCCATCAAGGAAACTTATGCTGCGCAGTTGAATTATTCATTCCCAATCTTCACGGCTTCTTCATGCCACACCGTCTAGGCTTCTCACCACTCGGGGCGTTCCTTTTGGCGTGGCTTTCTGTTGATCATCCCGTGTTGTGCGGCACTCGACTGGGATTCGTTGGAAAAACGGAGCTCGGACGGTAAAACGCTGTTTGTGATCGAAATCACTTTATTCGCTCTTTATGAATTTCTTACTCGTTCTTTATGCGTTTTCAGATGTGATGGTGCCTGTCTACCGTGAAAGTAGCACAGCGCTGTCGGCCTCCTATTCGGACTTGGATGAACTCTGTTAGCACGAAAGGAACCGGACTTCGGACCGGAAAGGATTCTACTTTGACAATCATGAGAACTCTATCGCGTAAGCCCGTTGCGGTTTCTGCCTGCCTCCCGATAATTGTCTTGAGTCTCGGCTTTGGTCAGGGTGGGCGCTGTTACGCGCAGACTCAGACGCAACCGGACGCTCCGACGAAAGTAGCCGTCTTGCGCGAACCGTTGCCTGAGGAAACAGGCGCGACGAAGACGACAGCGCCTGCGGCTGCCCAGCCCGCGGCTGCCCAACCCGTGGCCAAGACCGATGCGGAGATCTCGTTTGATATTGCCAAAGAACTGGCGGTTATGAAGGCGCGCATCGAACAGCTCGAAGCGGAACTGAAGAGTCGCGAGGCGGCTGCCACGGCGCCAGCTGTGAGCGCAACGGAGCCCGCTCCGGCTACTGCGGCCGCTACCGCGGCCGCTTCTTCAGAATCAGAAGCGGTCCCGGATGCAAACAGCCCGAGTCCGGCCGTCTCGGCCGCGCAAGCGTCGAGCGACACTCCTGCCGCCAAGCCCGCAAAAGAGCCACCGACAGTGCCCTTTGCCTTCGCGGACTGGAGCTGGATGAACGGCAGCCCGCACAACAAGGACGCGGTGTGGGATTCGAAATTCTTCACTCCGGAAATTCGGTTTGACACCGACTTCGTAAGCAGCTTCAACCATCCCAAAGATGACACGCTGGGCGGATCGACCGAGATCTTTCGTTCGAACGAAATTCAAGTGGAGCAGATCAGCGTAGGCGGCGACTTCCACTGGCAGGACGTTCGAGGCAGGCTGCTGACTATGGGCGGCATGTTCGCCGTGACCACACCACGGAATGACGGTAGTGTCGGACGCGGCCAATGGGACCTGCGTGGCGCCTACAAATATTTTGCTGAGGCCTACGGCGGGTACCACTTCAATGTAAACCATGGGCTCAACGTCGACGCCGGCATCTTCGTCTCCTACATTGGCCTGTTCAGTTACTACAACTTTGATAACTGGGCTTACCAGCCGTCGTACGTTTCTTCCAACACGCCATGGTTTTTCAATGGTTTGCGAATTCAGTGGTTTCCCACCGACAAGCTGAAAATTGAGCCTTGGATCATCAACGGATGGCAATCCTATGCCCGGTACGGCAACCGGCCAGGACTGGGAGGCCAGATTCTCTACCGTCCAAAGCAGTGGCTTTCGTTCGTCTTTAACAATTACGGCATGGGCGAAGATACGCTGGGTCTTAACGGCGGCCGCTCACGCATCCACACCGATGACAGCGTCGAAGTCAAATACTACGACCATCCCGAGAGGTTCATGGACAAGATGGCGTTCACTCTCACCGGCGATCTGGGATGTGAATACGGTTCAGGAGTGTCTTGCCTCGGCGATAAGAAGACCGCGGGGCAGATCACTGCCTACAAGCAGGTTTTCGCGGGTTGGATGGCGTACAACCGCTGGTGGTTCAAGAAAGACGTGTATGCCGTCACGCTGGGCGGCGGTGTGTTGGACAATCCCGGCCGCTATCTGACGCTGTTGCAACCGATCAATGGAGCGGACGCGGTTTCCGGATCGCCATATTTCCCAACGTTTCCCGGGTCGGTGTACAAGGCCTGGGACAGTTCCGCCAGCTTCTATTGGATGCCCAAACAGTACATCAGTTTCGTCTGGGAGTTCGGTTACCGCCACGCAGATCAGCCGTACTTTACGGGTCGAGGTGGAATTACTCCCCCGAACGGCAACAACGGATCTCCCGCCGACTACCTCTGCATGGACGGAACTTCGACCGGGTTTGGCTGGGTGCCAAGCTCCACCAACCCCATCGATCCGAATGGAGGCAACTTGGGTGCGGCGCAATCGTTCTGCAGCGCAACCACCACGACGCACGGTGGCCTTTGGACGCCAGACCTTCGAAAGGACGAGCCCAGCATTCGAATGGCGATCATGGTGAAGTTCTAGGGTCGAAGTCAGGATTCCTCTCGGGGAATCCTGTTTCGGTGGCCGCGATTTTCAATGGAGGTGAATCGTCTTCAGGCTCCGGCCAATTGTTCTCGCCACCATCGTGAGTGTGTGCTTGGCGGGACTTACGACAACCAATGCCGCCAGGGCGCAAGGAGGGAAATCGGCAGTAGCTACTCCAACGCCGGCGGCGGAAGAAGCGGAAAAACAAAGGCGGCTTGCCGCCGCCACCGAAGCCGGCAAACAACTTCTGGTGGCGATGGACACGAACAAGAGCGGCAAGATCTCCAAAGAAGAATGGATGAAGTTTATGGAAGCAGAGTTTGACAGGCTGGACACCGACCACAAGGGGCAACTGGACGTCAAAGAGTTGACGGAATCCCGTGTGCGAGTGCGTCCATCTGTCGGCAAGTAGAGTCTCAGAGCGCCGCATGCCTGAGCCTGAGGCGGATTGAACCAGATGAAGAGACGAAGAGTGTCGAAAATATTGTTTTGTTTGCTCGGCGCGCCAGCCCTGCTGGCGCTGGCAGGCTGCACGGCGCATGCCGACCCGGCGGCCGAGGCGCCGCCCCCCGCAAACATCGTGCCCGGCGCGGATCCCGCGCTGTTCACGGTGGACCATCCCGAGCAATTTCCACTGGCGACCGCGGCGGCGCATTCCACGAAGTCCGAGTTGGTGGTCACAGGGACGGTTACGCCTGATGTGGCTCGCAATGTCCCGGTGGTCTCGCTTGCCTCTGGGCGGGTCGTAGCGATTCACACGCGACTCGGCGACACGGTGAAAAAAGGCGATGTGTTACTGACCATTCGAAGCGACGATGTGGCCGGCGGATTCGATGCCTATCGCAAGGCCGTGGCTGACGAACTGCTCGCGCGTAAACAGTTAAATCGAGCCGTGGACCTGTATGCCCACGGCGCCATCGCCGAGCAAGACCTTGAGGTCGCGCAAGACACCGAGGATGACGCCAAGACTACGCTGGCGACCGCGACCGAACATCTTCGACTCCTGGGCAACGACCCCGACAAGCCCATGGGCATGGTGGACATCGTTGCGCCCACCTCGGGAGTCATCACCGATCAGGAAGTAACGAATGCGGCGCTAGTGCAGGCCTACTCATCGCCCAGCCCGTTCACGATTTCAGACGTTTCGTCGGTATGGATTGTCTGCGACGTCTATGAGAATGACATGCCAAGTGTGCGGCTCGGGGACACCGCGGACATCACGCTGAATGCTTATCCCAATCACCCGTTCAAGGGCAAGGTCAGCAACATCGGCATGATCCTCGATCCGAGCATTCGTACCGCCAAGGTTCGCATCGAAGTTGAGAATCCAGGAATCATGCGGCTCGGGATGTTCGCGAGGGCAACGTTCCGCGGTCAAACCGAAGAGATGCACACGATTGTTCCAGCATCGGCCGTACTGCGGATGCACGATCGCGATTTTGTTTTTGTTCCCGCTCCCGACAATAAGTTTCGCCGCGTGGAAGTTGTCAGTGGAGACGTGCTGACCGAAAACACGAGTTTGCAGGAAATCAAATCTGGGCTCAAACCAGGGCAACAAGTGGTCACGAACGCGCTGGTTTTAGACCACGTGCTCGCTCAATAAACGGATGGAGACAATGCATCCGGCCTCGCGAGTGCGGTTTATGGCGGACATTTCAAGTCAGCGGCCGTCAGGAGCGGCTAAGCGGGTGCATCGACAAGCCAGACAGGACAAGAAATGATTCGGGCGCTCGTAGATTTTGCACTGAACAACAAGTTTGTGGTTCTGGCCATCGCAGTTCTGCTGGCCGGCTGGGGTGCAATCTCGTTCCATAATCTTCCCGTCGAAGCCTATCCCGATATCGCCGACAACTACGTGACGGTCATCACGCAATGGCCGGGCCGCTCCGCGGAAGAGGTAGAACAACAGGTTACGATCCCGATCGAGATTCAAATGTCGGGAATGCCGCACATGACGTTTCTGCGGTCTGAATCGATCTTCGGCCTGTCGTTCGTGATCATGATCTTCGACGACAGCTCGGTCAACGACTGGAATCGTCAGAAGGTGCTGGAGAGGTTAACTCAGGTTAACCTGCCGCCGGGTCAAAATCTTCAGCCGCAGATCGGAACCGACTGGAGCACCACAGGTCAGATCTACTGGTACACGTTGCGCAGCACAAATCCTCGTTATGACCTGATGGAACTTCGATCGATCGAAGACTGGGTCTTGCTGAAGCAGTTCAAATCTGTTCCGAATGTCGTGGACGTCTCCGACTTCGGCGGCACGGTCCGCGAGTACCAGGTGCGAGTCGATCCGAACAAGCTGGTCTCTTACGGATTGAGTATTGGCCAGGTCGAGCAACAGCTCGCCAATAACAACATCAACGCCGGCGGCAGCTTTGTAGAAGTCGGAATGCAGCAGATGAATGTCCGCGCGCTGGGCCTGTTCTCCAGCGTGCGCGATATAGAGGAAACCGTTTTAAAGACTCAAACCGGCACCGCCTTGCGGATCAAAGACATCGCTGAAGTTACGCAGGGCCCCAAGATCCGGTTGGGTCACATGGCGAGATCCAATCACATGGAAGACGGGCGGATCATCGACGAGCCCGACGTCATCCAGGGCGCGGTACTGATGCGCAAAGGCGCGGAAGAACAGCCTACGCTTGACGCCATCCACAAGAAAGTCGACGAACTCAACAACGGCCTCCTGCCCCCCGGCGTGAAAGTCGTTCCCATGCTCGACCGCAGCGATCTTCTCTATTTCACCCTGCACACTGTCATGCATAACCTGGCCGAGGGCATGATTCTGGTGAGCGTGATTCTGTTCCTGTTTCTTCTCAACGTGCGTGCCGCTCTGATCGTCGCGTTGACGATTCCGTTTTCGCTGCTCTTCGCCTCGATCTGGCTGGACTTGAGCCATATTCCCGCCAATCTTTTGTCGCTGGGGGCGCTTGATTTTGGGATGGTGGTAGACGGCGCGGTGGTCATGGTCGAGAACATCGTCCGACACATGAGCCGTCTGAACAATGGACATGGCCACGGATCGGGGAGCAGGAAAACGCCCGCCGAGGCGATTCGCGAAGCCGCGCACGAAGTGCAGCGGCCCGTCTTCTACGCCATCGCCATCATCATCACCGCGTATATGCCGATCTTCACGCTGCAACGCGTGGAGGGCCGGTTGTTCCGGCCGATGGCCTGGACGGTTGCGCTCGCGCTGCTGGGCGCGATGACATTTTCGGTTTTGGTTGCACCGGTGCTCGCCGGCATATTTTTCCGCAAAGGCGTCCATGAGCGGCGTAACCGGGTGATGGATTATCTGACAGCACGTTACCGCGAGCGGCTGCGGTGGGCCATTCAACATCGCTGGGTTGTGGCTGCCGTCGGAATCGCCGCCCTAGCCGGAACACTTTACCTGGGGTTTGGCGGCGTCATCGGCGCGGAGTTCTTGCCTCATCTTGACGAGGGCGCAATCTGGGCCCGCGGCACGCTCGCCAATAGCACAAGCCTTTCGGAAGGAGAAAAATTCACCACCAACGCCCGCTATGTCTTCGCTTCGTTCCCGGAAGTGAAGACAGTCGTTTCACAAACTGGCCGCCCCGACGATGGAACCGACACGGGCGGATTCGGCAACACCGAATATTTTGTCGATCTGAAACCGCACGATCAATGGCGACCTGTATTTCACAAGAACAAAGAGGAACTCATCGCCGCCATGAACCGTGCGCTGGAAAGATATCCGGGCGCGATCTGGAACTTCTCCCAGCCCATCGAAGATAACGTCGGTGAAACGATGACGGGCACCAAGGGTTCGCTTGCACTCAAGATCTTTGGCGACGACCTGAAAACCCTTGAGCAGAAGGGCGAGGAAGTTACGGCCGTGATGTCCGATATCCCGGGCATGCACGACGTCAAACTCCTGCGCGATTTCGGCCAGCCGAATCTCGACTTAACGATCGACCGTCGCCAGGCAGCTCGATTCGGAATCAACGTCGCCGACATACAGGACGCCGTTCAGACGGCTGTAGGCGGGAACGCCGTGAGTCAAGTACTCATCGGAGAGCAGCGCTATGATGTGGTGGCTCGATACCAGGCTCCCTACCGGAATACACAGCAGGCCATCGAGAGAGTGCGCCTGCTCTCACCCACGGGCGAACGCGTCTCGCTCGCGCAGTTGACCAGCGTGGAAGTCAAAGACGGCGCGTATGACATTTTCCGCGAGGGCAACACCCGGTACGTCGCGGTCACTTTCAATGTGAGAGGTCGCGACCTGGGCACCACGGTCGAAGACGCGATCAAACAGATCGGCCAAAAGGTGAAACTGCCACCGGGCTACAGCCTGGGATGGTCGGGCGAATATGAGAGCGAAAAGCGTGCAGAAGCGAGGCTGGCGCTGATCGTTCCACTCACGATCCTCGTCATCTTCATCATTCTCTACACCATGTTTCGCTCTTACAAATGGGCATTGCTCATTCTATTGAACGTCGGCCTGGCGCGCGTCGGAGGCTTCCTGGCGTTGCTGCTTACCGGGACGTACCTGAGCGTGTCGTCGGGCGTGGGCATGCTTGCGCTGTTCGGAGTCTCGGTGCAAACCGGGGTGATCATGCTCGAATACATCAACCAGCTGCGCGCCCGCGGTTACTCGATTCCGGATGCCGCCGTGGAGGGCGCGGTGCTGCGGCTCCGCCCCATCATGATGACGATGCTGGTGGCTACTTTGGGGCTGCTGCCCGCGGCGCTATCGCACGACATCGGGTCGGATTCGCAAAGGCCTTTCGCAATCGTGATCGTGGGAGGACTGATCTCCGATCTGCTGTTGAGCATTGTTCTGCTCCCCACGTTTTATGTCTGGATTGCAAGAGATGGCGATCAACTTCCGGAACCGGAGGCCGCCCTTGAATAGTCCAGCGTTCTTCCGGAAGATTGGCGCGCATGTAGGTGTATCGGTAACGCTTGTATTCGCGCTGGCCGGTACGGCGTTCAACCAAAGTTCCGGGCCAAGCAGTGTCACGCTCGACGAAGCTATTCAAATCGCGCTCCAGCACAACCACAACATGCTGGCGGCGCGCACGACGATCCAGCAGAGCGAAGCGGAAGAGATCACGCAGAACCTGCGGCCCAATCCCACGCTCTTTGCCGACTGGGAGTATTTGCCTTTGGGCTCGCCTGCCAAGCAAAATCCTGGCGTATACGGTGGACAGTCAACCAACGATTATCTGAACAACAACACAGAAGGAGACATCGGCCTCGGCTACCTGATTGAACGTGGCGGGAAACGCCACGACCGCCTGCAGGCGCAAAAAGATATCACGGCCCAGACGCGCTCTCTGGTCGAGGATAACGGGCGCGGCCTTACGTTTCAGGTTGCCACGCTGTTTTACAACGTGCAACTCGCGGAATCGACGCTCGAGCTGGCCCAGAAGGACGTAAAGAGCTTTCAGGAGACTGTCGACATCAGCGAGCACCAATATAAGGCAGGGGGCATCAGCGAGAACGACTACCTGATGATTAAGCTGCAGTTATTGCAATTCGAAAGCGACGTCGAACAGGCGCTGCTGGCCAGGGTACAAGCGCTGTCGGACCTGCGGCAGCTACTGGGATACGAATCCGTGGCTCAGAATTACGACGTGGCTGGACCCTTCGAATACCAACCGGTGAAGGGCAACCTTGAAGATTTGGAGCTGAAGGCCCTGCAGAATCGGCCAGACCTGCGCGCCGCACAGCAGGGTGTGACCGCTGCGAACAGCCAGTTGACATTGCAAAAAGCCATTGCCCAACAAGATGTGACGGTTCAAGCCAACTACTCGCATGTGAATGGACTCAACGCCGCTACGCTCTATGGGAGCATTCCGCTGCCGATTTTCAATCGCAACCAGGGAGAAATCGCTCGGGCGCGCTTCGCCATCACGCAGGCGCAGGAACTGGAGAAGGCGACAAACGGTCAGGCCCTTACCGATGTTTACGATGCCTATCAGGGCCTGCGAACGAATGACAAGGTGGTGCTGCTGTACATTTCGCAGTATCTAGACGCGGCGACGCGGTCGCGTGACATCAGCGAATACGCTTACCGGCACGGGGGTACCAGCCTGCTGAATTTTCTGGATGCCGAGCGCAGCTACCGGGCTACGCAACTTGCCTATCGGCAAGCCCTGGCCTCATACTTGCTCGCTCTGGAGCAGTTGCGCCAAGCAGTGGGTACGAGAGCGCTACCCTGATTCGACCGTGAAGTTCGTGCCCGCTTTCGGTTAGAGTCCATTCGGCGAACGTTGCAGCGGTCGCCCAAGGAGCCGGATCGTTGAACAAGCAAGAAGTGCGGAGCCGGATCGAAGAACTCGGGATCATTCCCTCCATTCGGGTGTCGACGGCGGAGGATGCGCTGTTCGCAGCCGAGGCGATCGCTCGCGGCGGGATTCCTATTCTCGAAGTCACGTTGACCGTCCCCGAAGCCATCAAAGTCATTGCACAAGTCGTAGAGCACACGCCCGAAGTGATCGTTGGCGCCGGGAGCGTCCACGATGTCGAAACCGCGCGCCGCTGCCTGGATGCGGGGGCCAAGTTCCTTTCGAGCGACGGGCTTGATCCTGAGACCGTGAGCTTCGCGGTGCAGCAAAATGTCGTCGTAATTCCAGGAACCCTCACCCCGACCGGCGTTATTGCCGCGTGGAAACTGGGTCCAGACTTCGTCAAAGTTGTGCCCTGCGGGCACATCGGAGGGTACAGCTACATCCAAGATCTCAAAGCCATGTTTCCCAACGTTCCAATGATCGCCGCTGGAGGCGTGAATCAAAGAACCGCATTCAGCTTCATTGCTGCTGGGGCGGTTGCTCTGGGCGTTGGCGGAGAGTTGATCCCGAGAGAAGCCATCCGTCGGCGGCAGCCTCATCGAATCGGCGAACTCGCGCGCCGGTTTCTGGAGGCGGTTAGCAACGCTCGCGACCGTTGAGCAATCGGGCAGAACCGATCGGCGGAGAGTTGCTTTTGGAGAACCTCATTCTGCTTCCGGGGCTCACGGCAGGGAAAGATAGAGTCCTTTTGTGAATCAATACCTGCCGGTGCTGATTGCGGGCATAACGACCTTCGCCGTCACGAATATTGATGATGCATTTCTCCTGACTCTCTTCTTTGCCCGTCGCATTCGAATACGGCGCATCGTGGCGGGTCAGTACGCTGGTTTTGCGGCCATCATTGGCATCAGTCTGATCGTCGTGTGGGGCGCGTTGGCAGTACCGCATCGGTGGATTCGTTTACTCGGAGTGCTGCCGCTCGCGATAGGCATCAAGCGGCTGTTACAGGCGCGCCGAACGAGTGCGGAGCCGTCGCACGCCTGCACGGAAAGCGTCGCGTCCATCGCGCTGCTGACGTTGTCGAATGGGGCCGACAACATCAGCGTATATGTGCCGTTCTTTGTGATGGGGCGGTCGAACCTGTGGCTGATCCTGATTGAGTTTGCCGCTCTGGTTGCGTTTTGGTGTGTGGTTGGCAGATGGCTCGGAAGCCACTCGGTTGTTTTGCGTTCACTGGATCAGTGGGGTCACTGGGCTGTACCACTGGTGTTCGTTGGTCTGGGGATTTACGTGCTGGTTTCGTGAAAGCTTAATGCAAAACACGGCACGAGTTTCCACGGGATCTGAATGGCAACGAATGCAGAGGGGCGGCGCCAAGCCCGCGCTCTTGAGGAGGTTCACATGAAGCTGGTTAGATTCGAGGACATCAACGGCAGGGAAACGTTCGTCAACCCGAACCGCGTCAATCACGTCAGCGATTACGGAAGCGGAACAACCGAAATCAACTTTGGCGATAAAGAAGCGAGCGTCTTCGTCGCGATAGAAGTTTCAGCGGTTGCCTCAACCCTGCTGAAAGCAGCGACACCGAGTTGACCAGTTCGATGTTTTCGAAGTGGGTAGTGCCAGAAAAAAATGGTGCGGATCCAAGGAATTGGAACCGCACCGATACAGAGTTAACAGACTTTCTTGATTCGAGCCGCCTGACGCAATAGCGTCGCAGTCACTTTGTTACTTCCGAGGAGCCTCCTCGGATTTGGGCGCTTCTTTCGCTGGACGGGCCGCCGGCTGCGCATGGGCTACAGTTGCCGGTTTCGAAGCAGGCTGCGCATGAGCCGCAGGCGCTGGTTTGGGAGCAGGCTGCGCATGAGCTGCCGCTGGATGAGAAGCAGGCTGCGCGTGAGTGGCAGGCTCCGGTTTAGGAGCGGGCTGGGCATGGGCTGTAGGGGCTGGCTTAGAAGCAGGGCGCGCATGAGTCGCAGGTGCCGGTTTAGGAGCAGGCTGCGCATGGGCTGTTGTCGCTGGCTTGGAAGCAGGTTGCGTATGGGCTGCCGGCGCTGGTTTAGACGCAGGGCGCGCATGAGCTGTGGTTGTCGGTTTGGCAGCAGGCCGCGCATGAGTCGCGGGTGCCGGCTTATTTTCGCTCGATCGAGTTGTCGCTGCTTTGTTCTCAGCGGCCTTATTCTCGGTCGCTTTATTCTCGGAAGCTTTGTTCTCAGCAGCTTTGTTCTCGGTCGCTTTATTCTCGGT
>JBELAE010000136.1:0-13135 GCA_049509155.1 Candidatus Sulfotelmatobacter sp.
ATCGGTCCCGTGACTCGCCGTCGTGAAAAAGGTCCCGCCAATCACGCCAGCCCAGAACGTGTAAGGGACCCAGATGGTCGGGCGGAAATCAAAGACTTGCAACTTGCCCGCGCTGGCGGCAGCCGCATGAATCGCCGGCCATCCGCCGGGCACGAGATGCAGAATCGTCACCAGACCAACCAGCGTTCCGCCCACGTAAATGGCGGTTTGCACGACGTCGGTCCAGATGACCGCAGCGAGTCCGCCCTCAAACGTATAGATGACCGTCAATGCGGTGATGATGGCAATCGAGGCCACTTCGCCGGTCCCTAGCGCAATCGACACGACGATCGACACGGCATAGACGCGCACACCCTCCGCCGCCGCCCGAGTCATCAGAAACAAACCCGCAGTCAGCGAGCGCAACCCACGCCCGAAGCGCCGTTCGATGAGCTCATAAGCTGTGTAGAGGTCGCCGCGGAAGTAGTGGGGCAGCAGCAGGAAGCTGATGACAACTCTTCCCACGAGGTAGCCCATAATGACCTGCAGAAACGTGAGGTTGGTGTCGTAGGCGAGGCCGGGAATGCTGATGATGGTCAGGGTGCTGGTTTCGGCCGCGACGATCGAGAGCGCGATGGCCCACCACGGGATATCCCGCCCGGCGAGAAAGTAGTCGCGGAGCGAGCGCTGCTTCTTGCGGAAGCGCAGACCGAACAGAGTAATCCCCGCCAGGTACAGCCCGATGATCGCGAAATCAAGATGGTTCAGGCCCATGCGTGGTCAGCGTGTGTGGTCAGCGTTGTTTGGTTGGTGACCACGCCACGCTCTCTCGCCGATCATACGTGTCCAACCGGCGCCACTTGTGGCTTTCGATCGAAGCGGGTTTATCGATATTGTTCGTCGAAGAAGGCCGGGAAGTCGCCCCGTCGCGCCGTGGCAATCAGCTCGCTGCCAAACTGACCACCGCTGTTGACTCCAAACAAACGATGCCGTATTCGGCTCTCCTGCATAAACGGCCAGCGGGCAAGCGTTCCCAAGCGCTCACGAAGGCCACGCGAACGGCTCACAGGGGTATGGAGCTGGATGTCGTCAAATCCGCAAACCGACAGCAGCGATGTCAGGTTCGAGCCTGAAAATCCATATTCATGAGAAAGCGTCACATAATAGGAAGAGTTGGAGCATGGCCCTTCCATGTTCGGAGTTCGCAAAAAAAGCGTGCCGCCCTTCCTGAGGGACTGGTAAAGCGCATCGACGATCCAAAGAAGTGAGTATTTCGGGATGTGCTCAATGACGTGCGACATGTGAATAAAGTCGTACTCGTCCGGATGCAGCGCCAGGAAATCGCCAATGTCCGATTCGATCTTGTGCAACTTAACGTTCCACTCCTTCAGATACGGTTTATTTTCAGGGGCGAATTCAGCGCCGGAAATATTGGTGTACCCGAGTTTCAGGCAGGCGGCCATAAGCCAGCCATCCCCAAAGCCGATGTCGAGGATAGCCGCATCCTTTTTAGGTGGAAGAAAACTACTGTATTCCCGCGCCACGGCGTCGATCATGTCTTGCGCGGGCGGCTGACGTCTGGTAGCGCCCGTTCTCAGGGACATGCGCCGATAAACCTCGGCGACAAATGCTTCAGGCTTCATCTCGGGCAGAACCTTTCGGGTAGACTTCTAATTCGTTACACAACGCCGTCCGCAAGTAGACTCCGAACAGAGTCATCGGCTTTCATGGCACGAACAGATTCTTTCACGCTACGGGCCGTGTCTGACTATCAAGTCTTTCTAGCATACTCACACGACCCTGCGGGCGACGCTCTCCGCCGGATCGTAAGTTTCGGAGGAAATTGCCACCAGCCACAGCGTGTCATCGCCGTCATTACGCACGGCATGCGATGCACCTGTCGATATCAGCACCAGCACCGCACGGGCGCCATCGAACTCGCGGTGTTCCGTTGCCGAGCCTTCTCCTTCGTCCCAATGGAACGACCACTTCACCCCCGGCAGCACAACGATCGCCGTGCGCCGTCGCAGATGATAATGGTTTCCCCTCACGCTGCCCGGCTTCGTCGAAGCCAAGTGTACGTCAGCCATGCGCCCTACAAACGCCAGTGCTTCCGCCGGAACCGTAAAACTGAATCCGCGTGGGTCGAGGCCGCTGTTGAGTTCAGTAATCCGAATTTTCGTCGTCATTGATTCTTCACGACGCCATCCTTATCTTCATCTTCGCGACCCTTCATTTGCGATCTTTCATTTTGCGATCCGTCATTGCGATCTTTGATTCGCGATCTTTCACCCTCAGACCTCCGTCGGCGATCTAATTATGGGAGCAATCCTGTTTTTCCGCGAGTGAGACTCTGTAGTCCTCTACCAGCCGGGGATTTGCCGGGACCAAGAACTTTAGAGATTGACCGCACCCGATCTGCCCTGTGTTAGAAATAACCGTGCGCTACTATCTTGGGATCGACGGGGGCGGGACCAAGACCACCTGCGCGGTCGGCGATGAATCGCAACTGCTCGCCACCGCGACGGCGGGCCCGAGCAACATTGTCCGCGTCGGAGAATTGCAAGCCCGCGAGTCGCTGCAGCAGGCGGTGCGCCAAGCCTGCGTTGCCGCCGGCATCGCGCCCGCGCAGGTGGCGCATACCTGCGTGGGAGGTTCCGGCGCCGCACGGCCTGAGTTGGCCGCGATCATCCGCCGGTCGTTGGCTGAGATTCTCGCGACTCCAATCGACATTGTCGGCGACATGCAGATCGCACTCGATGCTGCCTTCGATGCCGAACCGGGCGTCATCGTCATCGCCGGCACGGGATCGATCGCCTATGGCCGTGACGCGAAGGGAACGACCGCCCGCGCCGGGGGATGGGGATTCGCCATCGGCGATGAGGGTTCGGCACACTGGATTGGACGCGCCGCCGTTAGCGCGGTTCTGCGTGCTGCCGATCGTTCCTCCGATGCAAGCGACGGCACTCGGGAGCGCAGCCCACTGCCTGGGTCGCCATTGGCGGCGGCTCTATGCAAAACCTGGGGAGTGACTTCGCTGTCTGACCTCGCTCGCGCCGCGAATTCGATTCCACCTCCTGATTTCGCAGCGCTCTTTCCGGCTGTTACCGCCAGTTCAGATGATCTGGCGACGCAGGTTCTTACCCACGCGGGCGCGGAACTGGCGCAGGTGGCCACGGTAGTGATTCGCCGCCTCTTCGGGAAGGGCCACACCGCAGCGGTCCCTGTGGCCATGACTGGAGGCGTCTTTCGTCACGCGCCGCTGGTGCGCCAGGTTTTTTACAATGAACTGTGCGCGCTGGACACACGCGTCGAAGTGAATCCGCAAGTGGTCGAGCCTGTCGAGGGTGCGCTGCGGATGGCGCGCCGCGCAACGAAATGTGGGGCGGACACTCCTGTCCGCCGCCTTTGATCTTGATTTTGCCGTTGGAAGTTTCTGAACTTGATTTGAGCAGGGAATAACGTCGTGAGCAGCACGGCATGAATTCCGAAGCAGAGAATCCGATCGACTTATTGGTCCCGGCGGAGCCGGCTGCGGGCCGCGCATCCCCTGACCTCGAAACCGGCGCCAACCGCGCGCTTACCGCCGATCTCGCTCTCGCCGCCGTGAAGGACCGCGACCTGTCTTCCGAGGTGATCGAACAAATCAGCCGGAATGCCGCGGTGATGAAATCACGCAAGGTTCGTCTGGCGCTCGCCGCCCATCCCCGCACGCAGCGCCGTATTGCGCTGCGGCTGATCCGCGAACTCTACACTTTTGATCTCATGCAGTTCTCGCTGTTCTCGGCAGTCCCGGCCGACCTGAGGCGAGTTGCCGATGAGCTGCTGGTGGCGCGCCTGGCTTCGATTACGCTGGGCGAGCGCATTTCGCTGGCACGTCGCTCTTCGTCTATGGTGGCTGCCGCGCTGCTGCTCGACAAGGAAGCGCGCGTCTGGCAGACCGCCCTGGAGAACCCTCGCCTCACCGAAGCAGCCATCGTGAAGGCGCTGCTGCGCCCGGGTGCGACCCCGGCTTTCGTCACGGCGTTAAGCCATCACGCGAAGTGGTCGGTGCGCCGGGAAGTTCGTATGGCGCTCTTACGGAACGAATACACGCCATTGGCTCGTGCCCTCGAATTCGCGCGGCGTCTTTCGCCGGGGCAACTGCGCGATGTGTTGCACGCATCACGCTTACCAGAGAAGGTGAAAATCTACCTGCGCAAAGATCTAGAATCCCGCCATTCGGGCAGCAAAAGTCCGTGACGGAACGCTGTTAGTGCGTGTGTTCGCGGCCGGGAGACACGGGTGCAAGGTAGCTTGGAAGGAGATTCGTTGCTGTGACGAGCCGCGCGACAGCGTTCTGCGCAGCAGCTGTGCTGGCCTTAAGCCCGCTAGCAACTGCCCAGTCTGCCCGAACCACTTGTCGCGACGGCAGCAAGATTGTGTTGGATGTCGAGTACGAGAATTATTATTCCCCTATCTTTACCTATCACCTATCCGACCCGAAATCCGTATCGGCCGCGAGGGTTGAGGTCTGGGATCGTCCGCAGCGACTCTACGCAAAGCAAGTGCCAGTGCAAGAGGAAGGACAAATCGAGTGGCGGAAAGAGCCCGCGAAGACTCCTTGGGAGCTTCTCCTTGCAGTTCACGATCCGGACGAATTGCGACAACCGGTGCATGTCCTCGTCGGAGGAATGAGGGACAAGGGCGGTGGTCCTCCTCCCCTGTTGTTGCCGAGCCAATTCTTCATCTTGGAGGAAGGTGGTGGCTCCGCCGCCCTGACAATTCAGGGGGAACAGGTCAGCCCGGCAATTTATTTCGTGCTCCTGGAGCAGGAAGCGTCTGGGACATGGATTGCGCGCGAGGATCTGCCTGGGGTTCTGACTGATTTGCAGCACGTGCAGGTGCAAATCCCGTCGAGTTATTTGTCGCGGCCCACGGTCCTGAAGTTGGAGTCGATGCCGCCGGGCTTTATTTCGCCCGGAAGCGAAGAGAATCCCACGCCAAGGTCGGTAACTGTTCACGTAACGAGCAAAAATAGACCGACGCTCACAGGCATCGAGCCGGCAAGCATACCCGCCGACAGCGTCGCGCAGGGATTAACGCTACGCTTGTTTGGGTCCGGGTTTACACCTGACTCGCGGGCGGTTGATGCCTTTACAGAAAACGCCCACACGACGAAGACTCTTTTCGTTTCGCCGAATGAATTGCAGGTTAAGGTGCAACCTACATACTTGCTTGTTAACTCAGATACGACAATTGCCCCCATAATTCAGTTTCGAGTTACAAACGGCGACGAGCTGCATGTCTCCGATGCGCAGGAATTTCACATTCTGCCCACCGCAGCACGCCCGGTTCGCTCCAGGCCGACTTCTTCGATCAACTCGGTGTCCCCCTACCCCGTGGAACTGATGGACTCTGGCAGCCCGGCCTTCTTGGAACTCAGCGTTTACGGAGACAACTTCCAGGAAGACCAGTTCGTCTATGCCAGTACCGATGAGCAGGGTGCAAAGCTTAAGACAGAATATATCTCTCCGCACGAACTCCGAGCGTTCTTGCCACGTGGCCTCTGGCAGATTCATCACTACTCGTTCCGATTGGTCACGCAGACGCCGACCGGCGCGTGCGCTGCCGAAGTTTCGGAAGATCGCCACTAACTCGAGGAATGGCTAAGACGGTCTCCGGGCCTGAGAGCAGCTTCAACGTCCGCCACCAACCTGCAAAATCGCCCCGGTTGCGTACGAAGCCGCGGACGATAGCAGCCACAGCACGGCCTCGGCTACTTCGTTCGGCGTGCCCGCTCTTCCCATGGGGATGGTTCCCATCAGGCGCTGCAGACGGCCGGGATCGCCGTTGGCGGCGTGCAGTCCGGTGTCGACCAATCCCGGAGCTACGGCGTTTACACGGATGCCTTCGGTTGCCACTTCGCGTGCGAGGCCGATGGTGAAGCTATCGATCGCGCCTTTCGACGCCGCGTAATGAACCCACTCGCCCGGCGATCCCGTGTGGGCCGCGCGCGAGGAAATGTTCACGATGGCGCCGCCCGAGCCGCCAAGCCGCGTCGACATGCGCCGCACAGCTTCGCGCGAACACAGGATTGTCCCGTTAACGTTGACGGCAAGAACAGCGGCTAGGGCCGCGCTCGACACTTCCTCCACGCGAGCGAAGCCGCCCGTTATCGCCGCATTGTTCACGAGGGCTTTGATCGGCCCCAAGTCTCGCTCTGCGGTTTCGAACATGCGCACGATATCTTCTTCGCGCGAAACGTCAGCCTGAATCGCGATGGCGCGCCCCCCGGCGGCTACAATTTCGTTGACCACTTTCTTAGCCTCGCCCTCGCTGGTGGCGAAGTTGACTGCGACCGCGTAGCCGCGTTCGCCCGCCAGTGTGGCGATTGCCGCTCCGATTCCACGGCTGGCTCCGGTCACGATGAGTGTGCCGAGATTCTGTTTGCTGGTCATAGATTCCACAGGCGCTTAAGCCCTCATAGGTTCTGACGCTTCCGCGGCCCTTAAGGGCCGCTCTTCCTCGGTGACGCATACGGTTTCGGGTGGAAGCCAACCGCGTAAAGGGCTAGAAACTATTAGGAGCTAGAAGCTAACAGCTAGAAGCTAGGAACTCGCCTGCGGTACCGCTTCCCGCTTCCCGTGCATCATTTCCACGACAGCCTCGTACAACCGCTTGCGCGCCTCGTGCCGTTCGTAGGCGCGGGTGATGTAGCGGACGTGCACTTCAATGCCCGCGGCCGTCGGACGCACGTTGATTCCCGGCACTGCGGACAATGTCTTCACGCGGTAGCGCGCCGAGGCCTGTTGCCACTCGGCTTCCGCGCTACTGGCGTTGGCCGCTGTTTCCTTTTCCACCAGTTTCTGGATGCCGTCGATGATGGGATACGGATCCTGTGTCGGAGGGACCAGGATCTGCAACTCATCCCACATCCATTGCCCCGAGGTCGTGAAGTTGAAGAAATGGCCTTCAATGGCGAAGCTGTTCACGAAGGAAACGCGTCGGCCCGTGGGATGGCCGGAGTCGGCCCAACTGCCGGTTTCGAGTACGACCGTCTTCAGCAACCCGACCTCGACTACCTCTCCGCCCACGCCGTTGATTTCAACCCAGTCGCCGACCCGGATGCCGTTGCGCCCCATCAGCACAAACCATCCAAAGAACGCGACGATGAAGTCTTTCATGGCGACGGTGAGCCCGGCGCCCGCCAGGCCGAGAACTGTGGTGGTTTGCGTGGGCATGCCCACGATGATGAAGATGATGGCAATGGCTCCAACCAACTGCGCCGCAAATTTCGCCACCGACCGCAACGTGTCGACCCGCTTGTTCTCTGCCGCGACGCCGGTGAATAGATGCTCAATCAGACGGTCGGCCAGGTACACGGCGAACACCACCAGGAGAATCCACAGCAGACATTCGATCAGGTTATGCAGCGCCGCACGCTCGCGAGTCTCGACCAGCGCAATCCAACTTGCGTAGGTCTCGGTGAGTTCCTGCTCGTCCTGTAGGCGCTTGCCCAGGTCGGCCAGATTTTTCTGGTCGCGAGTGTATTGCTTGAGGGAATCGACCGCGGACTTCGCCGCGGACTTCGAGTCTTCATGGCTGGCCGCGTTGCTGCCCTTGGCGAATCCCTTGGCCTGCTGCCTGGCGGACTCGCGATTCTCTTTGTCCTTCTCGACCTGCGCGGTCAGGGTAGTGTGGCGTTGACTCAGCCGAAGTTGCTTGGCCTTGCTCTCCTCCTGGGCCTCCTGCAGTTGGACTTTTTTCTCGCGCAGGGCCTGCCATGCTCGGAACACGCTCAGCAGAGTATGCGTCTGGTAGTCCTGCTCGTGGGGATTGACCGCCGCGCCCAGCGGAGCCTCCGCGCCATGCTCGCCGGCTTCATGCTCGGCTTGCAGGCGTTTGATCTTCGATTGCGCATCCCCGCCAGCCTGCTCGAGTTCCTCCGACGCATCGTCGAATTCGTTCTGATCCAGATCCATCTGCGCCTTGGCGACGTCGATCTGGTCCTGCAGATTGTCTTTCTGCTTTTCAGGTGCGGCCGCCAGTTTTTTCGTCAGCAGCGCGATGCCTTCCTGATCTTCCTGGAGAGCCAGTTCTGCTTTGTTCTTGCGGTCACCAATCTGGCGGGCCTCCGGCGTGAGTGGCGGAGGATTTTGCTCCGCCGTGCGGAGCGCGTCCAGGAACGAAAGATCGACTTCATGGTCTCCGAGCTTTTCTGCCTGATGAGCCAAGGCCTGTTCTTCCGGTGTGGCGGCGAGTGTCGCCATGTGTTTCGCGGTCTGCAGCGGACGCTGGTCGATGAGCGCGCGCGGGGCGACCGGCGGCGCGTGTCCGGACACTTTCTTGGCCTGCGTCGCCGCCAATTCCTCGTTCACGGCCGGCAAAGCCCGTGTCCACTCCAGGCCCGCGATGGCCACTGCCACCAAGAGGACGAGCACAAATGCGGTAATCCATTGCCGAATTTTCATGTGATTCCGAAACAGGTACTTAAAGGATCTGTCGCGTCAGATCACTTTAGCAAGAAACGTCCCATTCCCGCGACGGCCGGACGCCCTAGCCATTTCTTGTTGCCAGACGCCGTTCTCAGGCCCGGATGCTGCACACGTTCGTAACCTGCACACACAAATCCGTCGCCATAGAATCTCTCAAAGCGCTATGCTCGAAAAGCTCCAAGCGATTCTCGACGGGACGATTCTCGGTCAATCGTTTCTTAACGAACCATTTTTTGACGAACCCTGGAAGCCCGTCTCGCGCCCGGCGCTGGTGGCTTGGCTGATCTTCTACCTCGCGTTCCTGGCCTACGCTTTTTCCGCTCATGGCGGATTTCTTTTCATCGACAACGCCAACCTGGTCGTGCACGAAGGCGGACACAATCTGTTCTACTGGTTCGGCCCCACGCTCTGCTTGTGGGGAGGCACGCTGCTGCAATGGATGGTGCCGTTCCTGCTGGCCGTTTATTTTTTCACGCAACGGCAGACCACGGGCTTCGTTTTCTGCCTGTTCTTCTTCTTCGAGAATTGGCTGTACACCGCGACTTACATGGCCGACGCCCGCGCCCAGGTTCTGCCGCTGGTCACGACCGGCGACCCGGATTTTGTGGAACATGATTTCTTCAGGATCTTCTCCAGCCTCGGCGTCCTCGACCACGACACACAAATTGCGGCCGTGGTGCGAGTGCTGGGATGGTGCGGAATGCTGGCGTGCGTGGCATGGCTGGCCGCCAGAACCAGAGCCGGCTCGCAGACAGACGTAGGACCGAGGAACTGATTCATCGCTGATGCCTTTTTCTGGAGCAGCTTACACGCTCCCGGTGCCCAACCCGAGAGAGTACAATTTTCGGCGAGGACCTTCCATGAAACCGACCTCGAATCTGTTCGCAGCGGTTGCGATCCTGCTCGCGTCATTCCCCGTGGCTGCGCAAAGTCAGGCGGCAACCTCCGTCGCCGAACTGCGACTGGGAATCTATTCTTACAAGAATGGTCAGTACGAAGACGCGACGCGGCATTTTGCGAAGGCGATCGAACTGGATGGTTCCAACATTAATGCGCATCTCTACCTGGCGACCACCTACATGTCGCAATACATCCCCGGTGTCGATTCTCCAGACAACATTCATTTTGCCGAGGCGGCCATTGAGCAATATCAGCACGTCCTCGGCGTAGATGCGGAACTGACGCCGAGAGTCAATAGTGCGAAGGGCATTGGCTACCTGTACCTGAACATGAAAAAGTTCGACGACTCCAAGAAGTACTACCGCGTGGCTACCGACCTGGATCCCGATGATCCCGAACCTCACTATTCCATCGGGGTGATCGACTGGACTAAATGCTACCAGCCGCGCATGGACGCCCGTGCCTTGCTCGGCCTGCGGCCGGAAGACCACCTGGACCCGAACGATCCGGAACAGAATAAAGTCTGCGGTGAATTCAAAGTCAAGAATACGCCGGCGATCGAAGAGGGGATTGACAGCCTCAGCAAGGCCATTCAACTTCGCCCGGACTACGACGACGCCATGGCCTATCTGAACTTGATGTATCGCGAAAAAGCCGACGTGGAATGCGACGACTTGGCGGCCCGCGCTGAGGACCTTCGTACCGCAGATCACTGGGTCGACATGACACTGCGGGTCAAGAAACTCAAAGCCGAGAAGAATAAGCGCGAAGCGGTTCCTACGGCACCCAGTCCGCAATAAAGATGTTGGTTTCGTGCGGGGCCTTGGCGTTGCGGTTGGAGGCCCATACCAGTTTCTTGCCGTCCTGAGAGAACATGGGGAAGCCGTCGAAGCCATCGCTGTAGGTGACGCGCTCCAGACCACTGCCGTCGGGATTGATCAGCCACAATTCAAAATTCCCCATGCCGCCCGTGGCATGTGTTTCCGGATCATAATTTGATGCGAAGATGATGCGCTTGCCGTCGGCCGTGTAGGCAGGTCCAAAGCTCGCCGCTGCCAGGTTGGTGATCTGGCGTTTGTGGCTGCCGTCGGCCTTCATGGTCCAGATTTCGAGCGAGGTTGGGCGGATCAGATTCTGCGCCAGCAATTCTTTATAGTCGGAAATTTCTTTTTCCGTTTGCGGATGGTAGGCCCGATAGACAATCCACTTGCGGTCGGGTGAGAAGGTCGGGCCGCCGTCGTATCCCAATTCATGCGTGAGTTGTTTGACGTGCGTGCCGTCGGCGTCCATCGAATAAATGTCGAGGTCGCCGTTGCGCGTGGACGTGAACGTAATCTTTTTTCCGTCGAGCGAGATCGTGGCTTCGGCGTCATAGCCGGGCGTGTTGGTCAGTTGCTTCAGGTCTGAGCCGTCGGGATTTGCGGTGAAAATGTCGTATCCGGAATATACCGCCCAGACGTAGCCCTTGGAAAAATCAGGGCGCGGAGGGCACTCCGGGCTCGCGAGATGGGTGGAGGCGTAAAGAATTCTTTTTCCATCGGGATAGAAGAAGCTGCAGGTGGTGCGCCCCTTGCCGGTCGAGACCATGTGCTGGTCGCTGCCGTCGATGTTCATGATGAAAATCTGGTCGCACTTCACGTCTCCGTGGGACGACTGAAAGATCAGTTTCTTACCGTCGGCAGAAAAATAGGCCTCGGCATTCTGTCCGCCGAATGTCAGTTGGTGCACGTTGCGCAGATGCTTTTCCTGCGGCGTCGCCAGATCGGGCGGGTTCGAGACCTGCGCGGACGCCGCTTGCAGACCAGCGAGGTTAAGTGCGAGCAAAACGAGAATAGATAAACGGCTTTTCATAACGGTGGGCGCTAGTGTAGCAAAGCGGCGCGATCAGAAACCACAACAGGTCAAAGGCAGGTAGAATGAGCACGCCATTTCACTCATTTGAGGAGGCACTATGAAATCCTTTCTGCCACTTCTGGTGGTCGCATTCCTGGTGGCGACGATTGCGCTGCCCATCCAACGGTTTCGGCCTCGCCGAAAGCCACGGCTGACACGCTGAGGCGACTCGAAGGCGAGTTCATGAAGGCGGCCGCTGAAAAAGGCTCGCAGGGATACATGTCGTATTACGCCGACGATTCCGTCGAGGTTCCGAACGGCGGCCCGTTAATTCAGGGCAAGGCAGAGATCGCCAAGGGGATGGGATTTCTTGACGACAAAAGCAATCAACTTCTCTGGACGCCTGTCGGGGCCGACATCTCCGCCTCCGGCGATCTCGGCTACACCTATGGCACCTACGAATTCCACGCGAAGGATAAACAGGGAAATCCGCACGTCGAATACGGCAAGTACACCAGCATCTGGAAGCTGCAGAAGGACGGAAGCTGGAAGGTCGTGCTCGACATGGGAAACGCGAGCCCGGAACCGAAGTAGCTGCTACTTGCTGAAGTGATTCTTAATCGCATCGGCCTGGGTTCGAGTTACGACGGCCGACAATGCCGCCGGATCGGCCTGCCTCACCGCCTCCACGCTGCCGAAGTGTTCCAGCAGTCGCCGGGTCGTGCTGGCGCCCACGCCGGGAATTTCTAGCAGTTCGGTAGATCGGTCGCGGATTTGCCTCCGCTTGCGGTGGAAGGTTACGGCGAAGCGGTGAGCCTCATCGCGAATGAGCTGAATCAGATGCAGCACCGGCGAGTGGTGGTCGAGCGCGATCGGGTCTTTCTCTTGACCGTACACGTATAAAATCTCTTCACGCTTGGCGATGGCCGCCAATGGCTGGTTGATGATTTCGAGCGAGTCCAGCGCTTCGGCCGCGGCGTGCAGTTGCCCGAGGCCGCCGTCGATCAGGACGAGACTCGGCATCGTTTTCTTTTCTTCCTGCAAGCGTTTGTAACGGCGAGTGACCACTTCGCGCATGGAAGCGATATCGTCCACACCTTTTACCGTTCGAATGATGAACTTGCGGTAGTCTGACTTCTTCATCTTGCCATCTTCCCAGACCACCATAGAAGCGACGGTCTCCGCGCCCTGGATGTGCGAGATGTCGAAGCACTCGATCCGCTTAGGCAGTTCCGGCAGAGTGAGTACGTCCTGCAATTCTTCCTGAATCTTGCGGGCGTTTGGTTTGAGCACGCGAAAGCGCTGGTCGTAGGACTGCTTTGCATTGTTACCGGCGAGGTCGATGAGCGAGCGCTTGTCGCCGCGCTGTGGAACGAGAATGTGGACGCGCGCGGGGCGAGCACTCTTGTCTGCCTGTTGCTCGGAGAGCAAGTCTTCGAGTTCTTCGCGATCTTCGAAATCAACCGGGACGTAAAGGTTGCGGGGGACATACGGCTGCCCGATGTAGAGCTGCTTGAGCAGCGCGGAGAAGAACTCGCCGGGATGAAAAGCAGCATTGTCATCCTGAGGACCGCGTTCTGTGCGGGCCGAAGGATCTATGGACTTTTCGAAGGCTCCGGCGCTGCCGGCGGATTGCATAGGTCCTTCGCTTCGCTCAGGATGACACCGAGAAGAGTCGGCACTGCCGGCCAAATCCGCTGGCGAGCTTTGCTCGCCCACCTCGTCAGCAGTATCAACTTCTGTCGATGCGAACTCCGGCAGGTCTTCCCAGAAGAACTCGCGGCGGTCGACCATTTTTCCGGCACGCATGTGAAACAGATTCACGGCCACCATTCCGTTCTCGTAGTGATAGCCGAAAACGTCGGCGTCGTCGCCTTCGGCGGCGGCGAGGCGCTGGCGCTCCTGCAACTGCTCGACGGTTGAAATCAAATCGCGATACCGGGCCG
>JBELAE010000137.1:0-11301 GCA_049509155.1 Candidatus Sulfotelmatobacter sp.
TCGGGAATGGGGATTATGTTTGCTGCGGGAACGGCGATTAACTCGCAGTTGCCCCCGTCAACCGCATTCCCGAGGACGGTGAACTCGCGGCATTGGTTCTGCACGCCTGCCAGGCATTTCACGCAGTGTCCGCAGAAGTGCATCGGGGCAACCAGGACGCGTTGACCTACTGTGAATCCGCTGACGTATTCGCCAATCTCGGCGACTTCGCCGGCAATGTCGCTGCCTAGAATGTGCGGCAGTTTCACTCCGGGCAATCCCTTGCGGACCCAGAGGTCGAGATGATTGAGCGAGCAGGCCTTCACCCGGACCAGCACCTGGTCTTTGCGCGGTTGCGGGTCAGGGACGTCTTCGTAGGTCAGGACTTCGGGGCCACCAAATTGATGGATGCGGACGGCTTTCATAGGAAGTTTCTCCTGTCAAAGTGACCCTATCACAGCAGTCGAGCTTCGCTCGACGGACAGCCGGGCGGTTGTCCCCGCGCGGCCAAGTTTAGGACTAACGACTTCACCCCGCGATTGACTCTCGCTGTTAACCGACTGATAATCAACACTGGCAAGGTTCTCATGGACATCTACGAACAAATCGTTGAGCTGCGGCGCGGAGGGCGGAGGGGAGCAGTAGCGACCATCGTCAACGTGCGCGGGTCGATTCCTTCGTTTCGCACGGCGAAGATGCTGGTGCGCGATGACGGCTCGATTGTGGGTACGATCGGTGGCGGATGTGTGGAAGCCGACGTCTGGCAGGCGGCGCGCGAAGTCATGGAGTCGGAGAAACCGCGAACCTTAAAGTTCGACTTAAATCAAGACCCGAAATACGACACTGGGCTGGTTTGCGGCGGGATGCTGGAAGTTTTTGTAGAGCCCATATTACCTCCAGCGATACTTTATCTATTTGGCGCAGGCCATGTTGCTATCAATCTTTGCCTGACAGCGGCAAATGCCGGATTTGAAGTAACGATCACCGATGACCGGTCCTCGTACGCGACCAAAGAGCGCTTCCCTGCGGCGCGCGAAATCCACGCGCTGGATTTTGAAGAGGCCACGCACAAGCTGGATCCGAATGAGTCCTCTTACATCGTGATCGTGACGCGAGGGCACCGGGACGACATGCGCATCCTGCGCTGGGCGGTGCAAACCCGGGCTCGTTATGTAGGGATGATCGGATCGAAGCGCAAGGTGATCGAGATTTTCAAGACGCTGCAGAACGAGGGCGTGCCCGCGCACTTGTTCGACCGGGTGCACGCCCCAGTCGGGATCGATATTGGCGCCATTACGCCGGAGGAGATCGCGGTCGCCATTACGGCTGAGCTGATTGCGATGCGCCGGCACGCCAGCGCCGCTCTGCCGCATCTGAGCTGGTTTCGAGGAGCGCGTGAGGATTCCGCCGCGGATTCCGCGCCGGACACGATTGCCGAGACGATGGAAGAGGCGATCGACGAACCCGACTGATTTCTGGTTCTTTCCGCTCACCTTTTTTCCACACTTTCTGCTATCTTTCGCAAGATGGTGCGCGCCCCTAGTTTCGGTGGAGTGATACTGGCAGCGGGCGAGTCCTCGCGCATGGGTACCGACAAGGCGCTGCTGCCCTGGCCGCCCCACGCCGCCGGACAACCGCCGTCGCAGGAAACTTTTCTTTCCGCAGCCATTCGTTCCCTGGCGCTGGCCACCGATTTCATCCTGGTGGTAGCGGGCAACAACGCGTCGGTCCTGGCCCCAATTGCCTATGCCGACGGAGCGTCAGTGGTGATCAATCCTGACCCCGACCGGGGCCAATTCAGTTCGCTGCGACTGGGATTGCAGGAAGTACTCGATCGCGGGCGCGACGCTGCTGTGATCACTCTAGTGGATCGCCCGCCGGTCAGCACGGCAACCGTTCAACTGCTACGGGACGCGTTCCAGGCGGCTCCGGAGCACGTCTGGGGGGTCGTGCCGGATTTTTCCGGCAAACATGGACATCCTTATCTGGCGGGACGCGAATTGATTGAAGCTTTCCTGCAGGCGCCGGCGACGGCGAGTGCGCGCGAGGTGGAACGCCGATATCAGCACCATATTCAGTATGTCGCGGTGAGCGATCCGTTTGTGGCGCTGAATATCAATACTCCCGAGGATTACGCGGCTCTGGAGCCCAGGGGCTGAAAGCCCAGCTAATTCCTTACCCCTTTACGCGGCCCTTGAAGGGCCGCTCTTCCACTGAACGGCGCAATTGCGTGTTCTGGCTTCTGCACGTTATCGTCAGATACATGGAGAGCTTTGGGGCGCAGGCGGTGCACCTTACACGGCAGGAGCTTCTGGAATCTGTTTTGCGGATCGAGCCGCGTGTGGCGGCGTTCGATTGCGACGGGACACTCTGGTCGGGCGACGCGGGGGTGAGCTTCTTTGACTGGGAGATCGACACGGGCGTGGTCCCTGCCAAAGTTGGCGATGCCATGCGTACCCGTTACGCCGAATACAAGGCCGGCAAAGTCAGCGAAGACGACATGTGCGGTGAGATGGTCACTATGCACAAGGGGATGAGCGAGGCCGTGATCGAGCAAGCAGCAGCGGATTTCATGGCGCACGCTTTCTCGGGAACGATCTTTCCCGAGATGCAGGAACTGGTCGGCCGCCTACAAGACGATGGGTGTGAGGTGTGGGCGGTTTCATCGTCGAGCGAGTGGGTTATTCGCGCGGGGATGAAGGCGTTCGGCATTGCCGAGGACCGCATCCTGGCCACGAAAGTCGAAATCGAGCATGGCGTCATCACAGACCGGCTGGTCCGCATCCCGTCTGGACCGGGGAAGCCAAAGGCGCTGCGCGAAGCGGCTGGGAAAGAGATTGATGCGGCTTTCGGCAATTCGCGCTGGGACGCCGATATGCTTGCCATGGCCGAATATGCGTTCGCAGTCAATCCCAATCCCGACCTCGAAGTTACAGCCCGCCAGCGGGGCTGGAGTATTTACTTTCCCGACGGAACCGGCGAGTAGACTGGGTCAGGCAATCCCCAACACTTCGTTGAAAAAGCTCACCAGGTACTTCCACACCAGGTAATACACGATCAGACCAAAGCAGAACCCGACGGCCAGAATGGCATACGGAATGGCGACTTCGTGGAACCATACGAGCCCTCCGGCGTTTGCCGAAAGAAAGCCCAAGCAAGCGGCCAGCGTAAGTCCAGCGGGCGCCAGAATGAAGGGCAGGATCGCACCATGCAGCCCGATCGGCAGATGCGGGCGCGGCCGCAGCCACAAATAAAACATATTCCAAGCCCCAAAGAGATTGGGCACCAGGGCCATGGGAAACACGATGGCACGCTCGATCGGGATAGGGATCTGGAATGTATAGCGCGCGATGAGGAAGCCGGTGAGCACCACCAGCAGCATCATGGTGGGAACGGCACTGCCGGCCATATAAGCTCGCAGGTAACGATGTGAGTTCATAAAGTCCTCCAAAGAAATCAAAAGTGATAGAGCCAGATCGGAATCGACCTCGGGAAAATGCAAAGGCCCACGATCACCACGGCCAGCAATGCCCAGTCAAACCAGGGCACCGCCGACAGCGCGGATGGCGAAAACAAGACGGCTAGCCAGTGGCGGTCGCGGGCACGTTCATCGATGCGATGAAGCATGATGCGATGAAGCATGATGCGCTGGAGCATTTTGGGCCACAAGTCGCGGTCGAGTTCAGGGTTCATCGGCGGCAACGACCGCTGCAACAGATCGGCGAGCTTCCTCTGTTCTTGTTCGTTCATTTCCTGTTTATTCATGGCTTGGCTACCCATTTCTTGTTTACTGCTGGGTCGTACCCGGATTTCCCGTATTCAAGTTTCCCAATTTCGTTCGCAATATTCGAACCGCGCGAAACAGCCGTGACTTGACGGCCGCCGTCGATAGGTTCAGGGCCTCAGCAATCTCGTTGTGCGGACACTCTTCGATCAGGGCTAACGCCGCAACAGCGCGCAACTGGGCGGGCAGTTGCTGGAAAGCCAGTTGAGTGCGTTCGCGCACTTCACGGCGGATCGCCGGATTCTGGGTTGCCGAGGCCGCGAACGGCCGATCTGCGGATTCGTCCGACAGGCGCTCTACCAGCTGCACTTCCCGGGACTGCGCATTTTTCAGATAGTCGATCGCAACATTCGTTGCGATTCTTCGAGCCCACGCCCCGAAACTGCGACCTGAGTCGAAACCTGCGTGCCCGCGGTAAATCCGCCAGAAGGTCTCGACGGTCAGATCCTCTGCCGCGGCCGGATCGCGAACGATGCGAATGATCCAGCGGTAGACCTCCGGCTGGAACTGCCGGAAGAGCATCTCGAAGGCTTCGAGTTCGCCTGCGACGAACTGGGTTAGAACCCTCGGATTCTGTTCTAACAATTCCATTTTCTTTCTCTATATACGCTTACTGGAGCGCAAGGACGATCGTTTCATGTTTTTCTTGGGGGAAAGTGAATTCCGTTGCCACTCAATCCGCTGGGTGGGCGATTTACAATTCAAACCGGTATGTACTCGGATCAGTTGCTCGATCATTTCCAGAATCCGCGCAATCCTGGGGAAGTTTCTGATCCTGACGCGATTGTGGAAATTGAGAACCCGGCCTGCGGGGATGTCCTTCGTCTGAGTTTGAAGATCGAGGATGGGCGCATTGCGGAGATCCGGTTCAAAGCCATGGGCTGCGTGGCGTCGATGGCCTGCGGGTCGGCGCTGACGGAACTGGTCGCGGGACGGACACTCGACGAAGTTCGATCACTGAATCGCGAGAATTCGATCCGCGAGACTTTGATCGCAGACGTGGGAGGCTTACCGCAGGCTTCGTCGCACGCGGCGCAACTCGCCCTGGACGCGCTTTCCTTGGCGCTGAACAAACTCAAGCCCTAGCCTCGACTATGCCTGGAACTCACACTCCCCGCCGCATTGCCTGCTTGCAGCCGAGCGCGACGGTCATTCTCGACGCCATTGGCGAACTGGCGCGCGTTGTGGCCTGCACCCGGTATTGCGCGGACGTGGTGCCTGAGGTCGCCGACGGTTCGCGCGTAATTCTGGCCGACTCCTGGACTGCCGACACCGCAGAAATCGTGGCCACCCAGCCTGATCTGTTGATCGCGTCTGTGCCCTACCGGGAGAAGGCAGTTATCGAAATACTCAAGGCGGGAGCGCGGTTTCTGGGGCTGGCTCCGAAGACGCTGGCGGATATCTATGCCGACATCGCAATCATCGCGGGAGCAGTCGGAGCGATGGATCGAGGAGAAGCTGTGATTGCGGCCATGCAAAGACGCATCTACGAAGTTCGCAGCCGCACCGCAGCTGCATCTCGACCCAGAGTCTGGTGCGAGGAATGGGGCAAGCCCGTGATCGCCTCTCAAATGTGGGTTGCAGAACTGGTCGAGGCCGCGGGAGGGGATTTCGTGGGCGCTGCCGGCAGCAAGACTTCGGCGGAGGACGTACGGCGGCTCAATCCGGAAGTGATTATTGCCGCTTGGTGCGGGGCGGGCGATCGCGTCCCGCTAGAGAAAATCATTCTGGAGCGAGGTTGGCAGACAACCGCAGCCGCGCTTTCTGGGAACGTCTATTGCATTCGAGACGAATTCCTAAACACGCCCGCGCCTACGCTGCTGCAGGGTTTGGAGGCGCTGGCCTTCACGATCCATCCCGAACTCTTTTCTGACCCAAACAAAATCAGGCCTGGCACGAAAGGAATCAGGCGGATTACTCAGGTTCCCGCTTCCATAGGTAAGAATTCCGCAGTGTGAGTTAAGATTTCATTTATGGCAGTAGCCGACAGAATCGAAGAAATACGGAACGAGCTCAGTGCGCTGGCTGAGAGCCTGCCCAGCGCGCAGGAACTGATGCGCTCGATGACGAAGATGCTGCACAAACGCATGCTGAAATACAACTGGGTGGGCTTCTACATGCTTGAGCCCGGCGCTCAGCCGCCGATGTTGGTACTGGGTGCGTTTGAGGGCGCCGTGACGCCGCATACGCGCATTCCGCTCAACCAGGGCATTTGCGGCGCGGCTGCATCGAGCGGGCAAACCGTGGTAGTCGATGATGTACGCAAAGATCCGCGGTATCTGGCCTGTTCGCTCGAAACCAAGTCGGAGATTGTCGTGCCCGTGTTTGTGCATGGCCAGGTGGTGGGCGAGTTGGATATTGACAGCCACTTCCCTGCGGCTTTCACTCCCGAACATCAGGAACTGGTGCAGCACTGCGCCATGCTCATCGGGAAGAAACTGGAAACCTCGGGACGTTGAAGATCTAGACGATTAAAATCTAAAAGCACTCAAAATCAGAAAAATGAAAGCTAACGAATGAGAGTCGAAAAGGGCAAAGTGCGCGCGCCGGAGATTGGCCGGGTTTGGCTGAATTCGGCTCCGCTCAGCTTCCGGCAGTTGCGCGGGCGCGCCGTGCTGGTCGACTTCTGGGATTACACCTGCGTCAATTGCATTCGCACACTGCCCTACGTGCAGGCGTGGCACGAGCGCTACCGGGATAAGGGTCTGACCGTGATCGGAGTGCACACCCCCGAGTTTACCTTCGCGCAGTACGAGTCGAATGTGGAGCGGGGCATCCGGGAATTTGGGCTGACTTATCCGATCGTCATCGACAGCAATCGCGAAATCTGGAAAGCTTTCGCGAATCGCTACTGGCCGACCAAGTACTTACTCGACAAGAATGGCTACCTGCGCTTTGGCCATTTCGGGGAAGGCGGTTATGCGGAATGCGAGCAGGTCATTCAAGAACTTCTGCGAGAGATTGATCCGTCGCTGGAACTGCCGTCCTTGACGGAGCCTTTGCGGGAAGAAGATCACGCGGGCGCGGTCTGTTATCGGGCATCGGGCGAACTTTACTTGGGAAACCGGCGCGGGCGAATCGGCAATGAAGGCGGATTCAAAGAAGATCAGATTGCAGATTACGCTTTCTCCGGCAAAGTGGAAGAGAACTTCTTTTACGCCAACGGGCGCTGGGCATCGACTGCGGAATACTTTGAGGCGGTTGAAGGCGGGCCGCATACTTTGCGCTTGAAATGCGACGCGGCCGCCGTAAACTTAGTGATGGCTTGTCCACATGCCGCCGCGGCCGAAGTTGTCGTCCTGCAAGATGGCAAGCCACTAACCCGTCAACAAGCGACTCGAGACACGCGCTTCCGCCCCGGCGCCCACGGAGCGGAAGAAGAAAGCTATGTCGTGGTCGACTCGGCGCGGATGTATTTTCTTGTGGACAACCACGAGTTCGGCGAGCACGAACTGGAGTTGCGCTGTTCTGCCGGCGTTGCGGCGTTCGCCTTCACCTTCACCAGTTGCGTCGATCCCGTGGCCAGCGCGCTGCAGACGGCGAGCGTGCCGGAACCTGGTGTGTCGAAGCCATGAAGCGCGTGGTCGCAGGCCTCATCGTAAAAGACGGCAAGCTCTTGGTGTGCCAGCGCACACGCCACCAGACCATGCCGCTGAAGTGGGAATTCCCCGGCGGAAAGATTGAAGAAGGAGAACAGCCGCGCGATGCTCTGCGGCGGGAACTAGAGGAAGAGCTCGGAATCCTGGCCAAAGTTGGCGATGAGGTCAAACGGATTCAGCACGAGTATCCAAACGGGGGCATGGTGGAGTTGCGCTTCTTCGTGGTGCGCGCTTACGAGAAGGAAATCGAGAACCGCATTTTTCGCGACATGCAGTGGGCCGAACCGAAGGAATTGCCGAAGTACGACTTTCTGGAAGCTGATCTGACTTTGGTGCGGGACCTGGCGGCGGGAAAATTGATTTAGGCAGATCGCAGGGTCCAGAGATAAGCCAAGCTGAGGGCGACCATAATCACGGTGGTTAACCACGCGACCACGTTGAACAGCCGCGTGTTCACGTACTCGCCCATCAACTCCTTCTTGTTGATGAGCAGAAGCATGAAGATCAGCACAAAGGGCAGCACGACGCCATTCAGCACTTGCGACCACAGAACGATTCTCACCAGTCGCTCGCCTGGGATCATCAGCACCAAAGCTCCGCCGGCCACAATCAGCAAGGTGTACAGCCAGTAAAATACCGGCGCTTCCCCGAATTTCATGCCCACGCCGGATTCGAAGCCCAGACCTTCGCAAACGGTATATGCGGTGGAAAGGGGAAGAATCGAGGCCGCGAACAGCGATGCGTTGAATAAGCCGACGGCAAACAAAATGTAGGCGTAATCTCCGGCGAGGGGCTTGAGAGCCTGGGCCGCATCGGCGGCGTACTTGATGTCGCGGAAGCCGTGAACCCAGAGCGTGGCGGCGCAGGCAACGATGATGAACCAGGCCACGATGTCTGTAAAAACGCAACCTGTAATCACATCGAGCCGTGAAGCTTTCAGCCCGCGCCGGGTGACGCCTTTCTCCACGACCGATGCCTGCAGGTAGAACTGCATCCAGGGAGCGATGGTGGTGCCGACGACTCCGATTACCATGAACAGGTAGGCTTGATCCTTAAAGGCCTTCAGGGCGGGCGGTTTGAAGGTTGCGATGGTCGCGTCTTTCCACAGAGGATGAGCCAGCACCCCCGCAAAAATGTAGGTGATGTAGAAGAAAGAGGCGGCCAGAAAAACTTTCTCAACGCTCTTGTACTGCCCCTTCACAACAATCAGCCATACAATGACGGCGCATACCGGCACGGTGGCGTAACGGGAAAGCCCAAAAAGTTCGAGGCTGGTGGCGATGCCGATAAATTCCGTAACCACGTTGCCGAAGTTGATGATCAGGATGCCGATCATCATGAAGAAGGTGATGCGGAAGCCGAATTCCTCGCGGATGAGGTCGCTCAATCCCTTGCCGGTCACCGCGCCCATGCGGGCACACATTTCCTGCACCACAATCAGCGACAGCGTGACCGGGATCATGGTCCAGAGAAGAAGATGTCCAAATTGTGCCCCGGCCTGGGAGTAGACCAGGATGCCGCCGGCATCATTGTCGACATTCGCGGTGATGAAGCCCGGGCCGACGACGGCGAGGAACAGCAGAATCCGGGTTTTCGAGCGTCTGAGGAACTTCATGGGCACTTTTCGCTGACATATGGATGGAGCGGTTTCCAACTACGAACGACGCCACAGGATAAACGCAGGCGGGGAATCTGGCCAAACAAAAAGTGTGTGGAAGTGAAATTAAAGTTTCAAGAAGCTTTGTCATCCGGGCAACGCGATGGACCTGGATGTTCGCTGACGCTCGGCAGCAGAGCATGCGCAAGCAAGAACCAGGGTCCCTCGCCATGCTCGGGATGACACGCTACGGGAACTAACACCGTTTTCAGACTGCTACAGCTTCGCCCGCAACATGCTGATCACATCGTCGGAGGTGATCACGCCGGTCAGTCTGTTGTGCTCATTCACGACGGGGAGGGTCTGCAGATTGTATTTGTCGAACAACTCCGCCACTTCGTTTTCCTCTGCGCCCTCATGGGCAAGAACCAGCGGTTCCTGAACCAGCGACAGCATGGGCGTAGACGGCGGCGCAAGCACAAGTCTGGCCAGGGGAACGGCAGCCACAAGGGTTCCGTGAGAATCGACCAGGTAGATGGTGCTGACGGCCTCCACGCCGCCTTCGAATTCGCGTAGCGAATCGATGGCATTCTGCACCGTCGCCGCAACCTGCAGGGCGAGGAACTCGGTGGTCATGCGGCCGGCGGCTGTCTCTTCGCGATGCTCCAGCAGTTCGACGACGTCCTGCTGGGCTTCTGGTTCCATCTGCGTGAGAATCTGTTCGCTGCGCTCTTCGGGCAGATCGCCGAGCAGGTCGGCGGCGGCGTCGGGATCCATCTCCTCGACGATGTCGGCGGCCCTGCCGTAATCGAGCGACTCGACGATGGCTTTCTGAACCTTGGGCTCGACCTCTTCGAGGGCTTCAGCCGCGGTTTCCTCGTCCAGGGTCTGAAACACGGCCTGGCGCTCATCGGGAGCAAGATCTTCCACGATGTCGGCAATGTCGGCTGGGTGCAGCTTGGCCAGGCCTTCGTAGGAGATTTTCAGTTTGACCCGCCGGGCGGGATCGGTCTCGATGACATCGACGAAATTCCAGGGAATAGTACGGGGAGGAATTCTGCCAAGCAGGGCCTGCAACGCCGCTTTGGGCGTGACCCCGCGCAGCAAGCGCCGGACGGCGCCGCGCGCTCCCACATCGACCGAGTGCACGCGCAGCACGGGATGCGCGCCGTCTTTTTCTTTATCTTTCGAATCTTTTGAATCTTTGTCTCGCGGAGCGTCAACCTGCAGATCGACGTCGTTCACGCGCACCACTTTTCGTCCATTGACGTCGATGACCTGCTGGTCCAGCAGGTCACGTTCCAGCAGAAACAGGCCCTCGGTGCCATTGGCTGCCGGCCAATCCGCGGCCGCAGTCGTCGCCCAAATGCCGCCATTGATCGCCGACACCGCCGCCAACGGAAGGATGCGGTTTCCTGACTTAGTCTTCACGATCAGGGAGGAGACGCGGGTACGGTCTTCTTGCGGAGCCAGAGTGACTTCGCGCACGTGTCCGGACGCGCCCGACGGGTCATACACCGTGGCGCCCAGCAGTTCGCTCAAGGCAAGAGTCGTCATCGCACAATCATCCCGCTTGAGAATACCCAAGTCGTGCATGATTCGGAACGAAAATCGAAGATCGAACTCGGATTTTCTGAAGAGATGCCCACCACGAGCGGGTGCGGGGGAAAGGCCCAGACTCTGGCGTTCCAGGGCGCCAAGATCGGCATCCCGAGCGGGAACTAAAGGGTCTAGCTCACCGTATAATGAATCACTAGCGTGCGCCTTATTCTCGATATCCTCGGGCAAACCCTCCGAGCCCTTTGGGCGCACAAGCTGCGCTCGTTTCTGACTATGTTCGGAATTGCGTGGGGGGTCGGTTCCCTGCTGCTGCTGGTGGGTTTGGGAGAAGGCTTTCGGTCGGGCAATCGCAAGCAGTTCGATTCCCTGGGCGAGAACGTAATGTTTATCTGGTCAGCCCGGGCGCCCGTAATGCAAGGCAGCTTCACGGCTCTGCGCCAATATTATCTGGATTACCGCGATTACGAAGATATCGTGAGCGAATGCCCCAGCGTGGCGGCTGCGGCTCCTGTCATACGCAGGAGTGACCTCCGCGCAGTCAGTGACTTTTACCAGGCCAGCGGCCAGATCATGGGCGTCCCGGCCATGTTCAATCAGATTCGCTACTTGCCGATGAACCAGGGCCGGTGGCTGAACGATATGGACGATTCGCAGAAACGGCCGGTGATCATCCTGGGTGACGAAGCCCGCCGGACGCTTTTCTCGGGGCGCCCGGCGATCGGCGCCAGCATTCTGCTGAACGGGATCCGCTTTGAAGTGATCGGCACCTTGAAGCGCATTGG
>JBELAE010000138.1:0-11263 GCA_049509155.1 Candidatus Sulfotelmatobacter sp.
GCGTAGAGCACGGAACTGACGCGCTGGCTGCCGATGGCGACCATGCGGCCGTTCTTGTGGGCGGCTTCGACCATGGAGAATCCGTCTTCTACGAGGTGCGACATGGGCTTCTCGCAGTAGACGTCTTTGCCGGCGGCGCAGGCATCCTCAAAAATGTGGCGATGCTGGTGGTCCATGGTGGCGATGAGGACGGTGTCGACGTCTTTGCGGTCGAGAATGGCGCGATAGTCGCGCGTGGCCGGGACGCTGGGATTCTTGACGGCTTCCTGGGCGGCGATATGGCGGCTGTCATACAGATCACAAACCCCGACGCACTTGATGCCGGGGACGCTGAGGGAAGCTTCTAGGTGTTCGCATCCGCGGATGCCGGTGCCGATGGAAGCGAAACGAATGGTGTCGCTGGGAGCGACGGGACGCGTCGCGGCGGAAAGTATGCGAGGCTGCAAAATAGTCTTCGCGACCGTGGTGGCGGCGATGGCGCCAGAGCCGAGGTGAATGAATTGACGACGGGACAGGGGATACTTGGACATGAGGTTCTCCGTCTTTTGAATTTCAGAACTTTGGGATTTCAGAGCTTTGGGACTGCAAAGCTTCCGGGGAGGAATTATGCCACAGGAGGGGGTGAGTTAGTAAAACGATTTTCTAGAGGGGTGGGTGGATTCGTTTGTATCAGACCTGCGACGACTGGAGGTCGACAAGTTTGGCGTTGCACAACTCAAAATCTCATAGCCGTTGAAAAATCCCCATTTCACTCATTGGTGTCGCTGAGCTAAACTTTGGCCACAATCATCCAATTTTGTCAGGAGGATCACGAAGATGTATCACGTGCGCCAGGAGAACCTGCCATTTGTCGGTAGTTCGCATGAGTTTGTCGGAGCCGAGCGGGGCAACACTAGTGTTTCGGTGTTCCTATTTCATGGGAAGCCCGGTTCGGGACCGGGTCCTCACAGGCATCCTTATGACGAGATCCAGTTCATCCGCGAAGGCCGGGGAGTGTGGACAGTAAGCGGCAAGACCTTCGAGGGCAGCGCGGGAGACGTCTTTGTCATCAAGGCCGGCGAGATCCACAGCTTTAAGGCGGTTGGCGATTCTCCGCTGGTACAACTCGACGTTCACCTCAGTCCCCGCTTCATTCAAGAGAACCTGTAGGGCGGAGGGTTGCGCGGAGGGTTGCAACGTGGCTGGGCCCGCAGCCCTCGGCAGACACAAGCGCTCTTTGCCAGTTGGTGAAACATCGCCATAGCACTCTTTGACCAACGATGAGCTACGAGCTTTCTTTTTTCTTGCGCGCATAAAACCGTTGGCCCTTGGCGCGGTTGCCGCAGCGCGTCATGTCGCACCAGCGGCGGTGATGGTTCTTGCTGGTATCCAGAAAAAACCACTCGCAGGTTTTAGAGAGGCAGGCGCGAACGTAGGGCAGTTGGTCTGACGTGAGAAGATCGGCGGCCGCGCGCGCAATCGGCCACAGCACGCTATCGAAGGCGCGCAGGTCGTCGTACTTCCATTCGAAGCGGCCTTTCATCTGGCCGCGCTCAATCGGAACCACGCTCATGCGCTGGGCCGCGCCCTGCGCGTCGGCATTGAGCCGGGCCAGCGCCAGTGGCGGTACCGGGCGCTTGTTCAGGATCGCCCAAAAAACATCGTGGATCGACTCGCGCAGCTCCCTGCCCCAGAGCAGCACTTCCTGCGCGCGGTCGGGTTCCATGTAGCTGCGCTGGTAAAGCTGGTCGGCCTGGGTTGCATCGAGCAGCCCGGTATCTTCCCCGAAGCGAGCTAGATCGAGATAGGTCTTCAGCAATTCTTTCGGCTTCGTTTGAGGATCGTTCGTGTGACGATCGTTTATATTGTGACGATCGTTTATATGACGGTCGTTTATATAACGATCGTCGAGCGTGTTGACGAAGTCGAGGCAGACATTGCCCGCGATCAAATCGAATTTCGGCGGCAGGCGGCGCGCGCTTTTTCTGGCTTCCGTGGTCTCGCTCAGACGGTCTCCTCTATTAGCCAATTCCTGGCCTAATCTCTTATCGATTCCGCCATTATTCTAACCGTTAAAAACATCTTGACAAGTTAGAATACCTGACATACGATCCACCTAACCAGTGAAATGGCTTTAAGAGGTTAGATTATTGATCAACTGCCTCTCGGCGCAAGTTTTGGCCCCGAAACGCAGCCCGGGGACACCGGCTAAACGCTCGCCGAACACACAACTGACGAACGAAAAACTGGTAAACATAGGAGGCAGGCCCGTGCTCGTGTCCAACTCATACCAACCCGAAACCGGCCGCAATCGGTCCGAGTCCATCAAGCTGGCGCTGGCCTTCGCAGCGATTTACTTGGTCTGGGGATCGACGTACCTCGCGATCCGTTACGCGGTTGAGACCATTCCGCCGCTGGTCACCGCTGGCATCCGGCACTCGATTGCGGGGGCGATTCTTTTGGCGTGGGCGTGGGCCCGTGGATTTCGTCCTACGCGGGCGCATTGGATTTCGGGCTGCGTGCTGGGCGCGTTGTTTTTTCTGGTCGGTCACGGCTCGCTGCACTGGGCGGAACAATATGTGGGATCTGGGTTAGCGGCTTTGCTCATCGCCACCGAGCCGATGTTCATCCTGGTGCTGGCCTGGTCGATGGGGCAGCAGAAGATCAGCCGGTTGAGCGCACTGGGTCTGGGTTTGGGCGTGCTCGGCGTGGCGCTGCTGACGGGCGCTGAGTTGACCGTTAAAGGCTCTAGCTTGCTCGGGCTGCTGGCGGTACTCGTGGGCTCGCTGTCATGGTCGGTGGGTGTGGTAATCACTCCGAGACTCAAGCTGCCGAACGATGCGCTGGGACGCACCGCGATTCCGACCCTTTGCGGTGCGGTGATGCTGCTCGCGGCCGCGGGGCTGACGGGCGAGTTTCACGCTACCCACTGGGCGAGCATCTCGCTCAAGTCACTTCTGGGGTTGGGATATCTGATCGTGTTCGGGTCGGTGGTGGCTTTCACTGCTTATACGTGGCTGTTGCAGCGGTGCCCGCCGGCGCTGGTGGCGACGCATACGTATGCGAATCCGGTGGTCGCGGTGTTTCTGGGATGGCTGCTGGCTTCCGAAGCATTGAGCTTGCGGGTGGTGCTGGCATCGGTCGCGATCCTTGGAGCGATCGTGCTCATCCGTAAAGGTGAGCAAGCGACGAAGACTCCAGTGGCCGTTTCACTGGCCGCGGAACTGCAGGCGAAGGAGTGCGCCTGAATAAGTGCTCCTACGGTCGTGTCGCAGTTCGAAAACGAAGCGAGCCAAACGCGCGATTATTGCGTCGCAAAGAGCGCGACGCACCGCGCGGCTCGCCCAGATCCCCTTCGACTTCGCTCAGGGCAGGCTCTCGCGGCGCAAAAAACGCTTGCTCGGGATGACAAAACATGGGGAGGATGCCGGGTCTCGGATTTAGGTGATGGTCAGGTTCAGGGCGTGGCTGGTTCCACCGCTGGTGCAGCCCAGATCGGATGAATTTCCGCCCGGAGTCTTGATGGTTATGGTGGCGGTTCCGGGACCGGTGATCACGGTGTCGGTGAGGGTAACCCGCAACTCGGTGTTGCTCAAGACCTGCGTGGTGAGCGTCGTCCCGTTGACGATGACGACCGAAGAGGAAACGATGTGACTGCCATTCACGATGAGGAGGAAGCCCTGCTGGACTTGAGCGAACGTGATGGTGCCGGCCGAGAGAGACGCGATGTCAGGGGAGGGCCGGGCGCTTCCGCAAAAGGGATTCAATGCGTTGCAGCCTTGCAGGATTAGCATGGCGCACAGAAGCACGCTGAACGCCGGGAGGAAAGTGCTGACTTGCTTCATGCTGATTCGCATCATGCTCATTCGCATCATAGTGCATCGTACGCCCTGTGGTTGGGGCTGTGTTGCAATATCGACTGGTCTGTACCGATTTGGTAAGAGCAAGCGGCCGCACCGAAACTTCGCAAGCGGTCCTTTCATGAGCCTTCTACGATTGAATTCATTTTTCGAGGTGCGACATGCAATTGAAGCCGTTCCTTCTGGATATGTGGCTGGACAACTACGAGCACGATATTGAATTCAACCTGGCAGCGAGCACGGGGCCGAGTTGGACGGTGAATGAGCTATTGAAGCTTGCGGGCGAGGACGAGCGGCAGCGGTTCCTGAATCATAAATTGGTTTACGGCCGTCCGGCGGGGGCCGACGGGCTGCGGGAGGCGATCGCGGAAATGCACGGGGTGAGTGCGGAGTGTGTGCAGGTCATGACTGGGGCCTCGGAGGCTCTGGTCGTGCTGATGTGGCTGGCGGCTGAGCCGGGAGCCAACGTGATACTGCCGCGGCCGGGATACGAGCCTTTTTCTGCGCTGCCTGAGTCGCTGGGGATTGAGACTCGCTTTTACGGAATACGCAAGGAGAACAATTTCAGCTTCGACGTGGAAGAGATCACGAGGCTTGCGGATGCTCGGACGAAGTTGATCCTGGTGAACAGCCCGCACAATCCGACGGGCGCGACCATCAGCGATGCGGAGATGGAGAGGTTGCACGAGTTCAGCTCGGCGCGCGGAATTCAGCTGGTGAGTGACGAGGTGTATCACCCGATTTACCACGGGCGGGAGACACACTCGGCGTCACGGCTGCCGCAGGCGACGGTGATCCATGATTTTTCGAAAGCATTTTCTCTGGCCGGCGTTCGCACTGGATGGATGATTGAGCACGACCGGAAACGGCGGCAGCTCTACTGGAATGCGCGGACGCATTTTTCGATCTCGAACAATTCGGCGGGAGAGATGCTTGCCGAGATAGCGATGCGCAAGCGCGATGTGGTTCTGAAGAAAACGCAAGGAGCCGCAACGCGGAACCTGGAGCATCTGGATCGCTTCATGGGTGAGCATTGCGAAACGCTGGGCTGGATTCGTCCGCAGGGAGGAATGACGGCTTTTCCCTGGCTGATCAGCGGAGAGGACGCCAGACCCTTTTGTCAGGCGGCAGCGGAACAAGGGATTCTGCTCGCGCCGGGGGATTGCTTCGGTTTTCCCTCGCATTTTCGACTTGGCTTTGCCGCTACGGGACACGAGTTCTCGCGGGCCTTGGCTCGCTTGGGGGAATTCGTGAAAAGCTGGGTGGCGAAGTCGGGGGACCGGGTGACAGTATGAGCCCTCTCTAATTGGGGAGATTTCCATTTAGCGTGGTTGTGGACGAATCCCATTGTGCCGGCACCCAAAGTTTTTCCACTTCTGGCCGTTCATTGACTTGGTGGATTTGGACACGTAAGATTTTTCGCCAGTGATTGGGCGAACCATATCGCACTACCGGGTTGTTGAAAAGCTGGGCGGCGGCGGTATGGGCGTGGTTTATAAGGCCGAGGACACGCGGCTGCGGCGCTTTGTGGCGCTGAAATTCCTTCCTGATGATGTGGCGCGCGATCCGCAGGCGCTCAGCCGGTTTCAGCGGGAGGCGCAGGCGGCGTCGGCGCTCAACCATCCTAATATCTGCACAATTCATGACATCGGCGAGGAGGACGGGCAGGCGTTCATCGCCATGGAGTTTCTGGATGGCGTGACGCTGAAGCACCGCATTGCGGGGCGTCCCATGGAAACCGGGCAGATTCTGCTGCTGGCCATTGAGATTGCCGATGCTCTCGATGCGGCGCACGCCAAGGGGATTGTCCATCGCGACATTAAGCCGGCAAATATTTTTGTTACCGAGCGGGGGCACGCCAAGATTCTGGATTTCGGGTTGGCGAAGGTTGCGCCCACGGCCAGTTCGTCGAGCCAGATTGCTTCGGAGAACACCGCGACGGGGGTGATTGAAGAAGCGCATCTGACTACTCCGGGAATGGCGGTCGGAACGATTTCCTACATGTCGCCGGAGCAAGCCAAAGGGAAGGAGCTGGATCCGCGGACCGATTTATTTTCGTTTGGGGCGGTGCTGTACGAAATGGCGACGGGGACTCTGCCGTTCCGCGGAGAAAGCTCAGCTACGATTTTCGAGGCGATTCTGAATCGCGCGCCGGCACCGGCGATGCGGCTGAATCCTGATTTGCCGGCCAAGCTGGAAGACATTATTAACAAGGCGCTGGAGAAGGATCGCGAGCTGCGCTACCAGCATGCGTCGGATATTCGCACCGATCTGCAGCGGCTGAAGCGCGATACGGATTCCAGCCGGCAGATGCCGGCGGCTGTTCCCGAAGACGCAGCCGCCTCGCCAGCATCAAGCTTGTCGTCGAAGTCGCAGTCCTCGAAGTCCCAGTCAAAGGCCCAGCCAGCGCAGGCTTCCGGAAGTTCTGCGGTGGTTACGGTAGCGAAGCAGCACAAGCTGGGATTTGGCATCGGGAGCGTGGTTGCGATTCTGCTGGTGGCGGCTGCTGCTTATGGAATCTACGCGTTGTTTTCGCGGAGCAAGCCGGCGCCGTTTCAAAATTTTGACGTCAGCAAAGCGACGGTCACGGGCAAAGCCACGCTGGTTGCGATTTCGCCAGACGGGAAGTATCTGTTGCACGTTTTGGATGACGCCGGCCAAGAGAGCTTGTTGCTGCAGAACATTCCCACGAACAGTACGACTCAGGTGGTGGCTCCGGGTCCGTTCAACTATAGGGGACTTCGCTTTTCGCCCGACGGGAACTACTTGTATTTCGTCCGCTTGGAGCCGGGCAGCAACTCGCTGAAATATCTGTATCGCGCACCGGTGCTGGGGGGAACGCCGCAGAAGCTGGTGACCGACATCGATTCCAACATTTCGCTCTCGCCGGATGGCAAGAGGTTTGCGTACCTCCTGGCCAACAATCCGAAACTCGGAGAGTACCGTGTAATCATCCGGTCGGCGGAAGGGAGTGACGAAAAGACCATCGCCACTGGCCCATTGAATGAAGCTCAACTCGATGTGGCGTGGTCGCCGGATGGCAAGACGATCATGATGGCGCTTTCGCAGCCGGGGGATGCGCTGGGCGGAATGGCCGCATTCGATGCGGAAAGCGGAAAACGCAGCGACTTTTTGATTTCAAAGGACCTGTTCTTTTCGAAGCCGGTTTGGCTTCCCGATGGCAGCGGGTTGCTGGCTTTAGGCGTGCCTCTTTTCTCCAACCAGATTCAGATTTTCCATGTTGCGTATCCGTCGGGCAAGGTTTCTGCGGTGACGCGCGACACCAACTCTTATGTCGATCTCAGCCTGGCCGCTGACGGCCACACGGTAGCGGCGGTGGAGAGAGTGATACACAACGCTGCCTACGTGATGCCTGCCGGCGCCAGCGGTGCGCAGGCCCGGCAGCTCGCGATGGGAGGTTCGCCGAGTTATGAAGTCGGCTGGACCCGCGATGGTCAGCTGCTGATGTCGGTCGCGAACACCGGGGTCACGCTGCTCAATCCGGAGTCGGGTGCAAAGGCGCCATTATTTTCACAGATCCGTTTTCCTGGGTTCGCGCATTCCTGCCCGGACGGGCACCTCGTATTCATGGCGTTGGCATCGACCAAGATCGAGGCCCATATTTATCGGGCGGATGCGGATGGCGGAAACGCGAAGGAGCTCACGAAGGGAAAGTTCGACTTTATGCCGACTTGCTCGGCTGACTCCAAGACAGTGTTCTACCAGGACGCGGACGCAAAATTCGACAAGGTGGCGCTTGAGGGAGGCGCATCGCAGCAGTTTCCCGATTATGCGTCGTTCGGGCGGATCGCGGTCTCGCCGGATGGAAAGCTGGTGGCGATCATCACCGAACACTCCAGCTCGGATACAAAGGAAAGGCTGGGATTGTTGTCTCCGGATTTCAGCCAGCCGATCCGGTTCCTCGATTTTGAGCGGCCCCGCGCCGAGTACGGCGTGATGTTTGGGGATGGGCCGATGCAGTTCACGCGCGATGGCAAGGGGATTATTTATCCGGTGCGCGACGGGCAAACGGATAATCTTTGGCTGCAGAACCTGGATGGGTCGCCGGGGAAGGCGCTCACGGATTTTAAGGCGGAGTTTATTCGCGATTTTGATTATTCGGTGGATGGGAAGCAGTTGGCGATCATTCGCGGGCATCGGGAGGCGGATGTGGTGTTGATTCGTGACTCGGAGAAGTAAGGGCGTCCCCAGGGGCTAAAGCCCGCGAATCTCCTGACGCTTACGGCACGGCTGAAGCCGTGCCCTTCCACGAACCCTTCCCACAAAACACCTTTCACAGACACCTTTCCCGAAGCTTCCTCGGACAAAGCTTGGGAATGATACGTCTTAGCCCTTGTGGTCGCGGCGGCGGAGGTAGTCGATGAACATTTGTTCGACGGGCTTGTCGTAGGCGATGAGGACGTGGCGGACGGTGTGGCCGCTGACGAAGTGGCAGACTTCCTCGGCGAGATTTTTGGCGTGATCACCGGCGCGTTCGAGCGACTGGGTCATGAAGATGACTTGCAGGCTGGCTTGGCGGTGGACGTTTTCGGGATTCTCGATGTGGCGCAGGAAGATCAGGTTGCGCAGGCGGTCCATTTCGGCGTCGGCGCGGAGGACGTCGATGGCTTTGGCGATTTCGCGGGCAGAAAAAGATTCGCCACAGTCGGTCAGCATTTTTTCGAGGATGGTGGCCATCTGGGTGAGGTCGCGGGTGTCTTCGGGGTCGATGCGTCCGCTGACCGAGAGCGCGCTGTTGGCGAAGCTGAGCAGGAGGTCGCCGATGCGTTCGAGGCCGATCATGAACTTCATGCAGGCGAGCAGTTCGCGGGCTTCGGCGGGGCCGACTTCGGTGATGGCGGTGGTGACGCCGTTGTCGATTTCCGTGTCGAGGGTGTCGAGTTCGCGTTCACGCTGGCGCAGGGAATTGAGCAGCGTGCTGGAACCGGTGGCGATGCCTTCGGCGGCTGCGCCGGCGGCTTCCTTGGCCATGTTGCAGGCTTCGACGGTGCGGCGCACGATGTAGTGATGGGCCGGTTCGGGGTCGGGAGACTTGATCGCACTGCTCATGATGACTTTCGCCGATGTGTCAGCCTGACGAGAACGCGGTCGGCGAATAGGTCTGGGGGAACCGTCGCCGCGATTCTGCCGTTCATTACTTCGACCTTCATGGGATGGAATGGCCAACGGCTAAGGATAGGTTTTTCTGTGGAGGGCATGGTTAATAAGCTGTGAATTTTCCGTCATTTTTCGTGCCGCGTGGACGATGTTTGACGGCGCTTGACTTCATTGTCGGTCAAGACAGAACAAATGCAAGGGAACTGGAGAGCTGCGATGAAAGTCAAAGTCCCCACTTCTCGCAAAGTTCTCGAGAAATCGGGCACCCGGCCGACGACATCAAAGGCACCGGCCGACGTAAGGTCCTTCGCGCGGCTGTCGCCGAGCCCAGGATGACAACGGGCCCTAACGATCTTGAAATGAGCCATCAACACAGCTACGCATCTGACTCGCTGTGCTGGCTGGACGGACGAAGGCGCCCATCGCTCCACAAAGCTAGGCTGTGGGCAAGGTGAAGAGGAAGGTGCTGCCGTGGCCTAGTTCGCTTTCGGCGCGGATGGAACCGCCGTGGGCGAGGACGATGTGTTTGGCGATGGCGAGGCCGAGTCCGGTGCCGCCGGATTCCCGGGAGCGGGCTTTGTCGACGCGGTAGAAACGTTCGAACAGGCGGGGCAGATGTTCGGAGGCGATGCCGGCGCCGAAGTCCTGCACGTAGAATTCGACTCCGAATTCGATGCCGCGCTTGGCGGGGCGGGCGCCGAGCAGGATGCGTCCGCCGGTGCGGCCGTACTTCATGGCGTTGTCGATGAGATTGGAAAAAACCTGGTGGATGGCTTCGCGGTCGGCGCGCACGGGGCGCAACGTCTCGACCGAACCGCTGTCTGTGTTTGTCTGCGTTGTCTCTGGTTCCAGCCCCACGATCTGCAGGTCGACTTCCTGAGCGCGGGCGATCTCGCGGAAACTTTCTTCGGCGTCGTGCAGGAGTTCGATGGGCGGGACGGGCTCGGTTTCGAAGCGAGTCTCGCCGGATTCTACGCGGGCCAGAGTTAGCAGGTCCTCGGTGAGGCGAGCCATGCGGGCGGCGTTTTTGCGGATGATTTCGAGGAACTCGCGGTGGGGGTCGTTATTCTCGGAACTGAGGTCGAGCAGAGTTTCGGAGTAACCCTGAATGGAGGTCAACGGGGTGCGGAGTTCGTGGGAAACGTTGGCGATGAAATCGCGGCGGGTTTTTTCGACGCGCTCGGTTTCGGTGAGGTCGCGGAGCACGGCGACGGCGCCGCCATCAGGCAGCGGTGCGGCAGTGACGTCGTAGGCGCGGCCGGGAACGATGGACGTGGCGCGGGTGGTCTTGACTTGTTTTGTCGTGGTGGCTTCTTTGACGGCGGCTAGGAAATCGGGATCGCGGATGGTTTCGACGACGGGAGCGTTGAGGCGCGTGTGCTGCGGGACGAGGCGATCCATGGGCTGGTTCGCCCATTGCACGAGACCGTCGGAACTAATGGCGATGACGGCGTCCTGCATGCTGTTGAGCAGAGTTTCGAGCTGGCGCTGGCTGGAACGCACGGCGGCGAAACTGCGTTCGACCTGGCCGGCGGTTTTGTCGATGGCGGCGGCGACGCGGCCGATTTCGTCGAGTGGAGTGTCTTCGACGCGGGCATGGAGATCGCCCTGTTCGATGCGGGCGGCGACATCGACAATGCGTTCGAGGCGGCGGGAAGTCCACACGGACGCGGTAGCTGCTATGAGTAAGGCGATGAACAGGGCGAGGACCGAGCCCCACAGCAGGCGTTTGCGGACCTGCGCCTGAACGGCTTCGACATCGGAAAGAGGATAGGCGAGGCGCACGGCGCCGCCGGACACGGGAACGGCGACGTAGAGAAAGGGAACGCCGAGAGTGGCACTGCGGCGCTCAGCCTCGCCGGTTTTGCCGGAGAGAGCGGCGGTGAACTCCTCGCGCGCGGCGTGGTTCTCCATGGCGGCGGGACTCGATTCGGAATCGGCGAGCACTTTTCCGGAAGCGTCGATGACGGTGGCGCGGGCGCCGGCGGCCTGGCCTTCCTGGGCGACGATCTCGGCGAGGGAATGAGTGCGGTCGGTTTCGACACGGTGGGCAAACAGCTGTGTCTTCTGGACGAGGTTGCGCTCAATTTCGGAGCGCATGGAGGATTCCCAGGCTCCGCTCAGCATGACGTCGAGAATGGCGGCGGTGGCGGCGATGACGATCAGGAAGACGGCCAGGAGTTTGAAGAAAATGCGGTTCTTCACGTTCTCCTCATTGAGAAGATTCGACTGAAACCCGGGCAGGAACAAAATTCAAAGTCCCCACTTCTCGCAAAAGACGCGAGAAATGGGGCACCCAGTTCATC
>JBELAE010000139.1:0-11262 GCA_049509155.1 Candidatus Sulfotelmatobacter sp.
TGGTCGAAGTGGGCGTGCGTTATATAGATGGTCTCGAGGTTGCGGTTGTGCAGAGCGACCCAATCCGCGAGAGCCTCGGCCTCGGCGACTGTCCCCATGGCGTCCACCAGCACCGCGTCGTACTCGCCGAAGATTAAAGTCGACGTGATCGGGTCAAAGCCGAGCGCTTCGCCGAAGGGCTTGGGCCGCTCGCCGACCATAGTCTTTCCGGGGGCGGTAAAAACGTTCACGCTTAGTGTGCTCGACTCAGGTGGGTTCGACGCGACGGGCGCGGTCGCGGGCGTGGTCTGTTTTCCATTTGTGCGGTCCATTTGGTGCCCCTTTCGATGCCAGAGCGACTGCCTGCTCGAGATAAGACTGCCAGAAGCGCGAGGATGTATCTATTGGACGAACGTATCGATCTATACCAAAGTATTGGTTGGACATTGCGGGTAGGAAGGCCCCAAGCGGACATCCGCAGCCGTTGAAATCCTCATCCCGGAAGAAGAAAAATTCCCTGGACGATTTGTCGATTTCTGGTCTGGCTGTTCGACTATATGGTGAAGGCAGGGCAAGCGGCCGGCCCGAGTGCCGTTCTACGGAAAAGACCGTTACACGAGAAGGAGAAACATGACGCAGTATTTGGTTGCTATTCACCACCCCGACGGCTACGACGGGTCGCTCGAGGATGAAGCGATGCGCCGCGATATCCACGCGCTCAATCGCGAGATGATGGCTGCCGGGGTCAGGGTTTTCGCTGGTGGGCTCACCGCGGCCAGCAACGCGAAGTCGCTGCGGACGCAGCCCGGTGGCAAGGTGCAGATCACCGACGGGCCGTACCTGGAGACCAAGGAGCACATCGGCGGTTTTTGGATACTGGAGGCTGCTGACCTGGACGAGGCAATGGCGTGGGGACGCAAGGCTGCCGTCGCCTGCCGGGCGCCGGTCGAGGTTCGTGCATTTTTGGCGATGCCGGCCTGACATGCTGGCATCGCGTATCGGCTACTAAATAACGTGAGCAATATATTATGAGCAATCAACTAACTCGTCGCGATTTCGCTATCCGCACCGCCAGCTTTGGCCTGGCTATGGGACTCACACCTGCAGCTACGCTGGCGGAGGCTGAGCAAGTCTCGCGCTCAGAACCTTCGGGGGCGGTCGCGGACCAATATTCCCTTGTCGATCCGGAACTTCTTCCTGTGCTCAAGCAGTTTCCCGCCTTTGAGCTCTCGGCGGAGATGGTCCGCCAGTTCCGGCAAATGCCCGGCGCGCCCCCATTGCCTGCTCCTGCACCGCAACCCGTGGAGCGGCATATCCCCGGGCCGCCGGGAGCACCCGAGGTTCGTCTTTGGGTGGTTGATCCTGCGCCATTGGAGAAAGACAAGCCGGTGTTGCTTCACATGCATGGCGGCGGCTTTATGATGACCGATCCCACCTTGATGCCCCAGCTCCAGGAGATCGCGACGGATTGCCATTGCGTCGTCGTCTCGGTTGACTACCGGCTGGCTCCGGAGACGCGCTATCCCGGCTCGCTGGAGGACAATTACGCCGCGCTGAAATGGGTTCACGCCCATGCGGCGGAGCTGGGCATTGATCGCTCCAGAATTGCCGTGGGCGGTGAGAGCGCGGGCGGAGGGCACGCGGCGAGTCTTGCGATTTATGCGCGCGACCGCAACGAAGTTCCCATCATCTTCCAGCTGCTCATCTATCCGCAGTTGGACGACCGAACGGGCAGCACCCACCCAGCGCCGCCCGCCATCGGCAACTTTATGTGGACTGCGAGTGCCAATCGTCTGGCCTGGAGCGCGCTGCTCGGTGTTGCGGCGGGTTCGTCCAAGGTGCCGGCAGCCGCCGTCCCCGCGCGGGTAGCCAGCGTGGCCGGCCTGCCGCCTGCCTGGATCGGCGTCGGTGCGATCGACCTGTTCGTCGAAGAAGACATGGAGTTCGCGCGCCGGCTCGTCCACGCCGGAGTCGCAACCGAACTCCTGGTCGTGAGTGGCGCATTTCATGGATTCGACCTGCTCGTGCCGGAGGCCGAAGCCTCCAAACAATTCAGCGCGAGCTGGAAGTCTGCGCTGCGCAAGGCATTCGCCACTGGGAAGGCTGTTTAGCGCATAAGCGCGAGTACGTTATTACATAAGAGCGGGAGAGGACAATCGAATGAGAAATGTAATCTACGCAATCAACCTTACTCTGGATGGCTGCTGCGACCACACCAAATTCAATCCCGATGAAGATTTGCTTGATCATTACACGCGCCTCTTGCGGGATGATGCTGGCCTGCTTGTCTATGGGCGTAAAACCTACCAATTGATGGTTCCTTATTGGCCTGATATCGCAAAAAGCCAGTCCGAGACCAAAGCGGATATCGAGTTTGCTCAAGCATTTGATTCGCTTAACAAGGTTGTTTTTTCACGATCGTTGGGCAGTGTTGAAGATAAAAATACGAGAATTGTTCGCTCAAACCTTCGCGACGAAATACTTAAATTGAAACAAGAACCAGGCAAAAGTATTTTGGTCGGGGGCGTAGATATACCTTCACAGCTTACTGAGCTTGGACTGGTTGATGAATATCGTATTGTCGTTGCGCCAATCATTATTGGAAAAGGGAGACGGTTGTTCGAAGGCGTCAACCTGCCGGAGAAGCGCCGATTAAAACTTGTTGAGTCAAAGACTTTTAAATCGGGAAGCGTTGCGCTTCGCTACTTGAAACAGTGACAGAACAAATCTGCGGTTGCCGTGCTGCTGGTTCAAGCGCAACAAAATCGGATAGGACTCGAAGGAACTCCGGCTGGGTAGCCCAGGTTTTTGATCTTGCGGGCATTACCAACACAGTGGGAATGGCGCACGCAAAGAACTCTAACGCTGGGCTTCCCTTCCGGTTAATTGCTAGTTGTGCAGGTGTTTTTCTTGCCGAAGTCCGCCGCGCCGGTGAGGGTGACCAAAGACTCCAAGCCAAAGCCATTGCCGATAGCACCCTTGCTGACTGGGGCGACGAATATCTGGGTATCGATTTCGCCGGTTTCGCTTCCTTCCTGAAAGGTGGCCACGAGTTCGCCGTTGATCACCTGGAAAACCCCCGTCACATTGGGATTGCCGGCGCTGGTCAGGGTGGCCGGTCCACTGTGCGGGAAGCCCACACTGCCATTATCGGTGAGCTTGAGGCAGTACGTGTAAGTGTTGGCGAATTGCTGGGGATAGGTGACATCCCAAGTAATCGGAAAGTTGCCGCTATAGCTCTGCGCCGCAGCGCGGTTGGGGGCGAGTGCGAAAACCGCCATTGCTAGTGCCGCTGCTGTGAGTACGCCGACGTTTTTCATCGTAAGTCCTTCCCTCCCGGAGAGATCGCACCTTGCTGGTGCCAGCAGACAATAGCAACGAACACAGGGGCGGTTGTCATGGAGATGTAAAAGCATCGGCGGAAGTCGACGGGGAATTTGGCAGGTTCACCGGCCGGGCGGCCCCGGCTTTTGGCCTTGCGAACATCGCTATTTTAAGCCTGATGCTCGTGAACGCCAGTGATTAGAAGCCATGCGCCTGAAATGAAAAACGCGAAGGAGAGCACCATAGCTACGGAGGCCACGTAAAGTCCGGCAATATATCCTGATATGAGTAAGATAGAACCTATTATCTGAGCTACATAACAAGCTGTGCCCGCGATGAAGCGACTGAGGCTGAGTCCCACGGAGCTTTTGCCCACTTTTTTGGCGCGGATGTATACCCGTATGTAAGTGATGGTGGGAACGAGCGAAACGACCAACCATTCGACGCCGATCCATTGATAGTTTTGATTTCCAATGAGGGCGAATGCACAGACCATGAAGACGGCAGTGAAGCCTGTCATGGTTGCTACGGCACGATTCTTATGGGTGGCGTCGCGAGTGATGATCGGAAGATTGATCGACATGGCTATAAAGACCAAGCCCGCGAGAGCGGCCGCTCCGCCTCCTACCATAATGAAGAAATTGTTCCATTGGTCGATGTGCATAGCGCTTTATGATACTCGAACGAAATATGGATCGGGCGGGGCCACCCGCCAGACACGTTGACGACCCTTCACCGTATCCTTAACATAGGGCGTTCTTCTTAGTGAGAGCACCGACGTCAGCCAAGACATATGATCGGCCAAACCATCTCGCACTATCGCATCCTCGAGAAGCTCGGCGGGGGCGGGATGGGCGTCGTATACAAAGCTGAGGACACCAAACTCGAGCGCTTCGTCGCGCTGAAGTTCCTCCCCGACGACGTGGCGAGAGATGCTCAGGTCCTTAGCCGCTTTCGCCGTGAAGCCAAGGCTGCTTCTGCCCTGAACCATCCCAACATCTGCACCATTCACGAAATCGACGAGCAGGATGGCCAGACCTTCATCGTGATGGAGTTTCTGGACGGCATCACTCTTAAGCACCGAATCGCGGGAAGACCGTTAGACATTGAAACGCTGCTCACTGTGTCGATCGAGGTCGCTGATGCACTGGACGCGGCGCACGCTGGTGGAATTGTTCATCGTGACATTAAGCCTGCGAACATCTTTATCACCAAGCGGGGACACTCCAAAATTCTCGACTTCGGCCTGGCGAAGGTTGCGGTCGAGCCAAAAACTTTGTCGATCGAAGCCACGGAAGCCACTGTTGCTGACAGTCATGAATTCCTGACCAGTCCCGGCACAGCGGTGGGCACCGTCGCTTATATGTCGCCGGAACAGGCCAAGGGCAAGGATCTCGATTCCCGCACCGATTTGTTTTCATTCGGGATAGTACTGTACGAGATGGCGACCGGAGCCTTGCCGTTCCCAGGAGAAACTTCAGCGACCATCTTCGACGGGATCCTCAATCGAGCCCCGGCTCCGCCAATACGGCTGAACCCTGCAGTGCCGGCCAAGCTGGAAGACATCATCAGCAAGCTATTGGAGAAGGATCGCGATCTGCGCTACCAATCCGCGGCCGAAGTTAGAAGCGACCTTAAGCGGCTTCGGCGCGACACTGAATCGGGAAGGCTCCAGGTTGCCAATTCCGCAGACGTTGCGGTTTCGAGCGCAACCGTTCCCGCCGCCGGGCAACGCTCTAGCGGCTCGGACGTTGTCGCCGCTGCGCGGCAACATAAAGCTGGTCTGGGAATCATCAGCGCTGTCGTCTTGATCCTGATTGCGGCCGCCGGATTCGGCATTTACAGCTTGCTTTTCTCCGCCCGCACCCAGCCGTTTCAAAGCATCAAGATCACCAAAGTCAGCGGGACCCACAATGCGAGCATCGGCGCCATGTCTCCCGATGGCAATTACCTGGCCTACGTAATCAACAATGAGGGCAATGAATCCTTGTGGCTGCGCCATCTGGCCAGCGAAAGCAACGTGCAAATCGTTCCCCCGGAACACGTACAGTACTTCTCGCTACGCTTCTCGCCCGACGGCGGCTACATTTACTATTCGCACACGAAACTCGCCAGCGGCCCGGCTTCTCGGGATTTCGATCTATACCGTATCCCCGTACTGGGCGGGACTCCGCAACTGCTGGTCAAGGATGTGGACTCGACTCCCAGTTTTTCGCCGGACGGGCAGCGCTTCGTTTTCGTGCGTGCCAATGATCCTGACCCCGGCAAATACCATCTCCTCGTTGCCGGCGCCGACGGCAGCAATGAAAAGAGCATTTTCAGCGGTCCCATGGCCAACGTGGCGGCGGATGCAGCCTGGTCGCCGGATGGAAAGACCATTGCCGGGGTAATGTTCGATCAGACTGGCAATAGCATGAGCAGATTGATTTCGATTGAGCCCATTACCGGCAACCAGAAGACAATCTCTCAGCCGCCGTACTCGCTTGTGAGGAACGCGTCCTGGCTGCCCAATGGAAAAGCCCTGGCTGTAATTTTTTCTACCGCGGATACAAACTTCGGCCGGCAGCAAATCGGACTGATTAGTTATCGCGACGGAAAGCTTAGTCCCATTACTGCCGACTTGAATGATTACTCGACCTTGAGTGTCTCCTCCGACGGTGCGACGATAGCTACCGTTCTGCGCCAGTCGGTGCGCGATATCTATGTGAGTTCCGGACAGAAGGCCGACTACTCCGACGCCAGAGAAGTCACGTCGGGAGACCCCGTGTGGGGGGTCTCGTGGACGACTGACGGAAATTTGGTCATCGAGCAAGAGGGGTCCATTCGTGTGATCGACTCGAGCGGCGGGCTCAAGGCTGAGTTTGCCCACGAGAAGGAATCAGCGTCGATGGAGCCCTATGGCTGCGGCGACGGCCACATTGTCTTCGCGCGCGGAACGTTGAACCCCTTCTCCTTGAATATCTGGCGCAGCGAAGGGGACGGTTCAGGAGTGCGGCGCCTCACTGAGGGCAGGACAGACCTCAACCCTTTGTGCTCTCCCGACGGCAAAACCGTTTTCTATCTAGATAACAGCACTACCGCACTTATGAAGGTACCCATCGACGGAGGCCAGCCGGAACGATTTTCCAAGGAATATGCCGAGACAACCTCCGGTTATGACATTGCCCACGACGGAAAAACGATTGTGCTTGGCACCTATGATTTCAAGGCCCAGAGGCCGAACATCTCCTTAGTGTCGGTTGCTTCCGGAGAGCTCTTGCGAACGTTGGAATATGATCCGCGGCATGAGGGGCAACTCCGCTTCAGCCCTGATGGCAAGGGAATCGTATATCCCGTCCGCGAAAAGGGCGTGGACAATCTCTGGCTACAACCGCTGGACGGCCGCCCCGGCCGGGAGTTGACCAACTTTACCTCGCTAAAAATCTACTCCTATCAATGGTCGCCCGACGGTAAGAGCCTGGCCCTGGTCCGGGGAGACTCACCGTCCGATCTCGTATTGATTCAGGAATCCCAGAAAAAGTAACGGATGCGGTAGCGCTGGCGCCCAGCTGGCTGCTCCGAAAGCGCATGAAGCCTGATGAACCAAGCCACACGGCCCTGATGATCGCCCGGCAACGAGCTGCTCATCAGGTGCTCGATCATGGCTCGATTCTCGATGACCCATTTGCCATGAAGATTCTACGGGAAGACGAAAAGGACGTGCTTCAATTCGCGAACCAACACCCGTTGACCAGCATCGGACGTCTGTTTACCAGCGCGCGAAGCCGGATTGCGGAAGATGTTTTGTCGAGAGCTGTCGAAGGAGGGGTTCGGCAGATCGTCATCCTGGGCGCTGGACTTGACACTTTCGCTCTCCGGAATCCCCATGGCGCACGACACATTCGCATCTATGAGGTGGACCACCCCGCGACGCAGGACGGGAAACGCCAACGCTTGGCTGAAGCTCAAATCGCACTTCCGCCATGGCTTATTTTCGTGCCAGTCGATTTCGAGCGGGACGATGTGGGAGAGAATCTTGTGGCCGGAGGCTTTCAGCAGAACTCGCCTGCGTTTTTCACGTGGCTCGGGGTTGTGCCGTAGCTGACACAGGATGCTATCGGGTGCACTCTGGACTACATGGCGTCAATCCAGAACTCGGAGGTGGTGTTCGACTACATGGAACCTCCGGAGGCGTTTTCAGAAGAGCTAAGGCAACTAGAAAGAGCGCGGGCCGAACAGCTTGAGAGAAGTGGTGAACGTTCGGCTACCCGTTTCGAGCCGGCGGGCATGGCATCGATTCTTCGCTCGCACGGATTTTGTGACATCGAAGACATCAGTTTCCAGGAGATCACGTCCGGGTTTGGCCACGCGGTTCAAGGGCTCGCGCCCGGACACATTGGCGTTCACGTGGTCCACGCTAAGCACTGATTTGGCGCGGTCATGAGAGGACCGGCTCTTGAAAAGAGCTCCGCGGCTGTGATAGCGTCGCCCTCGTTCGCTGGCTACTACGGTTTGTTTCTTCCTCCCCCTTTGTCAAAATCTACTCGGGCCCTCGCGGATTCGTTGCAGTGGTAAATCCAAACCCGCTGCTATTTCACATTTACGAATTTAACTTGAGGAGAAGCATTCATGGACCGGCAATCGCGTTCGAACTCCGCAGCTCGCCCCTACCGATCAAACAAATCCGCTCTGCTGTTTCTGCTGCTTTGCGGCGTGGTTTCCGCCACCAGCTCTAGCCATGCGCAGATGAATTGGCAGCAACAAACCGTTGCCGTCGGCCCCTCGCCGCGATGCTGCATGGGGAGCGCCTTCAGTCCCACGCTGCACGGCATCGTGGTCTTTGGCGGCGGCGACGGCGATACTGACTACAATGACACCTGGCTCTGGACGGATCACTGGACGAAGCTTCCGATTGCATCTCCGCCTCCCATTCGCGCCGGAGCCGGCATGGCTTATGACGCCGCCACAAAGAGCATCGTGATGTTCGGCGGCCGCAACGATAGCGAAGGCGCCGTGCTCAACGATACATGGGCCTTCAACGGCTCCGGTTGGACCCAACTGTTTCCCGCCAATTCCCCGCCGGGGCGCGCCTTTGACGTGCCCGGCATGGTCTATGACGCTGCTGCGGGCAACATTGTCTTTTTCGGCGGAGCAGGCTTCGGCGTTTATTTCGATGATACCTGGACCTGGGACGGTTCCAACTGGACTCAGCGATTTCCGGCCACTAGCCCCTCGATTCGCCGCGCTCCGCAGGTCTACGACCCGGTAACTTCAACCGTGATTCTTTTTGGCGGAGACGGGCCCGACGGAGTTGGCCTCGGCGACACTTGGTCATGGAATGGAAGCACCTGGACGCAACTGTTTCCTTCCAACTCGCCCAGTGCGCGAACGCTGGCCCAGGTTGCCTTTGATTCGTTTCTCAATCGCATCGTCCTTTTCGGCGGCAACCAAACCGGCGACATCTTTTACGACGACACCTGGGTCTACGACGGATCAACCTGGACAAAAATCAAGCCTGCCACCACTCCGCAAAACCGCTACGGCGGGCTTATGGACTACGACCCACTCACCCACAGCGCTCTGATGTTTTCCGGGTACGGCTTTGGTGGTACTTCACCGCGAACCGATACCTGGCTGCTCGCGCCATAGCCTACGTGACAGCAGCGTTGATGAAGAATAGATGGAGCGGCTGCCACGTTTCGCGCACCTTGCAACGGGGTTTGCGATCGGACAAGAGTCGCGTCGGCAGCATCGCCGCCCACCCCTTCGACAAGCTCAGGGCGGGCTCTTGCAAAAAACGCAAGGATGGGGCACCCTCAGTGGGAATGGTGCACAAAAAGATCCTTAAACACGGGCCACCCGCCACTTCAGTCCGTACCGACGCACGCGCAGACCTTCTAGGAGGACACGTATGAGAATTACTTCGATTGTTGCTCGTTACCTGCTGGGCCTGACCTTTACGGTCTTTGGGCTGAATGGATTTCTCAACTTCATCCACCAGCCACCTCCGGCGAATCCACTGGCCATGCAATTCTTCGTTGCGGTGAGCACATCGCACTTTGCCGCATTCTTCTTTGCGATTCAATTGCTCGGTGGGCTGCTGCTGCTTTCGGGCTACTTCGTGCCACTTGCGCTGACACTGTTGGCGGCAGAGCTCTATAACATCCTTGCGTTTCACCTGACGCTTGCGCCGGCGAGCATTCCTCCGGCTCTGGTGGCCTCTGTGCTTTGGATCCTGGTCTTCGTTCAGTACCGCCAAAGCTTCAAGGGCATCTTCAGCGCGAAGCCTCCGACTCAGCCATGAATTGCGTCGCAGTAATCGCGGGTGGCCCAGGCTTTTGATCTGGCTGGCATCATCAACACGGTGGGATGCCGCTCATTGGGAATGGTGCATGGAAACATCGTTAAGGCTGGGCCACCGCCTACCATTGCAGTTGAGCCGCTGAGCTGCTCTATGCGCCACTTAATGCCCATCGTGACGCCGCGCCTGGTTTTGCGCCCGCCGACTCTTGACGATTTGGATTCTATCCAGGCCGCCAAGGAAGATGCGTGGAATGATTTGCAGCTTTGGATGGCTTGGGCGTTCGACAACCAACGATCGCGGCAAGCGATGGAACAGTCCATTCGACGGGTGATGGACTTTCAGAGTCAGGCAGGGATCGCGTTGGCCGGATTTCATAAGATCAACGGGGATTTCGTCGTCCGAACCACATTGGATGTCACCCATGAGGCAGACGTCTATGAGACCGGTTATTGGGTGGCGCGGAAATACGCCGGACAGGGCATGGCGACGGAGGCGGCAAACGCCGCGATTCGTTACGCGTTCGGCCACCTGGGCGCGAGGGCGATCAGCATCGGGCACTTAGACGGCAACGACGCTAGCCGCCGCATCGTGGAGAAACTGGGATTCCGGAAGCTTGGCATCGCCCGTCAAGCGTCGACACGGCCCCTTGACGGCACGAAGCTTGACCGTCATGAATACATCTTGACCAGTCCCAATGCACTTCCCAAACTTGACGTTTCCTGGGGTTGAAGCTTCACGGGCCTCCAAATTCTCTTTCATCCGGATCGCTCCCTCTGGCGATTCTAGAAAAATTGAGTAGCTGTCGATTTTCGGTTTCCCGAACGACTATCTGATGAGAGGACGACGAGCGACGGCTCTGAGTCATGGGTAATAGAGGGTGGTGGTGCAGTTCGGCTTACGCGATAGGCCGGTTAAGCGGGAGATCCCTTCGGCGCGCTTCGCTCGCTCAGGGCAGGCTCTTCGCTACGCCTGACGAACGGCTACGCTCAGGATGACCAAGTCACGGACGGGACAAACTGCACCACTACCGGGAACCAGGAGGGATGGATGAAATATGTCTGTTTGGGATACTACGACAAAGGCAAACACGAAAGCATGACCGAGGGCGATCGACACGCGATGTTCGACACGTGCTTTGAGTATGACGACCATCTCCGCGCCAATGGGCATTTTACTGGAGGAGAAGCACTTCAGCCTGCGGAGACCGCCTTGACCCTGTATTGGAAGAACGGCAAAGTTGCAACTACCGACGGTCCCTATGCGGAAACCAAGGAACAACTTGGCGGCATTCTCGTGCTTGAGGCGCGGGACCTGAATGATGCGGTACGGCTCATGGCGCAGCATCCGGCCCTGAAGTACGGCAGTATTTTCGAGATTCGGCCAGCGGCGGACATGAACGAAATGATGAAGGCAAGCGAGCGGCGACGGCAAAAAGATACTTCGCGATGAGGGCGGCAGGAATGACGAGGGGAAGGTCTTATTTTTTCTCGTTCAAATTTGTGGGGTGCCGGGGCTGTGGTTTAGTGTCCGGATCTGTACAGCGGTGTCCTGAAACGGACAGCGCGAACTAACTTATTGCATATTAAGTTATTTAGAATGCGACGCTTGGTATTGGCAGGCATGGTGCTTTACACGGCAGGGAGGCTAAGAACATGTCATTCGTTCGCGATTTGAGA
>JBELAE010000014.1:0-30639 GCA_049509155.1 Candidatus Sulfotelmatobacter sp.
CTTCCGGCGCAGCAACCCATGAATAACATTGCCCGTGTGGCGCTACAGGCGCTCGCGGCGGTTCTCGGCGGAACCCAGTCGCTGCACACCGATTCCTACGACGAAGCACTCGCCTTGCCCACCGAGGAAGCGGCGCGCATAGCGCTTCGCACACAGCAGATCATTGCGTATGAATCGGGCGTGACGCAGACGGTTGATCCGTTGGGCGGGTCATATTTTTTAGAAGCCTTAACGCTGCAAATGGAAAACGGCGCACTCGATTATTTCGGCAAGCTTGACGCCATGGGCGGCATGGTGAAGGCCATCGAGCGCGGCTATCCGCAGAAAGAAATTGCCGAGGCGTCTTACCAATACCAGCGGGCGGTCGAAGCCCGCGAGAAGGTGATCGTCGGCGCCAACGAGTTCGTCATCGAAGAAGAGTCGCCGCACATTCTCTACATCGATGAAAGCGTGGCCCGCCAACAAACGGCGAAGCTGAAAACCTTGCGCGCCCGGCGCTCGAATGAGGCGGTCCAGCTCACGCTTGAAGCCTTGAAGAAAGCTGCCGCGCAGGAACCGCGAGCGGGAACCAACGGCAACGTTTCCTCCGCCAACACCATGCCCTACATCGTGGACGCGGTCCGCGCCTACGCCACCGTGGGTGAAATCTGCGAGGCCTTGCGCCAGGTGTACGGAACCTATACGGAAGTGAGCGTTACGTAGACGTCGATCGCCGGGCACCTACGAAACCGAGTGTCCGAATCACGAGTACAGCTTGATCGGCGCAACTACCCGCGTAATCGTACCGCCGGGACTGGGTTGGTCCGGCTTCAGGCCGCAGCGCATGGAGGCGAACAGGCCGATCAATTGGCCTAGCATTACATCGAGCACCGGGCGATACAGATCGGCGCAGTTATTGGGGACGTCCGCCGCACAATTGAGCGACAAAGAGAAATCCGCCAGCGACGACATCTCGTCGTCGCCGCGCGCGGTAACCACCGCGCGCACGCGCCCTAAGTGTTTGCGATCGATCTCGCGCAGCAGATCCAGTTCATAGCCGCGCCGGCGCGACTCGCTCGACAGGAAGGCCACAAACAACGTCTGGCTGTCCAGGCTCGACATGGGCCCATGACGCAGGCCGAGCGGAGTCTCCGCCAGGCTGGTAACTTTGCCGGCGCTGAGTTCGACCACTTTCAACGCAGATTCGTCCGCCACGGCCCGCAGCGCTCCCGCTCCGACGAAACAGGCGCGCGTGCAACCGAGCAAGGTAATGGCCGCAGCGGCTTCGGCGGCAGCGGGCAGAAACTGCCGGCCGGTCTCGCCCATTTGCGCTACCACATCGCCGAACTCCTCAAACTCTTCCAGATGGCCCACGCACTGCCCCGCCAGAACCATGTTGCTGAACGAACTGGTCATGGCCAGCCCGCGGTCGTTTACAGCATCGTCCAGCACCAGGGCCACCGCGCGGTCCGGAGCCCGCGCGCACAACTGCGCCATCGGCCCCTGCTGGTTGCAGGTAATGACCAAATGCCGGATCTCGCGATGCCGGTCGAGCGCCTGCTCCAACAGCGCAACTCCCTCCGGACTTTCCCCCGAGCGAGAAAATGAAATCCAGAGATACTCTCGCCCCGGGCGGTGAAACTCCTCGAATTCGGTCAGCAGAGTGGTGCTGGGAAGGGGCCAGACATCACAACCCCAGCGCTCCCGGAGCAACGGAGCCAGCGCCCGCCCGGTGTAGTCCGAAGTACCCGCGCCCACCAGATAGACGGTTGGCGAAGAAGTGCTGCCGCGGCCGATTCCCGCGCGCCGCAACATATCGTTCAACTCGGCACGGTGGTTCTGGCAGCGCAGGTAGGTCTGGCTCCAGGTGTCCGGCTGCTGCCAGATTTCGCGGGGCGTGTGTTCCAGCCCGCGCTCGGTTCTTTCCTGCTCCGGCAAATCCAGCAACGCGCGCAAGGGGTCGCCCAAACGTGAAATCTCCTCGAGCCCAAGTCTATTACAATCCGACTCTGTTGAAAAGCAATCGAAAGCAAAGGAAATACTGTTCGGAAGGAAACGTTAGGCGCTGGTCGCGCCAGGTTGCCGATAACACCTCGCCCAGAGTTACACTTTTTCTTAACCACATTCTTCCGGTTTGCAACTAAACAACCTGAGACGTGTTTCATCAACTCGAAGGAGAAAAACATGAGCCGTGGTTCCCGTCCCCTGAGTTCGCTGCTGCTCGCTGTCGCGCTGACTTCGTCGCTGGCAGGGATCGCCTGCGAACACCACTACTATCGCGTTTACGATCCGTATTACACCGACTATCACGTATGGGACAACAACGAGGTCGTTTACTACAATCGCTGGGCCGCTGAATACCATCGAGATCCGCACCGCGACTTCCGCAGACTTCGTCCCGAGGAGCAGAAGGAATACTGGACCTGGCGCCACAACCACGGCGACCGCTAGAGTTTCAAAGACTCGAATTGCAAAGAAAGAAGAGAAGAGTGGCGAATCCCAGGCTCTTAGCGACCGAGCGCGCTGAGAGCCTGGTCTGTAGTTGTAATGCGTGCCCCCAAACGTTCTAGCTCGGCCACGGTTTTCTGCCCGTCTTCCGCTTTCAGAGTTTCGATCGCATCTCGTACGACGGCGACGCGGCATCCGCGTTCGAGCAAGCCTTTGGCAGCAAAGCTCACGCAATACTCCGTTACCACGCCGAATACCACAAACTCCGCCGCACTTCCCAGGCGCTGCACTAGCGCGTCCGCATGTCGGCTCTCGAAAATGTTTAGCGTCTGTTTTTCCAGCAGGATCTGCTGGTATCGGGACAAATCGTCAGGCAGTTTTGCGTCCGCTTCATTGGGCACACGAAAAACTTTGTCGGTAAGGGCCTCCGGTACCAGTTCGGCTCCATCGGTTCCCCTCACGCAGTGCGGAGGAAAGATTTTGAATTCCGGGTCGTTCGGCGAGTGGAAACAACCATGCGACACCAGGAACACCTGGCCCCTCCGCGCCGCATCGGTCAGGCGACGGATGTTGGGCAACAACTTCTCCGCCCCCGGCACGTAGAGTTTCCCTCCCGGCAACATGAAGTCGGCCTGCACGTCCACTTCCCAGAAAATAAAATCTCGCGAAACCATGGTTTCCTTTCAGTATACGAAGCCGCTGGATCTACAGCGGCATGCAGGGCTCGGCACTCAGCGTTCAGCACTCGGCATTCAGCCTGTCGCGGCATTTTTCCGCGCAGAAGAAATCTACCTAAGAACGACCCAGCACAGCTGCTTTCAACGGGTAGATGTCCTTGGCTGAATGCTGATTGCTGAATGCCGATGGCTGAATGCCGATGGCTGAATGCCGAGTGCTGAATGCCGAGTGCTGAGTGCGGCCCATCACCCCGGAAACAGCCGCCGCATAGCCTCCGCACGAAAATCAAACATGGTCTCCAAATCGCGTTTCACCACCGCCCAATGAGCCAGGCGGCCAGCCCATCCCAAAGGCAGGGCATAGGTAACCCGATCATGCATGGTGGTTCCGTTCTTGTCTGCCGCAAACCAGTGCTCATGATTCCACAGCGCGTACGGACCAGAAAATTCCCGGTCGACAAATCCGTGCGGAGGATTCCACTCGCTGATTTCCGTGGTCCACCGGATCGGCCACCCGCGCCATCGCAGTCGATAGCGAATTAATGAACCTGCGGTCAAAACCTCCGGCGTCTCCACCATGCGAAAGTCGAGCCAGGGCGGTGTGATCACTTGCAAGTTTTCCGGCCGCGAAAAGAAGTGAAACACTTCATCCAACGCCTTCGGCAGCCACTGTTCGCGTTCCAAGCAGTACGTGTGCATTGTTCGTTCGGCTCGAATCACTCGCATCCTCTCGGAGAATGCGTCCGTTCTGTGTTCTAATCTCCGCGTCGTAATTCTCGCACGCAGCCAGCGTCACGGAGAAGCTCCATGCCACACACTCGCTTAATAAAGCTATTCGTTGCCGCGACTCTTATAACTTCCGCAGAGGCGCAGTCGCCGGCCCCAACTGCCGCGCCCCCCGACCTCGACGCTTATGTCGCCGCATCGATGAAGGCTTTCGACGTCCCAGGCATGGCAGTCGCTATCGTAAAAGACGGCAAGATTCTGGTCGCCAAAGGCTACGGTGTCCGCAAACTCGGCGATCCCACTCCTGTCGACGAATTCACTCTGTTCGGCATCGGGTCGAACACCAAAGCCTTCACCACCGCCGCGCTGGCCACGCTCATCGATGAAGGCAAGCTCTCCTGGGACGATCCCGTTTATCAGCGACTGCCCGGCTTCGTCATGTACGATCCCTACGTCTCGCATGAAATGACGATTCGCGATCTGCTCACGCACCGCAGCGGCATGGGACTCGGGGAAGGCGATCTGCTGTTCTGGCCGCACTCGACGTATTCGCGCGACGAAATCATCTACAAGCTGCGCTTCATGAAACCCGCGTCCAGCTTTCGCAGCCACTACGCCTACGACAACCTGCTCTACATGACTGCGGGACAAATCATCCCCGCCGTCACCGGCACTTCGTGGGACGAATATATTCGCCAGCGCATTTTTACGCCGCTCGGCATGACGCATTCCACGGTGACCAACAAGACTTTCAAACCCGGTGACGACTACGCCTCACCACACTCCCGTGTTGACGGCAAGCTGGGGCCGCTTCCGCTCGAAGACCTCGACAACGCCGGTCCCGCTGGCTCCATTAATTCCTGCGCTGCCGACATGGCCAAGTGGGTACAACTTCAACTGAACCGTGGCAAGTTCACTGGCGGTAACGGCCGGCTATTCACCGAGCAACGGTCGAGAGAAATGTGGACGCCGCAAACCATTCTTCCGATCGGCGATCCTCCACCGGCTCTTGCTGGACTGAAAGCCAACTTCGCCGATTATGCTCTGGGTTGGGGACTTCGCGACTATCATGGCCGCAAACTCGTCGGCCACACCGGCGGCGTTGCCGGATTCGTTTCGCGCGTCATGCTCGTGCCCGACGAAAATCTTGGCGTGGTCGTGCTGACCAACGCTGAAGAAGGAGGAGCGTTCGATTCCATCCTCTATCACGTGCTGGATCACTATTTCCAAGTGCCACCGACCGACTGGATCGCAGCCTACAAGTCCCGCCAAGACGCCGAAGAAAAGGAAGCCGCCGAAGCCATGAAGAAGGCCGGAGCCGCTCGCGCCGCCGATTCCAAGCCATCCCTTCCGCTCGAAAAGTATGCTGGCGTCTACACCGACGTCTGGTATGGACCGATTACCATCCGCACGGAGAACAGCGGCCTGGTCATTACCTTCGATCACACGCCCTCCATGATCGGAGACCTGCAGCACTGGCAACACGATACTTTCAAAGCCCACTGGCGCGACCGCACCATCGAAGACGCCTTCGTGACGTTCGCCCTGAATCCCGACGGCGCCATCGACAGCGCCAGAATGGCCGCTGTCTCTCCGCTGGCCGACTTCAGTTTCGATTATCAAGACCTGCTGCTGAAGCCAGGAGAGAAGAAGTAAAAAACTGTCAAGCAAACTCGTTGTCATTCCGACCCCCGAGCGAATGCGAGGGGCGGAGGAACCCCGGTTCTCGATCAAGCTAAGAACGAACCGCCAATTTCGAACTTAGAATCCCAACCTTGCCCAGCACCCACAACTCGCCCCTCAACCCAGAACAACCTCCCAGCACTGCCCTGCGCCGCGAACTCGGCCTTTTCGACCTCGTCCTCGCTCAGATCCTGCTCGTGATCGTCCCCGATTTTTTCGGAACGGCGGTCAAAGCCGGTCCCGCCCACGTGGTCCTGTGGCTGGCGGCGATGCTGCTGTTCTTTATCCCGCTCGCTCTGATCGTGGCGCACCTGAATCGTCTGATGCCGCTCGAAGGCGGGCTTTACGAGTGGGCACGTCTAGCCTTCAGCGATCAGATCGGCTTTCTGGTCGCGTGGAATCTGTGGCTCTTCATCATGCTGTATGTCGCGGTCATCGGCTTGGTCACCACTACCTCGTTGGCCTATGCCGTACCTTCACTGGCCTGGATTGCCGACGACAAGGGGGCCGTGCTCGCTGCGTCAGTCATCCTTATTGCCTTGCAAATGCTCATGGCTGGCATTGGATTCGGCGTTGGCAAGTGGTTCAACAACGCGGGCAGCGTTGCCGTGCTCATCACGGTCGGCGTACTCATCGGCCTTCCGGTGGTGCGTGCATGGCACGGAGCATATCGAGGAACCCAGGCCGCGTTTCATCCTCTGCGTCTGGTCGCGCCGCCGCTCACGCTGTTCACGCTCAGCGTCTTCAGCAAGATGACTTTCGGCGCCCTCAGCGGTTTTGAATATGTCGCCATCTTCGCCGGAGAATCGCGCAACCCCGTTCGCAACATCGGTCGCTCCATCCTCATTACTGCCCCAGTCATCGCACTGATCTATATCTTCACCACCAGCGCCATCCTGGCCTACGTTTCGCCTGACGCCGTCGACGTCATCGGTGCCATCCCGCAAGCCCTGCGGCTCGGCTTCGGAAACTTCGGCGCAGTAATCGTTCCGGTCGCCATATTCCTTTTGCTGGCCAACTATCTCTCGACCTTCAGCCTCTATTTCAGCGGCAGTTCTCGCCTGCCCATGGCCGCCGGCTGGGACCATCTTCTGCCCGCCTGGTTTTCTCGCCTGCACGCGCGCTACAAAACGCCCGTGAACTCAATACTCTTTCTGGGAGGCGCGACTCTGGCCGCCAGCGTCGCCGCCCTGATCGGCGTCGGCGAGCAGGAGGCCTACGAACTTCTCCTGACCTGGGGATTCACGTTCTACGGCGTCGCGTATCTGGCGCTGTTCGCGATTCCGCTGCTGGCGCCGAAAGCCAGCGGAATCCGTCCCGGCTTAGCTCTGCGCGTGGCGGCCGCGTCCGGTTTTCTCGTGACCTTGCTGTTCGTCGCGCTCTCGATCTTTCCCGTTATCGATGTAGCAAGTTCATGGCGCTACTCCGTGAAGATCGCCGTGGTCGTCGTTGGAGCGAATCTCCTCGGCTGGATGATCTACCGCGCCGGCCAGCGGCAGCGAGATAGCACGATCATGTGAGGCTTCGTGCCTCCGGGTAGCCCGTCATCCGCCCAGAACCGAGCCCAGCCGCTCTAGTGTTGAATGCTAAGGCCCTGCTTGCGCAAAATGGGCACGGAACGCTCTCACAGGATGCCGATGATCTAAGACGTCCCGTTCAGGCAACAACAGATGCCCGTTTTGCCTCGCCCAGGATATTCTTTCGACGGAACCGAACTCTAACTCCCTTTAACCCCTCTTTCAAGCATGCACGTCCCATCGCATCCGAAGGAGCCTTCGCCCTCCGACCAAACTCTGCTTGTGCTCCTCGCCCAGGCCGGCGACCGGGCTGCCCTGGAACAGCTCCTCCGTAACAGCCATGCACCGCTGCGCCGCTACATCACCCGCTTGGCTGGCGCCGATCTCGCCGACGACATTCTCCAGGAGACTTCAATCCAAATTTTCCGTAAGCTCCGGTTCTTGCGCGAGCCCGCTGTTTTCCATGCCTGGACTCTCCGTATCGCCTCGCGCATCGCCACCAGCCACCTCAAACGCGCCCACCGCTGGCAACCCCTGGACGACTCTCCCCTCGGAACCTTCACTCCCAATCCCGACCTGGGCGGGCCACCCGATGCCGCCTTCCTCTCTCTTCTCGACCATGTCTCGCCCGCCAGCCGAGCAGTCCTCCTTCTTCACTACCAGCACGATCTTTCGCTCGAAGAAACCGCAGCTATTCTCGACATTCCGGTCGGCACCGCCAAGTCACGTCTCCATTATGGAGTCGCGACACTTCGTAAATATCTCACTCTCGAAAGGACACCATTATGAGCCCCGAATCGCAACAGCCCAACTCCGAAAATACGAACGCCGAAATCGCCTTCGTCCAACAAGCCCTTGCGGCCGCAGACAGGTCGGAGCGCTTTTCTCGAATCATCGTCGGGGTGCTTGGCATTCTCGCCGTCGTCGCCTTCATCTGGATGCACCTCCACATGTTCCCGCTGGAAACTCTGGGCGGGCTGTTGCATTCGTTGCTTCGCGTCGATCTCTTCTTCCTTGTCGTTATTTTCGCCCTCACCATGTATATCCGGCGCGCCATCAATGAAAACACTCGCATCATCCTTCGGGCGCTTGCCAACACGCGCAACCGTTGACTTTCACCGCGGACGAAAGCGCGGACCGCCCTGGTCCGCGCTTACCCCCGTGCCTCTTAATTCGTATTCGCACAACCCGGCATTTGACGATGTGCGGGAAGCAGGGGTGCTTGGCAGTTTCCGCATTTCTCGGGGATGCTGAATCTTTGTGCCATTTCCTCGCGATTCGCCAGGAATCCGGCCCGTGCTAGACTTTTCGGTAGGATGCGCTCGGCGCCGCACAAGCCTCTCTCGGCCCTTCTCTCCCAGATTTTGATCGCCTACACGGTGGAACTCGATTCCGAATTCGAGCGCCGCATGCGCGAAACGCAGAGCCGTAGCGCGCGCCTCTCGCTGGTAATTTGGCTCAATGTGCTGCGGTTTCTGGCCGATGGACCGGTTTCGGTTCGAACGCTAGCTGCGCACGCGCTCGCCGGCGAGGATCAGGGCAAGGCCCCGCTATGCTGTCTAGAGCGATGGGGTTTTATTCTGCTGCAGCCCGGAAAACGCGCCGGTTTCGGCAGCGGGCGAGGCATCCGCGCTGATTGGCCGGTTCAGCTCACGGCCAGCGGCGAAACCGCAATTAGAATCTGGCCGGAACTGATCCCGCAAATCGACGCGCGCTGGTCGAAACGCTTTGGCGACGATGCGACGAGGTTGCGCCACTCCTTAGAAGCAATCGAGCACCAGATTGACCTCGAATTGCCGCAGGGCTTGCCCAGTGCAATTCTGCAACTGGCGCTGTTCGCGCCCCGAAAATCGGCTGCGGAAGACGGCCTGCCGCTACCGGTGCTGCTTTCCCGCGTTCTGCTCGCCTTCGCGCTCGATTTCGAACGTGAGTCGCGAACGCCGATTTCGCTATGCGCCAACACGATTCGCGTTCTCAGCGACGAACCGATCCCTGAAGCAGAGATTCCTAAACGAACGGGCTGTTCGGCGGAGACCGCAGGCATTGGCTGGCAGCACAAGCCGTACATTGTCGTTGAAAGAGATCCTGCCCGCGGCCGCGGCAAGTTCGTGCGGCTGTCCGAAGCCGGCATCAAGGCGCAAGAAAGGTACTACAGCATCGCGCGCAATATTGAGGAAAAGTGGAAGGAACGCTTTGGCACCGCTACGAAAGAAATTCGCGAATCGCTGACGACTCTGCTGAAACGAAGCGAACTTTCTGAAGGCCTGAAACCACCTCCCGGCACGACCCGCGCTGGCGCCCAGACACCGGCCCTAGGCCGCGTCGACATTGGACCTGCCGCGCGCCAGCGCCAGCGGGATTTGGTAATTCAGACGGAAGCATTCGTGCGCGATCCGGCCGGCGCCCTGCCGCATTACCCGCTATGGGATATGAACCGCGGCTTCGGTCCGTAGCAGAGCAACTCGCCTTGTGACGGCAAGCACGAAGTTATCCGAGTCGCCAACCGTTTAGGGGATCGTCTCTAGTGGCGAAACATCGAATTTCACTGAAAACCCGGGATCGGCTCGGTGCCGGACGGGTGGTCGGAGATCCAGAACCTACGCTCGCTCATTCACCGTAGAAATACCCGCGCCGCATCCTCCACCCGCACGCCCGACTTCCGCCGCGCGCCCGTCCCCACGTTGTAAGCCACCAGCAAATGATCTTCGACGATCAGAATTTCCTTCTCGCTGATCCAGCCCACCAGCGCCGAATGCGGCAGGAACGCTTCCCTCTCCGGAGACTCCAACATGCGCTTCACTTCCACGGCTGGCAACTCCGTCAGCGCCTTGCGAATCCGCTGCGACTCCTCGGGATTCGCCTGCCCCTCCTGCGCCAGTTGAATGGGCTTGTTTTCCTGCGCGGTCGAAACAATGGTCATCGCCACAAATCCCAACTCCGGCGACAGCCGTGCATTAGAAGTATAGAAACTCACGTCGTAGTCCGGATTCTTGTACGTCGCTTGCTCATCGAACACTGTGATCTTCTTTTCGCCATTCTTTTCTCCACTCAACCCGTCGTCACTCAACACCAGAGTAAGATCGTCACTCTGGTTCGACCACCCGCAGCAACCAGTATCCGGAATCGACTCGACGATGGCTTCTCCATTCGCGGTCGCACCCAGCACTCGCTGCAGAGGCTCGCTTAAAGCGGTCGCGGTCCACTTCGCGCCTTCTTGGTGATAACGCGTACTCGCTTTGTAAACCGGCGCTGTCTGTCCGGCGACCAACTGCGTCATCAGAAAAAACTTGTCCACGCCAGTGTCCGGCGCCCAAACCACGCCGTAGGGACAACTCTCCTCGCACGTCCCGGTCGGACAGCGGCAGTCGGGAAACTTCGACGTGGCCAAGTCTTCCCGTCCCGCGCCGCTCAGATCGGTCTGCCAGGCCTGCCAGGTCGTAGTCGTCGAAAGGTCCACTTCCTCACGCTGCAAACGTCGTGCCTGGTTGGCGAACCAGAACAAATGTCCGCCTTCCGCCGAAAGATAAGCCACTGGAGCGAATTCCGTAACTGCCTGATTCGATCCCGTGGTATTGACCTCGCGCTTAACTCCCTGATCGAGGGTTGCGGGTGCAATCTGAGCAAGAGCAACCGTGGTCGCAGCGCGGCCATTCCAAAACCACACCTTGTGCGCCGACGCCGCATCTTCCTCCGAAAGTGGCAGCGACACCGCCGCTTCATACAAGATCTGCCCCAGACGGTTAACCGAAATATTCCCCGGCGACTCCACCGCTTCGGCAGGCACCTTGACGGTTTGCTTCGCCGTAAAAGTCGCCGGATCGTATTCCACCATCTCTCCGGGCGAGCGCAGCACCCACAGCCGTCTCGCCTGCCCCAGCGAAGACGCCGTCAGCAGCAACAGACCGCTCATCACGAACAATATTTTCCGCATGAAGCTCGTCAAACCTCCGCGCACTCATCCCTCTCGGGCGCACGCCAATCCGCCGCCTCTATCGCGCCTCCACCAACCCTTGCACCGCACTCTCTGCGATGCGCCCTCCTGTGTTTCTCCAGTCTTTCATGAAGCACGTGGAAAATGGCCTCATCTTTCCCGCTTTTTCTTTTTTCCGGATAACCGTTAACACCATGTCCAGATCGCCGCCGGAAGTGATAGGCTACGCAATTCATCCGGATGACCTGTCCGGAGACAAGGGCGAAAGCCGCGAGCTTCTGTTATCGCGAGCTTCCCTTATAATGACCGGAGTCCAAGGCAGTTTTCGACCGGAACAGTTTCGTCGCAACAGATTCATCGCATCAGGCTGATCGCAACAGCTTCATCGCACGAGGCTTCCGTCCAATCACGCTCGTTCTTCATCATCTATGGCAGTTGACTCCAAAACTCCTAAGCCCGGAATCGAAGCCGCAAGCCTGACCGACGTTGGCCTCCAGCGCTCCAATAATGAGGACTCCTACCTCTATTGGGAGCCTGATTCCGACGAAGACTTCCGGCGCAAAGGCCGTCTCGCCGTAGTGGCCGACGGCATGGGCGGTTACGAAGGCGGACAGGAAGCCAGTCGCCTCGCCGTCGAGACCGTGCGCAGCGTCTACGACAACGCTTTCGGCGCAGATCCACAAGCGACCCTGGTCGAGGCCTTCGCCTCCGCTCATCAGAACATTCAGCGTTTCGCCATCGAGCATCCCCAGTTCTACGGCATGGGAACCACTTGTACAGCCGCCGCCATCGTGGAGCGACAGCTTTATTTTGCCCACGTCGGCGATAGCCGCCTCTACCTGATTCGCGGCAAAAACATTAGCCGCCTTACGCGCGATCATTCCTACGTGGGCCGGTTGGTCGAGAGCGGCATTGTGCGCTCGGAAGATGCCGAGTCACATCCCCAGCGCCATATACTGACGGCTGCCCTCGGTTCCGGGCGCGACATTACCCCACACGTTCCCGAACATCCTCTTCCCCTGGAAGAGGGTGACGTCCTGCTGCTCTGTTCCGACGGTCTGTGGGGCTTGGTTGGCGATCAGGAGCTTGCCAGCATCGTTCAAGCCAATCCCCCGGCCGAAGCCTGTCAGAAGCTGGTGACCCTGGCGCTGGAGCGCGGTGGCCCCGACAACATTACCGCGCTGGTTCTGCGCATCTCCGCGTGATCTATCCCGTCGCAGTCGCTGTCGAATGGTGCTAACGTGTCGTTGGTGCGCAGGAACTTGCAAGCAGGGCGCTCGCAGGCTTGGGTGGAACTTTTGTCCGCCCGCAACTGCAATCCGCTGCACATGAAGCGAGCGGCCCTTTCTACGGCTACCGCTAACCTATTGACTTCACAGGTTCAACCCACTTTCCGCTGCTTGCCGCGATGGAATTCCGCTTGCATAGCCAGTCACGTCGATAATGTCTATTAGTTAGATCGAGTTTATGGGAGTCACGCGCCAATGAAAATCTCGCAAAAAGGTTTGTACGCCCTGCAGGCCATGATGATGCTGGCCCGTCACCATCGCCAGGGCGCCATCAAGATCCGCGACATCGCCTACGAAGAGGTGCTGCCCGAGAAGTTTCTGGAATTGATCCTGCTCGAACTGAAGAACGCCCGCATGGTCGAGAGCGTGCGCGGTGCCAAGGGCGGCTACCAGTTGCGCCGCGATCCCGCGGACATCCATCTCAGCGAGATCATGCGCCTGATTGACGGTCCGCTGGCGCCTTTCGCCGACGCCGAGCAGTTGCGCGAACTGATCCACCGGGATATCCCGCACCGCGCCTTGTATCAGGTTTTCCTCGACGTCCGCGACGCGGCCGCACGCATTCTCGATCACACGACTCTGGCGGACTTGATCGCCCGACCCGAACTGAAAACCGGCAAGAACTCGCGGCGCCAGAAGGACCAGAAAAAAGACCAGAAGAAAGATACCGCCAGTATCCTCCCCATGGTAGTCGGCGGCCACAAAGGTGATTAGGCTCAGTCAGATAGATGGATGGAGGGCTCCGCAAAACCTAGTCGGGGGTTGAGGCCCTCTTCAAGGGACCTTCTGAGCAGAGCCTCAGGCAGCAAGAATTAACCGTCCTTTAATGAAAGGGTACCAGGGCCTCCACTAGTATCCCTAGTACGTTTATTCTATTGATGTTTATCGTCCCTATTTTGTAAGTTGGGCTGGCTCAGCGAATCAAGCGAAAAGCCAACCAAGAAAAAAGGAGAGTCCACACCGCCAACCAGCGGCGGGTGCCTCCTGTTGTGTCCCCCAAGGTAGCAGTGCGAAAACAAAACTCAAAAGGAGAGGATTTACTTCCATGAAACTCAACCGGAACCTGTTTCTTACGGGTCTGACTCTAGCGGCATTAACGTCTGGAGCTTGGGCACAAACCGAGACCGCGTCGAACATCACACCAGAGAAAGCAAATCCAGCGGCCGCAGCTGCTCCCGCCGCAACCGCCCCGGCTCCGCCGACGGTGACCGGTGCTGATGTCCAGGCGCTGAAAGACGCCCTGGCCGCACAGCAACTGCAGATTCAGCAACTGAATCAGCAGTTACAGCGCCAGCAAGCCTGGCAGGAAGCCCAGCAATCCGCGGCGGCGGATAAGGCGAAGGCCGCGCCCGCTCCAACTCAACAAGTCGCCGAGCTTAGCAGTGATGCCGCGGTTCCGCAAAGCACCAGCAGCACAGGGATCAGCATGCAGGAAGCTCCCCCCAGCACCAACCCCATGGAAGGTCCCATTTCGATCCATTTCAGAGGCATCACCATCACGCCGGGCGGATTCGTGGCAGCTGAATTTGTGCGCCGCTCGCGGGCTCTGGGAGCGGACCTGCCCACGCCCTTCAATTCACTCACCATGCCGGGCGCTTCGCAAAGCAAGACGTCGGAGTTTTTCGGCTCCGCACGGCAGACCCGGCCAACGGTCTACGTGAGCGGACGCCTAAAAGATGTAGAGTTCTCCAGCTATGTGTCCGCCGACTTTCTCTCCGCCGGCGTAACTTCCACTGCCACTCAAACCAACAGCTACACACTTCGTCTGCGGCAGGCGTGGGGCCAGGCCAAGTGGGATAACGGGTGGAGCGTCCTCGGCGGCCAGATGTGGAGCCTGGTCACGGAAGGCAAGGTCTCGATCGCTCCCAGCGACGACACCGGCAGAGTCAACGATGCCCGGCCCTCGACCATCGACCCTGGTTACAACGTGGGGTTCACGTTCGCGCGCCAGTATGGACTTCGCGTGACCAAGAACTTCAGCAACAAAGTGGCGTTCGCCGTGTCCATTGAAAACGCCCAGGCCACGCTGACCACCCACGGTAACGCCGACAACTTCCTCGTCGGCGAAGCTGGCGCCAGCAACAGCTACAACACAACCGCGAACTACGCGTTCAACCCTTCCCCCGATATCGTTGCCAAACTGGCCTTTGATCCGGGCTTCGGACACTACGAAGTCTTTGGCCTCTTTGACCGTTTCCGCGATCGCATCTTCCCTTGCGAGGAGGACGTAACCAATGGCGCAACACCTCCGGTGATTACGACCGTGTCGCCGCTCTGCCCTGCTCTGACCGACGGAGGCACGGCAGCTGCTGCGTATAACGCCGCCAAGAGCGGTGGCGGTTTCGGCGTCAACGCTCGCTGGGCCTTCGCCAATAAACACGTCGTTTTCGGTGTGCATGGTTTCGGCGGCAGCGGCATCGGCCGTTACGGCGCAGCCCAACTCTCCGATGTTGCGGTGAACGGCGACGGAACTCTCCACTTGATTAAGGACCTTCAGGGCCTGGCCACACTCGAGTACCACGGCAAGAAGCTCGATTTCTACACCTACGGTGGCGCTGAATACGCCGCCCGTACCGCGAGTTGGGATCCGTTGGGAGACAAGGGCAAGGGAGCCGCGGTTGGCTACGGTGCACAGGCGTGCGACAACTTCGGCTGCTACACCGAGACCGTTCCCACTGCAAACAGTGGATTCGCTCCCGGCACTCTTGCCAACTGCACGGGTGACACGCGCGCCATCAAGGAGGGCACAATCGGCCTCTGGTACAGCATCTACCAAGGAAAGGAAGGCCGCTTCCGCGTCGGCACGCAGTACTCGTACGTGACTCGGCAGACGTGGTCTGGTGTTGGCTTCACCGGGGGAGGCGGAACCACTCCTTCCGGCCTGGACAACATGATCTTCACCTCGTTCCGCTACTACCTGCCGTAGCCGCTCTGTTTGGCAAGGCTGCGGCTCCGTCTTGAACGGCCGCGGCCTTGTTTTGCAGAGTTCGTATTGAAATGGCGCGGCTTTCAGCCGCACCGGCTGGACGCAATACATCGCAGCTTTAGCCGCTGCGGGAAACTCATCCTTACGGAGGAGTTTTCCGCAGCGTGCTGTCAACCTTCTGAGGGGCGCCTTCCCTTCAGAATCGCCGCCGGCCCGGTTTTGGCCACTCTCCTTTTCCGGGCCGGCGGTGTTAACGTTCGCTCCGCCAGTCGAGAATGCGTAGCCCACTTTGCCCGATTAGAGTATGCCCAATAATAACGCCATGAACTCGAGACGCAACTTCTTGATGCAGATGTCCGGCGCCGCACTCGCCTCGGGCGCTGCGCCGCCTCTCTTGTCGCTGTTTTTATCCCGGGCAGCCTCCGCCCAAAACGGACCCATCGCCGTTCCCGGCGAAGATGGGATGATCGTTCGCTCCTATCGTTTCGTCGATCTGGAAACGCCGGTCGAGTACTTCAATACCTGGCTCACCCCGGTTCCGCACTTCTTCGTGCGCAACCACATGCACGAACCCAGCGAACTCAGCGCCAATCCCGGCAATAGTGACTGGCGCCTGAGTGTCGGGGGTGAAGTCGACAAGCCAATCACTCTGACCTTCCCCGAACTCTCCAAGTTTGAAACTCATTCGGTAGTGAACACGCTCGAATGCGCCGGCAATGGACGCAGCCTGCAGCGCCCGCAAGTTCCCGGCGTTCAGTGGGGCAAGGGTGCGGTCAGTACTGCGCGCTTCTCCGGTCCGCGGTTGCGCGACGTGCTGCAACGCGCTGGCATCAAGCCCACTGGCAAACACGTTATGTTTCGCGGGCTCGACGAGGTCCCCGGCAAAGTTCCTCCGTTCATTCGCAGCATCCCTATCGAGAAAGCGCTCGACTCCGACACCCTGGTCGCTATGCAGATGAACGGCGCACCGCTCACGAAGCATCACGGCTTCCCGGCGCGCGCCCTCGTCCCCGGCTGGATTGGCGCAGCATCCTGCAAGTGGCTGACCGAAATCAAAATCCTGGAATCCGAATTCGTGGGGAACTTTATGAGCCCGGGATATCGTTTTCCCAATCAGCCCGTGAAACCTGGCGACGCGGTAAAGCCCGAAGATACTCACCCGCTCACCGCTTTAAGCGTAAAATCGGTGATCTCCGGTCCGATCGACGGAGCCAAACTCAAGCCCGGCAAGGTTGCCGTTCGCGGCGCAGCGTGGGCAGGCGAAGCTGACATCGTGAAGGTCGAAGTCTCGACCGATGGCGGCACGAGTTGGAATCCAGCGGCGCTCGGCCATGATCAGGCTCACTACGCCTGGCGCCTCTGGACCTATGATTTCAAGACCAAAGGCGGTGACTACACGATTCTGTCTCGCGCCACCGACTCGCTGGGACGTACCCAGCCCTCCACGCCCGTATGGAATCCCAGTGGCTACCTCTACAATGCCGCCGACCAGGTGAAGATTCATGTCGCATAACAAGAGGGCAGTGTGGGGAAGCCGGATGGTCATGTGGGGACGAACGCCCCTTCGACAGGCTCAGGGCAGGCTCTCCGCTGTCCAGTCGGGCGCAGCCCGGTGGTTTGCGATGCTGCTTGTGCTCTCTCTAGCCTCCATCATCGTGGTCGCTCAGAGTGCGGCTCCGGCGAAGACGACCGAAGATCTCCCATCGGGTGCCATGGAGGGAAAGGCCAGCGCGTCGTGTCTGGAATGCCACGAAGCGCGCATCATCCTGCAGCAACGCCTCAGCAAGGCTGCGTGGGCAAAGGAAGTCGACAAGATGGTGAAGTGGGGAGCGGCCGTCGATAGCAGCGATCGAGATGCTTTGATCGACTATCTGAGTGCGAACTTCGGCCCCGATCAGCCGGGGTACGAACCACCACGGACGTCGAGTGATAAGGCATCCGGGAAGAGCGGCGAGAAGAAAGCGAAGTGATCGGCTCCAAAAGCAAAGCGCTACCGACCCAGTGTCCGCAGGGATTCCGGAACACTACGATAGCGCTGCCACTGCAGAGCCCAAAACCGATGAGTCGAGTATAGGAATCGGTATGCACTACTAACAGTGCATCATTAGATACCGGGAAGTTAATAGCTGGAACGTAATTACGAAGGCTTCTGCTCCGGATCCCCTGCGTCCTCTGTGGTTGAGGCTTTCTCCGGCCGCAACAACGGAAACAAAATCACATCGCGGATGGTGTGCGAGTCGGTCAGCAGCATGCACAACCGGTCCACGCCCACGCCCACACCTCCCGCCGGCGGCATCCCGTACGACAGTGCGCGAATGTAATCTTCATCCATCTGGTGCGCTTCGTCGTCGCCGCGCTCGCGTTCCTGCAACTGCCCTTCGAATCGGCGACGCTGGTCTTCGGGATCGTTGAGTTCGCTGAAGCCGTTGGAAATCTCCATCCCTCCCGCGAAGATTTCCCAGCGCTCGGTCCAGTCCGGTTCGTCGGGCTTCTGCTTCGACAGCGGCGAGATCGCCGTCGGATATTCGTAAATGATCGTCGGCTGCGTGAGATGCTCTTCCGCCGCGGCCTCAAACAACGCGGCAATGTTCTTCCCCGCGGGAGCATTCGCTTCGTATGCCATGTGCGCGTGGGCGGCGTTGAAGCGCTCTATCAGTTTCTTCACACCTTCGCTGCTGGCAAACTCATCCATCTCCGGCTTCGCACCGGCCGCTTCCGGCCAATAATGAATGATCGCCTCGCGCATCGTTAAGCGCCGCCAGTTGGCCCAATCAATCTCCTGATCGCCCCACTTCGTCTTCGTCCCGCCGGTCACATCTTTCGCCGCCTGCGTGATAATTTCCTGGGTCAAATCCATCACACCCTGGTAGTCGGTATAAGCCTGATAAAACTCCAGCATGGTGAACTCAGGATTCCAGCGCCAGCCCAAGCCCTCGTTGCGGAAGTTGCGGTTGATTTCATAGACGCGATCCAGTCCGCCGACCACGAGCCGCTTCAGATAAAGTTCCGGCGCGATGCGCAGATACAGATCCATATCGAGCGTGTTGTGATGGGTCACGAACGGCCGTGCCACCGCGCCGCCGGCGATGGGCTGCATCATCGGCGTTTCGACTTCAATGAAGCCGTGCGCATCGAGTGTGCGCCGCATCGACTGCACCAGTTTCGTCCGCTTCAGAAAAACTTCCCGCACCTCCGGATTCACGACGAGATCGACATAGCGCTGGCGGTAACGCATCTCAACATCGGTGAGCGCATTCCTGTTCTCAGGTCCACTTTTATCAGAGGCGTCGGTTTCAACCGTCTTACCGATCGGGAGAGGAAGTAGATCCTTACTTAGAAAAGTGATTTCTTCAACGTGGACGCTCAGTTCGCCCGTGCGCGTGCGAAACAGATATCCACTCACGCCGATGTGGTCGCCCAGGTCGAGTAATTTGTAGAGTTCGAATCCCTTCTCGCCAACCGCGTCTTTCTTCACGTAAATCTGCAGCCTCTTTCCGTCCTGTTGCAGATGCGCGAAGCCGGCCTTGCCCATCAGGCGGATTGCCATGATGCGGCCCGCTACGCGCACGTTCACCCGCACCTGCTCGAGCTCCTCAGCTGTCTTCGCGGTGTACTCCGCGAGGATCTGCGGCAACGTGTGGGTGAATTCGTACTTGCTCCGGTACGTGGCCTGGCCCAGCGCCTCAATCGCCTTCAACTTCTCACGCCGCAGTTCGTAAATATGATCGTCGAGTGCCAAGAGAGTCCTTTAACCGCCGAAATATAGAACTGCGATTATAAACGTTCAATTCGCAGTCTCCTCGCGGTGTCTCTTGTCTCGTTCCCGGCCGCGTACGATACTTCCCTGATATGCACGCCCCTAATATGAACCTCGAGGACTGCCGTCGCTTTTACGCCGAGGAGATCCGCTTTGCCGCCCAACTCACGTCACCGGCTCTCGTCGAAGCCTTTGCGCATGTGCCGCGGGAGGACTTTCTAGGCCCAGCGCCCTGGCAGGTCGCTTCCCCGGAGGTGGTTGGATTAGTTTCGCTCGGCTTGGCCGGGTCGGCCTACGTAACGACCGACGACCCTCGCGACTTGTATCACAACGTGCTGGCGGCGATTGATCCCGCCCGGAAGCTGAACAACGGCCAACCCAGCGCCCTCGCCGCCTGGATCAACGCGCTCGATCTGAAAGCCGGTCAGCGCGTTTTTCATCTGGGATGTGGTGTGGGCTATTACACGGCGATCCTGGCTGAAATGGTAGGAGCCAGCGGGAGCGTGGTCGCCAGTGAAGTGGATCCTGATTTGGCAGCCCGCTCCAGCAAGAATCTGGCCAGCTATCCGAATGTAAAAGTACATTCCGGCGACGGCGCACTCGTCGATCCCGGCATCTGCGATGCCATGCTCATCAATGCTGGCGTTACCCATCCGCATGTGTCCTGGCTCGAGAAACTGAGTGACGGCGGCCGCATCGTCCTGCCCATTACTGCAACCATCGGTGGAAGTTCTTTTGGCCGCGGAGTGATGACCCGGATCACTCGTCACCGGAGCAAGTTTTCCGTGCAGGCTGTCACTTACATCGCCGTCTATTCCTGCACCAGCGTGCGCGACCCCCAACTGGACCCGGTCGTGGCCAGGGCTCTGGGCAGCGGAACGCTGCTCAAGGTGAAGTCGCTCCGCCGAGATCCGCATGCGCCAGAGGAGACGTGCGTCCTGCATCGTCCAGATATGTGCCTGAGCACCGCAGCAGTCGAATAGGCCGCCCCCAGCGGCGGGCCGCCAAAGGCCCAGCCATTTGCAATTGAGGTGGTACCATGGTACATTGGTACACATGACAGACGATCCCAGGCTGCTCGTCGAGCGCGTGCAAACCGGGGTGCGCATTGAAAAACGCATCCTGAAAGTCCTCAAAGCCTTTGCCGAATATCACGACATGACCCTCGGCGACGTCCTCGAGGGCATCGTCCTGCACGCTTTCGACGGCAAGACTCCGTTCAGCCCCACGTCCCTCGAACGCATTCGCGAATTGAAGAAGTTCTACGATCTCGACCTTGACTCCAGCGCCAGCCATCGCCTGAAGGAGATCAAGGCAAAATCTCCGCGTAAACGCGCCTCCGAAAAATAACCACGGCTAAGGAGCACACGAGCACCATGAAAGCCAAACTCGGCCTCACTGTTCTGCAATGGACTCTCGGCGTTGTAATTCTGATCGAAGCCGTCCTGTTCGTGATGCCTGGCGCGGCGCACGATTTCGCCCGCACTTACATGCCTGGCTTCATCCGCCTGATTTTGGGATTCGGCGAGATTCTCGGCTGCATCCTTCTCCTGATTCCGAAAACTACAACGCGCGGTGCGTGGCTTTTGCTCGCCGTTTTCGTATTCGCAATCCTTATTCACCTGCTGCACGGCGGCTACAACGTCGGCAATCTGGTGATCTACGCCGCCGCGGCCTTTGCCATCGCGGTTGGAAAGTAACAAGGTGACCTTCCTATGGCTCCGTTCAAAGGTTTGCTGGTCGAAGGCACTTCCGGTGTTGGCAAGTCTACGCTGATCGATGAACTCATTCGCCGCCACGTCGGCCAAACTGCACCCAGAAAGATCCGATCCCTAATTCATCTAGCGCAGTCGCACACCTACGGCCCGCTGGCGATACCGGAAGACCGCGGCAGTCTTACCGTAACGGAGAACCTGCAGCACCTGGATCGCATTGTCAGCACGATCGAGTGGATCCACGCCAGCGTGCAGGAACACAGTCGCCCGTGGTGTTTTGCGATCGTTGACACTTTGCACTTTACACACTGCGTACGACCAGGAGTTGTGAAGTGGCCCGACGTTGCGCACATCGACCAACGCCTGGCCGCACTCGGATGCAAACTGATCATGCTTTCTTCTTCTCCCCAGACGATCTGGGAACGAGGAATCGAACCAAGAAAGAATGAGCAATTCTTATTGGAATACGCGCGAAAGTTCGGCAAGAACCACCACGAGATCCACGCTTACTTTGTTCGTGAGCAGGAGATACTGGCCGACTTGTTTTCGCGTTCGCGCATGCCGAAGTTGTTCGTGCGAAACGATGGTTCCGTCGAGAGCGTGCTAGACGCGGCTTACCAGTTCTGGACCGGGGACCCAGCAAACAGTCCGGCCGGTAGCACCCGTGCCATGCCGCAGAGTTCTATCGTCAACAGAGAGACGATATGACCGACGAAGAACTCATCCGGCGGTTTGAGTCTGGCAACATTCCCGAAGATTCCTTCCACCACGCCGACCATGTCCGCCTGGCCTTTGCTTATCTTTTGCAATATTCACCGCTCGAGGCGCTCGCCAAATTCTCCGCCGCCCTGAAGCGCTATGCCGAGGTCCGCGGCAAGTCTCAGCTTTACCACGAGACCATCACGCATGCTTACTTCTTCCTCATCCGCGAGCGCATGGCACACCTATCCGCCACGGACTCGACTGCCAGCGAACCACGCGCCCTCGATTCGCACACCAGCGACTGGAACGAGTTCGCCCGCTGCAACCCCGACCTGCTGGAATGGAAGAATGGACTTCTCGCTCGCTACTATCACAAAGCAACGTTACAATCCGACCTTGCCCGTACTGTATTCTTATTCCCCGACAAGTGCTGCTGACCATCGGGGCAAGAAACACATACCGCCATCATCAAGAATTAAAGTACGATCTCGCTCTGCCGGAGGAATACGCAAATGAATTTTCTCAAACGAACTCTGCTCGTCCCCGTCGTGCTGACCTTCGCGCTGGGCTTCGCACCGGCCCATGCCGCCCATGCGCAAGACATCCGCACGGGCGATGCCCTACTGCGCGCGATGCACGACCGCTACCAGGCTTCCTGGTACAAGACGCTCACCTTCACGCAGGAAAGCACGACCTACAAACCCGACGGCACGCACACGTCTGAGACCTGGTACGAGGCGGCGCTGCTGCCGGGAAAGTTGCGCATCGACATCGGGCCGCCTGCCAACGGCAATGGCTACGTCCTGTCCGACGGCACAGTCACCGTCGTGAAAAACAACCAGGTCGCGGGCTCGCGTCCTCTGGTTAATATTCTTCTCGTCCTCGGATTTGACGTCTATACCCAGGCACCCGAGGCGACCATCAAGGTGGTGCAAGGCGAGGGCTATGATTTGTCCAAGCTGCGGGAAGACACTTGGGAGGGCCATCCCGCGTACGTTGTCGGCGCCGATAAGGGCGATCTGACGTCCCGGCAATTTTGGGTCACCAAAGACACACTCTTGTTCGTGCGCGTAATCGAACCCGCGCAAGGTGATCCCAAGAAGGTCAACGACATCCGCTTCACGCACTATCAGCCAGCGGACCACGGATGGATCGCTGCCCGCGTCGAAATCTATTCCGAAGGCAAGCTGGTATTCAGCGAGGACTACACCGACATCAAGCCCAATGCAAAACTCGACCCCGCGGTTTACGATCCCCAACAGTTCAGCACCACGCACTGGGAAAAACCGTGAACCGGGACGGCGCGTGAACCCGCGCGAGATCGCTCGGCCCGCTGGTAAAATCGCGGGCCTTCGGGAAGACGCCGCGAGGGAGAGAAATTCTGATTGAGGCATGATTATCGGGCCATGCCTCTTGAACCATCTTCGCATCGGCGCTACTATGACCTGCCGAGCAGTTCGCTGAGGCGCCGACCTCTATGCCGCAAAACTACGTCCCCATCTTCATCTTCATCGCCATCGTCGGCTCGTTGCTGCCGATCACCTTGCTGCTGGCCAAGCTGGTGCGCCCGTCGAATCCCAGCAAGGCCAAGCTCATGCCCTACGAATGCGGCATCGACCCTATCGACAGCGCCCGCGGACGCTACACCGTCCGCTACTACATCATCGCCATCCTCTTCGTCGTCTTCGACGTGGAAACGATTTTTCTTTTCCCCTGGGCCGTGCGATTCAAGGCCTTCGGGCTGTTCGGCCTGTTTGAAATGCTCATCTTCCTCGCCATCCTGATCGTCGGCTACATTTGGGTGTGGAGCAAAGGCGCTCTGGAATGGGTTTAGAGATTCTCGATTAGTTGCATCCTTGTCAGTTCGAGCGCAGCAAAAGTGTCCGCGAGCGGACCATTTCGCAGAGTCGAGGAGCCGCTGTTTCTCCTGGGAACTAATTAGAATATGGCCATGCCCGACAATCCCATGGACTCTTCTCCCGCCGAAACCTTCTCCGCCAGCCGCTGGACCAGCGGCAACTTCTTCTTCCCCACCCGTCTGGTCATCAGCCCGCAGCGCGTCAGTCGCGTCAAATCACGCGTGTTCGGCAGCAACGAGGAAAGCATCGCGATGTCGAAAATCGCCTCGGTCCATATTTCCACCGGCGTTTTCTGGGCTGAGATCGTCATCGAGTCCACCGGCGGCACAGATCCAATCACCAGCCACGGACACCGCAAGTCCGACGCCCAACGCATTCGCGATTTGATCGAGCAATATCAAGCGCAATCGCGCGGCTGATCGGCTTCTGTTTCCATTTCACCCAATCGCCCTCGTTGACTTCGCCTTCTCAAGCTGATAAAAGTTATCGTTCTTCGCAACGCGCGCTACGCCTTAGGTTTGTGCCTTCGCGAGCTATGCCGGACGAAATCAAATCCCCTTCTTCCCCGTCGCCGGAAGGTGAACCGAAGCCGACGGCGGATCAGCCCGCTACTCCGGGTGAGGTGAAAGCTACTCCCTCCGGGTCGGTTCAATCTGAAACAAAATCCGCTCCCGACAAACCGGCCGCTGCGGCCGTGATTCCACCAAAACCCGCGCCGGCACCTCCCGCAGCTCCGGCCGCCAAACCGGCAGCGCCCGCTCCGGCGAAAGCCGCGGTGCCCGTACCAACGCCCTGGGATTCGCCCATGGTCGCGAAGCTCAAGGACCAATACGGCTCCGGCATCGAGCCTCTGACTTATCTCGGCCAGAACTATATGGTGGTCGATCGCTCGATGATTCCCGAAATCCTGCAGATTCTTCGCAATGAAGAGGAGTTCGACTACTGCGTCGACATCACCGCCGTGCATTATCCCAAGCGCGAGAAACAGTTCGATGTGATCTGGGTGCTGTACTCGTTCCCGCGCAACGAACGCATCCGCGTGAAAACGCAGATCGCTGATGGCGAAACCATCGCCAGCTCCGTCCCTATCTGGGCGACGGCCAACTGGCTGGAGCGCGAAGTCTTCGATATGTTCGGCATCAAGTTCGACGGCCATCCCGACATGAAACGCATTTTGTTGCCCGACGGTTGGAAGGGCCATCCCCTGCGCAAAGACTACGGCATCCTGCAACAGGATAACGAGTGGGTGCAAATCAACCTGGGGATTGAGAGCGGGCAATAGAGGACCAACGACCTAAGACTAACGACTAACGACCGAGTTAATGACCGACCCTACCTCACTCTCGCCGCTCGACCTCGACACGCCCGATAAGACGTTTCTCGACACCAACGAACTCGTCATCAACATGGGCCCGCAACATCCTGCGACCCACGGTGTGCTGCGCGTCATTCTGCGGCTTGACGGCGAAAAGGTCCTGGGCCTCGAGTGTGTGATTGGCTACCTGCATCGAGGAGTCGAAAAGATCGGTGAGCACCGCACTTACACGATGTTCAATCCCTACGTCGACCGCATGGATTACGTTGCCGCGGTCTCCAACGGCTTGGGATACTGCGAAGCGGTCGAAAAACTTCTCAACGTCGAAGCCCCGCCCCGCGCGCAATACATCCGCGTCCTACTGACTGAGCTGAACCGCATGGCCAGCCATCAGCTTTGGCTTGGAACGCACGCGCTCGACATCGGAGCCATCACGCCGCTGTTTTATACCTTCCGCGACCGCGAAGAGATTCTTAAGATTTTCGAAAAATATTGCGGCGCTCGCCTCACCACGCACGCCTTCCGCATCGGCGGCCTGCAATACGAGACTTACGACGGCTTCGAAAAAGACGTAAGAACTTTCGTCAACTTCGTGAAGCCGAAAATCGATGAGTACGAGGAACTCCTCACCACCAACCGGATCTGGCTCGAACGTACCAAGGGTGTCGGCATTATTTCAGGCAAGGACGCCATTGCGCTCGGCGTGACCGGCCCGGTACTCCGCGCCAGCGGCGTCAAGTGGGACATTCGCAAAGCCCTGCCCTACGCTAACTATAAGAATTTCGACTTCGACATCCCCACCGGCGAGAACGGCGACACCTACGACCGGTACATCGTGCGTATGGCCGAGTTTCGCCAGTCGCTGCGCATCATCGAGCAGGCCGTCGAAGGCATTCCCGAAGGCCCCATCATGGCCAAGGTTCCCAAGGTGATCAAGCCGCCAGTCGGCGAAATCTATCACTCCATCGAAGCTCCGAAAGGTGAGTTGGGATACTTCCTCGTCAGCGACGGATCTACGCAACCCTACCGCGTCCGCGTGCGCCCGCCGTCATTCGTGAACCTGCAAGCGCTCGACGTCATGTGCCGCGGCCAGCTTGTGGCCGATGTTATCGCCGTCATCGGCACGCTCGACATTGTTCTCGGCGAGGTGGACCGCTGATGGGCGATCTGATGCGCGAGTTGATCCTCTACATCCAGGCCTATCTCGATCCGAGCGTCAAGCTCACGCCCGGCGGCGCAGGGAATTTTTTCTGGGCGACGGTTTACATTCTGCTGGTTTTCGGCGGACTCTCCGTCGCCGTCATCGCCATGAACTGGCTGGAGCGCAAGATTCTCGCTCACATGCAGGTTCGCCTCGGACCCATGCGGGTGGGCCCGCATGGCCTGCTGCAGCCTATCGCCGACGCCATCAAGTTGCTCCTCAAAGAAGACATCATCCCCGCCGAAGCCGACAAAATTGTTTTCTGGATCGCCCCGTTCATCGTCGTGCTGGCGGCCTTCACCGTTTTTGTTGTCGTCCCGTTCGGTCCCACCCACGCTATCACCGACATGAACATCGGCATCCTCTTCATGCTCGGCGTTTCGTCGCTCAGCGTGCTCGGCATCGTCACCGCCGGATGGGCCTCCAACTCGCACTATCCGCTGATCGGCGCGCTGCGCTCCAGCGCGCAAATGGTGTCGTATGAAGTTGCCATGGGACTGGCCGTAATTTCAGTCATCATGATGACCAGCCTCAACGCCACCGGCACCGGCACGCTCAGCATGATCGGCATCGTGCAGGCGCAGTTGGCGCAGGGAGAATGGTTCATCTTCAAATTCTTCCCGCTCGGCCTGATCGGATTCTTCATCTTCGCCATCGCCATGGTCGCCGAGACCAACCGCGCTCCGTTCGATCTGCCCGAAGCGGAATCTGAACTGACCGCGGGATTCCACACCGAGTACAGCGGCTTCCGCTGGTCGTTATTTTTTCTGGCCGAATACTCGGCCATGATCGCCGTTTCTTCGATCGCAGTAACGCTGTGGCTCGGCGGATGGCTGCGCCCGTTCCCGAACTTGCTGAACGGCACGACCTGGGACCTGGTCTTTTCCCTTTTCCCTGGGCTCACGTTTCTTTTCTTCGCCGCAATTTGTTTCTTCAACACGGCCCGCATGCCCAAGCATCCGCTGTTCAAGATTCAGACGATGGGCCTGGCCGGATTCGGCGCAGTGCTCGGCCTGATCGGCCTGCTTATGTTCCTCCCGCCGGTGCGCGACCGCGTCGGCGATATTTTCTGGTTCGCCGCCAAAGTTGCCGGCTTCATGTACCTCTATATCTGGTATCGTGGCACGTTCCCGCGTTATCGCTTTGACCAGCTTATGAAAGTGGGATGGAAGATTTTGTTGCCTATGGGATTGGCGTTGCTCATCTTGACGGCCGCGGTAGCTATGCGCACCGAACTTTGGGCTGAACTGCAGGGAGCCTTGCGCCCATGAATCCTTCAGTGACGAATCCTCCGGTAGCGACGCCGTTTTACCTCATGCTCTACGCCCCATTCGTCGCTGGCGTGCAAATTATTCTTTATGCCGGCGGAATCATGGTGCTATTCCTGTTCGTGATCATGCTGATCAACCTCGAACGCAACATGAAAGAGCGCCAGTTCAATAAACAATGGCTGGTCGGAATCGCCGCCGCTGCCGCGCTCGGGGGACTGTTCATCACGGTCTACACCACCACGACAAAAGGCAAAGCGCTCTTCCCTGAAGGCCGAACGACCTACTTCGAATCGCAAAACACCCAGGCAATTGCGACGTTGCTGTTCGACCGCAGTGCCGGACAATACATGTTCGCCTTCGAAATCGCCTCCCTGCTCTTGCTGGTCGCGATCATCGGAGCAGTAGTCATGGCAAAGAAGAGGATTTGAAGACAGCCGTTAGCAGTTAGCACTTGGCATTTAGCCAGCGATGTTCTATGTGAGGACATTAAGGTCGCGAACGGCCAAATGCTAATTGCTAAGTGCCAAAGGCTAGAATCTGGAAGCTCAAATGGACGCCTTACTCCACATCACGACGCTGCACTACCTGGTGCTGGGCGCGGCGCTGTTCCTGTTAGGCGTAATCGGCGTGCTGACGCGCCGCAACGTGGTCATCGTCTTGATGTCGATTGAATTAATCTTAAATGCCGTGAACCTGAACCTGGTCGCTTTCTCGCGCTATTGGCAGGGCATGCCAGCCCGCCTGGGCGGTGGTCCCGGCGCCCTGCACGGCCAGGTCTTTGCGATTTTCGTGATCACCGACGCCGCGGCCGAAGCCGCCGTTGGCCTCGGCATACTGATCGCCTTCTTCCGTAACAAGGAGACGGTTAACGTGGACGAAGTGAATTTGTTGAAGTGGTAAGGCGCACTCAGCAGTCAGCACTCAGCATTCGGCCACTCGAGATTCGTGGCGAGCTGATGAATCGTTGACGGGCTGAGTGCCGAATGCTGAGTGCCGAATGCTATTTTTAGACCACATCTACCTCATCCCGCTCTTCCCCGCCGTCGGCGCGGCGCTCATGTTTTTTTTCGGGCGCAGGCTGCAGAAGTCCACGGTGAGCGCGGTTTGCGTTGGCACCATCGTCCTTGCGTTTCTTATGGCCTGCGGCGCGGTCTGGCAGTACACCAACTGGTCCGCGACCCCGGAGCACCTGCACCAGCCTTACCAGACGATCCTCTATACTTGGCTCGGCACTGACACCGGGCATCTGAACTATCAAAAATCCGACGGCTCTTCGGCCTCGCTTCAGGCCGATGCCGGATTCCTTCTCGATCCGCTCTCCAGCATCTGGCTGCTGTTCGTCACTGGCGTCGGCATGCTGATCCACATTTACTCCACTGGCTACATGGCGCATGAAGGCGGCTACTACCGCTTCTTCGGATACCTCAACCTCTTCATGTTCTCCATGCTCACGCTGATCCTCGCCAACAATTATGTGTTGATGTTCGTTGGCTGGGAAGGCGTAGGTCTGTGCTCGTATCTGCTGATCGGATTTTATTTCCATCGCAAGTCCGCCACTGACGCGGGAAACAAAGCCTTCATCGTCAACCGCATCGGCGACGCCGGATTTATTCTTGGCATGTTCTTCATTGCGTGGCTCTGCGGATCGTTGCGCTTCATGGACGTAACCGGATTCGCCCGCGAGCACGCCGCCAGTCTGATGGGAAATCCGTATGTCACCGCGGCCACGTTGCTGCTGTTCGTCGGCGCCTGCGGCAAGTCCGCCCAGATTCCTCTTTATGTCTGGCTCCCCGACGCCATGGAAGGTCCCACGCCGGTCTCCGCGTTGATCCACGCCGCAACCATGGTCACGGCAGGCGTATACATGGTTGCGCGATCAAACGCTTTATTCGTGCTGGCCCCGAAATCCATGCTGGTCGTAGCGATCGTTGGCGCACTCACCGCCGTATTCGCCGCATCGATTGGCCTGGTGCAGAACGACATCAAGCGCGTGCTCGCTTATTCGACCGTCTCGCAACTGGGCTACATGTTTCTCGCCCTCGGCGTTGGAGCTTTTTCTGCCGCCGTCTTCCACGTCTTCACTCACGCCTTCTTCAAGGCCCTGCTTTTCCTCGGGGCAGGTTCGGTGATTCACGCCATGAGCGGCGAACAAAATATGCGCAATATGGGTGACCTGCATAAGCGCATCCCCGTCACGCACTGGACCATGTTCATTGCCACGCTCGCCATCGCCGGCATTTTCCCCTTCGCCGGATTTTTCTCCAAAGACGCGATCCTTTGGGAAACCTGGTCGCGTGAGGGCGGCGCTTATCGGATTCTCTGGTGTGTCGGTTATGCCACGGCGCTCATGACAGCGTTCTACATGTTCCGCCTCATGTACCTGACGTTCCATGGACATCCTCGCATGAGCCATGAGATTGAACACCACATTCATGAGTCGCCGAAATCAATGACGTTGCCACTGGTTGTCCTGGCGATCTGCGCAGTTGGCGCCGGGTGGCTGGGATGGCCGCACAGCCTTGGAGGCTCCGACCATTTCACGAAATTTCTGGAGCCGGTATTCGCCGGTGAAGCTCAGGCCCTCACCGCGGAGGGCAAGGCCGGACAATTGGCCGCAGCCGAAAAAGAAGAGGAACACAATACCGGCACCGAATGGCTGTTGATGGGCCTCTCGCTGGCCGCTGCGTTCACAGGATGGGCCATGGCCTGGCGAAGCTATCGCCACGCCGACAAAGGCTACACCGAACCGATCGCCGCCGCGGCGCCGCTCGTCTACGACACGTTGTTGAATAAGTATTACGTCGACGAAGGCTACGACTACGTCTTCACCGGACGCCGCAAAATCGGCAACGTCCGTCTCGGCGTGCTCGGTCTCGGCGAGGCCAGTTCGTGGTTCGATTCCCACGTGATCGATGGCGCGGTCAACGGCGCCGGCCGGATCACTCGCCTGACCGCAACATTTTCCAGTTGGTGGGATAGGTGGATCATCGACGGCATTGGCGTCAACGGCCCTGCGATTTTGGCGCGCATGCTAAGTTATCCCGCGCGCTTGTTCGAGTGGGGCTTGGTGCAATGGTATGCCCTGGTTATGACCGCGGGCTTGGTAGGCTTCGTGTTTTATTACGTGTATCACTGACGGGCAGCTTCTAGCTGCTAGCTCCTAGCTTCTAGCAAAACGCTGGTAACTAGGGGGCAAAAGCTAGAAGCTAGTAGCTAGAAGCTGACTTATGCAAAACCACATCCTATCCATCATCCTCTTCACGCCGCTCGTGGGCGCGCTCGTTCTTCTTTTCGTTCCCAAGGAGAACAAAGACGCTATCCGCTGGATTGCGAACTTTTTCGCGCTCGCCGGTCTTCTGGTCTCGCTGCCGCTCGTCCCCTGGTTCTGGGCGCAGCGTTTCGAGCCCGGCTTCAAGTTCATCGAAGGCGCGCCCGGCAACTGGATCCCATCCATCGGCGCTAGCTACGTGCTCGGCATTGACGGCATCTCGTTCCTGCTCATCATGCTCACCACGCTGCTGGGCTGGATCTCGATCCTTTCCTCCTGGACCGCCATCGAGAATCGCGTCAAGGAATACTACATCTGGTTTCTGGTGCTGCAGACCGGCATGCTCGGCGTCTTCATGGCGCTCGATTTTTTCCT
>JBELAE010000140.1:0-11234 GCA_049509155.1 Candidatus Sulfotelmatobacter sp.
GCCACCCGCGAGCACGACATTCTCTACCGGCACACGAATTCGAACGCGGGAGAACTCGACCGACTGCCGATGGTCATCGTAGCGCGTGAAGATGGCGAGCGCATGGCGCGCCTGCTGGCTGCCGGAAACCTGGTGTGGGCCGACCTCTCCATTCCCAACCAGATTGGCGGACCCATCAAGACGTCGAACGTGGTCGCAGAAATCACCGGCAGCGAGAAGCCTGACGAGTTCGTGATCCTGGGTGCGCACCTCGATTCGTGGGAGTTGGGCACGGGAGCGCTCGACAACGGCTGCAACGCCGCCCTGGTGGTCGATGCGCTGCGGGCCATCAAGGCGTCGGGCGTGAGGCCGCGACGGACGATCCGCTTCATTCTTTTCTCCGGCGAAGAGGAGGGACTGCTCGGCTCTCGCGCCTACGCCTTCAACCATCGCGCCGAACTCGACAAAGCCGCGGGGGTCATCATTTACGACTCGGGCACGGGAAAGACCACCGGCTTCTCCGTGGGCGGCCGCAAAGACATTGCCGATACTGCGAAGGGCCTGATTGCGCCGCTCGCGCAGTTTGGCGTGAAAGATGTTCTCACAACCATGGAATGGGGCACTGACCACTTCGATTTCATGCTGGAAGGCGTGCCCACCTTCGTCGCCGAGCAGGACGAAGCAAACTATCTCGAAAATTACCATGCCGTCTCCGATACGTACGACAAAGTGGACTTCGCCCAACTGAAGAAACACGTGGCCGAGGCCGCCGCACTCAGTGTGGAGCTGGCAGATCTGCCGGTGAAGATTGGCCCGCGCCTCTCCCATGACCAGATTGAGCAAACCATGCGCGAGAGCAACAGCGTGGAGATGCTCAAAGCCAACGCCATTTGGGATGATTGGGTCAGCGGCCAGCGGGGAAGGCAGAAATAACAATTGTTGATTGCTGATTCTTGATTGCTGATTGAAACCAAGGCTTGCGTGAATCAGTTTTTTTCAATCAACAATCAGCAATCAAAAATCAGCAATTTCTCTCGCGCCAGGAATTCTCATTGTTCTATTTCTGGATTCTGTTCAACCTTTTCGCGCTCGGCCTGCTGCTGGCGGATCTACGCCTCTTCCACCGCCGCGGCCACGTTATCCGCTTTCGCGAAGCGCTAGGTTGGACCGCCGTGTATGTGGGGTTGGCCGCTGGGTTCGCGGTTGTTCTGTACTTCTGGCAGGGCCACCAGGCGGCGCTCGAATTCGTAACGGGCTATGTTCTGGAGGTTTCGCTCAGCGTCGATAACCTGTTCGTCTTCCTCGTAATCTTCAATTACTTTGCCGTTCCTGAAGCGCAGCAGCATCGTGTTCTGTTTTTCGGAGTTCTGGGCGCCCTTGTCATGCGCGGCATCTTTATCGGCGCGGGTGTCGGCCTGCTCTCCCATGTTCATTGGGTGCTGTACATTTTCGGGGGCCTGCTGATCGTCAGTGGCATCCGGTTCTTGGTGCTCGGGGAACACAAAGTCGATCCTTCGAAGAATCCCTTGGTGAAAACGCTGCGCCGCTTCGTCCCCGTGACTCCCGACTACCAGGGTGGAAAATTCTTCATCCGCAAACTGCAGGAGAACTCACGCCTCTACGCCACTCCGCTGCTGGTCGTGCTTCTGGTCATCGAAACCACCGACATTGTTTTTTCCGTCGATTCCATTCCCGCGATCCTGGCCATTACCCTGAACGGTTTCATCGTCTATACCTCGAACGTTTTCGCGATTCTAGGGCTGCGCTCCATGTATTTCGCGGTCTCCGGACTGATGAAGATTTTCCGCTTCCTGCGCTACGGACTGGCGCTGGTGCTGATTCTGGTGGGCGTGAAGATGCTGGCAGCCGATTATTTCCGGGTCCCGATCGGGGCTACGCTGGGCGTGGTAGCCGGAGTGCTCTTGCTTTCGATCGCGATTTCAGCAGCTTTCCCAGCGGCCAGCAAAGCTTGACACTGCCACTTTTCCCTGTGCCCGCATACGCTATGATGGAATCCGCATGCCGCAAGTGACCATCCACGTTCCCCCGCGGCCGTATCAGGCCTGGATTGAGAACGGCCTGCTCACTCGGGCCGGCTCCGTGCTGAGCGAACTGCTGCCCCAGGCCAGTCGCATTTTTGTGGTGACGGTTCCACCGGTGCGCCAGCGCTGGGGAGCGAAACTTGTGAAATCCCTGAAAGCCAGCGGTTTCACGCCGCAAGTGATACCGATGCCCGACGGCGAGCCCACCAAGCGCCTGGCGACGGTAGAGGCTCTCGCCGATAAACTGGTGCGCCTCGGCGCCGACCGCAAGGCGGTGATTGTCACACTCGGCGGCGGAGTGGTGGGCGACGTCGGCGGACTGCTGGCCTCGCTCTACATGCGCGGCATCGAGTTGGTGCAAATTCCTACGACCGTGTTGGCCCAGGTGGATGCTTCCATCGGTGGAAAAACCGGAGTCAATCTGGTTGCCGGAAAGAACATGATAGGAACGTTTCACCATCCGCGGGTGGTGCTGATCGATCCCACGGTGCTGAAGACGCTGCCCGATCGCGAGTTGCGCGCCGGCCTCTACGAAGCGCTGAAATGCGGCATCATCGGAAATATCGAATTGTTCTTACGCTTTGAGCAGAATCGCGCAGGAATTCTGAAACGCGATCCCGTCGAACTGGAGTGGCTCATTGCGCAGTCGGTCAGGCTGAAAGCGGAAGTTGTTTCCGCCGACGAGCGCGAGGGCGGCCTGCGCCGCGTTCTCAACCTGGGCCACACCATCGGCCACGCGCTCGAGGCCGAAACCGGGTACCGGCGCCTGCTGCATGGCGAAGCCGTTGCCTGGGGGATGATTGCCGCAACCAACATTGCGCTCAGCGTGGGCCGCACCGACAGCGTAACCGCGGGCCGCATTGCCGACGCCGTGTTGAGCCTGGGCCGCTTGCCGGAAGTGAATGTCAGCCCGCGCAAAATCCTGGCCCGGCTGCAGTCCGATAAAAAGACGCAGAACGGTGTGGTGCATTTCATCCTGCCGCGCGAAATAGGTAAAGTTGAAGTTGCCAGCGACGTACCGGCGAATGCCGTCATCGATGCCGTAGAAGAATTGCGGCGGCTGTCGCGCGGCGGCTGGGTTTGGGGAAAATCAGTCGGGGGGAAAGTCGTAAACATCTGACGGGAGGAATTTATGCCGGAGACACCGCAGCAGTACATCCAACGAATCCTCGGCCATGTGGACGGCCAGGACGCCATCAAAGTGCAGCGGACAACCGCGGCGAAGCTGAAGAAACTGACTCAGGGGCGAACTTCGAAAGAGTTGAAGTGGAAGCCCGAGCCCGGCAAATGGTCGATGGCTGAGATCGTCGCGCACCTCGCGGATGTGGAGATTGTCGCCAGTTGGCGAATGCGCCTGATTCTCGGCGCGAACGGAACGGCGATCCAGCCCTTTGACCAGGATGCGTGGGCGTCCGTTTTTCAATACAACAAACTCGACCCGAAAAAGTCGTTGGAAGTTTTTCAGCTCCTGCGCGACAACAATCTGGCGATGTTAAAGGCGCTTCCACCCGAGAGTTGGGACAACTACGGGATGCACGCCGAGCGCGGTAAAGAGACCATCGCACACCTGGCGCGCATGTTCGCCGGACACGATACCAACCACATCCGTCAGATCGAAAGCATAGCTGCGCGGCTGAAAAGTGCAGGTCGCAAGAGCGCGGGCAAGAAAAAGAAGAAGCGGAAGTAAAGCCGCGACCATGACCGCGGCGGGATCGTCATCAGCTGAATCGTCGCAGCAGGATCGTCGCAGCGGAACCGTCGCAGTTTGACCAACGGTGCAGGAAACCAGCCAATCCGAAGGCGTAGTCGGGGCTGCGCCGGAAGGCGCCAGCGACCCGCGATCAGCCGCGCGCGCCGTCCGCGAGATGTTTACCGCGATTGCGCCGCGCTACGATTTTCTCAACCACGTCTTGTCGTTCAACATCGACCGCATGTGGTGGCGCCGAACGGCGCGCACGTTCCGCCCGATCCTAACCCGCCTTGACGCACGCATTCTCGATCTGTGTTGCGGCACCGGGGATATGACGTTCGCGCTGCGGCGGGAAGCGGTGAAGTCAAAGACCGCCGCCACGCAGATTCTCGGCGCTGATTTCTCGCACGCCATGCTGCGGCGCGCCGCGGCCAAATCGGCTGCCGGTCCGGGCTGGATCGAAGCCGATGCCCTCAACCTTCCGTTCCCCGACTCTCACTTCGATCTCGTCACCTCGGCCTTCGGCTTCCGCAATCTTGCCGATTATGATGCGGGATTGCGCGAAATCGCCCGCGTGCTGCGTCCCGGCGGGGAGTGCGGCATCCTCGACTTCGGCGAGCCCAAGGGAATGATGGGTGCGATCTACCGGATCTACTTCAAGCAGGTTCTGCCTCGCGTTGGCACCCTGATCTCCGGCGTTCGCGGGCCCTATGCCTATCTTCCCGCGTCCGTCGAGCGCTTCCCGCCGCCGCAAGAAATGCTGGCAAGGATGAAGCGCGCCGGCTTTGTCGAAGCCGCCTGGACGCCCTACACCTTGGGAATCGCGGGATTGTATCGCGGAAAGAAATAGGCTAAGAAGCCGAGATGTGCCCGCGAAAGGGACATAAAGCCGAGAATGAAAATGTGGGGACAGCCGCCCTCGGCTGTCCGCCGGGCGCAGCCGGCTTTCGCTCTTGCCGAAATCTCCACTAATGCGCGTCGCGCAGCAGCTTACTCAATGCTTCGATGTCTGCCGCGCCAACATCTCCCACCACGAAATATCGCAGCCCATTTTGCGTCCAGTTCTCCACGTTAAACGACAAGGCGTTGACCGGCCCCGAAGACGCGCTCGCCGTTTCTTCTCCCCGATTCTGGAAAATGAAAACCGAGACCTCGTGCTTGCGGATTTGATAGATCAAATGCGCCCCCGGAGTTTGTGCGAGATAAGTAACCCGCCCGCCGAGCAAGGTGAAGTCTGATCCCTGCAACTCCGGCAGATTAAAGCTGAAAGGAATCTTCCCCTGGAACCACGGCTTCACAGTGTGCCGGTCGGTCGAGACCACATCGACCGGCGTCGCGCTCGCCAAAGCCGCGACGTGCAGGTCGGCGAGTTCGCTGTAGACGCGCTGCCGGCGGGCGCTCTCGCGTCCCACATAAAAATTAACGGCCATGGAAATGATCAACAGCAGCAGAGCGGGCACGGCCAGAATCTGCCAGTGCCAGCCCGTTTGCCGGCGCGGTTTCGATGCGACACTTTTCGCGATCCGACTCCGAAACTCTGGGCTCGCGGAATAGCGCTTTCCGGCCATCTGCACCGACCGTTTCAACTGCACTTGCTCAAGCGCGTCAGCAGCACACGCAGCGCATTCTCGCAAATGCGCACCCAGCACGCTGGCTTCAGCCGGATCAAGTTCGCCATCAAGGTAAGCAGCGAGCTTGCCGGCCGATTGCTTTCCTGTCCATTGCTCACACGCCATGCCGGCCTCCCTTGATCTTTTCCCGCAACAAGTCGCGCAGCGCTTTGCGTGCGCGAAATAGGCGAGACATAACCGTGCCAATGGGGATGGCAAGCGTTTCCGCAATTTCCTGGTAAGACATCTCTTCGACCTCGCACAGCAGCAGAATCTCGCGAAAGGGGACGGGCAAATCTACCAGCGCCTGCTGCACAGTTTCACGGTCGGCCTGTTCGATCAGGATCCTCTCCGGCGTAGTATTCTCCGCCGGCAGCAGATTCTCATCAGCCTCCCCATCGATCGTCACCATCGTCCGCAATCCCGTCCGTGAACTCAAAAACGAATTTCGCAAGATGCGGTAGATCCATGCCCGAAAATTTGTGCCTTGCTGGAACGACGAAAATCCGCGCAGAGCCTTGGCGTAGGTCTCCTGTACTAAATCTTCGGCCTCGGCCGTGTCGTGGGTTAGCCAGCGCGCGAAGTTGTAGAGCTGGTCAAACAACGGCATGGCCAATTCTTCAAATGTCGCGGCAGACACGCTTTCTTCCGGCACCTTCATATGGAAACCACTCTCACGCTAATTTATTCCCTCCCCGACGGCAAATTCCTGCAGGAATCAAGTTGCAGCTTTTGGTTTATCAGGATGCGGCGCAGAGAAGAGATCTGAGGTCAGGTCGTGGCCGCGTCGCGGCGAAACGAATCCGCGAACGCGTCGGCAATGCTGTAGCGGATCACGTGTTCGTACTCCGGCCCCAGAAAGCGGCGCAGGCGGTCCGTATTCATGATGTACTCCCCGGTCATGTAGGGAACTGCATCGGGTGGGATGGCCGAAATCTTCTGCTTCCAGAGGAATTTCAGCACCTGCCTCATGAACCACTTTCCCGGAACGCGTACCAGTTTTGCCTGGGCTATTTCGACGCAGCGACCGAAGGTCAGGGGTTCGCCGCGGCCGGCGACGTTTAGCACGGTCAGGCGTTGCGTCTCCGGCTCGCGCTGCAGGATGTGCTTGATCAGCCGCGCCATGTCGTCGACGTGCACAAACTGAATCTTGTTGTCGAGATACTGCTGGCCCCGCGGAAACATGCAGGGCAGGCGCTTGCCCTCGCGGCGCATCTTCTCGGCTCGCGCACTCTTGCCGTTGGGCGTGCCCCGGAACGCTCCCATCAGGTAATTCTCGACACTGGCACCAGCAAAAATGTGTGGCCGCAAGATATACACACTGCATCCGCGGAGGGCGTGCGAGCGCGTTTGCACAACTTCGTCGGACTGTTTCTTATGGATCGCGTACGGCAGAGTGTGTGCCGCCAGGGGTGATTCTTCCGTCGCTGGAGCGGACAGGTCCGATCCGTAGGCCGAAACGCTGCTCGGAAAAATGAACTGTTTGATCCCGTCGTCGGTCGAGCGATTGGCCTCAGTAATCGCTTCCATCACCCGCGCTGTGCCCGCCACATTGATCTGCCACATGCGCTCAACGTCTATCACGCCCGTGCGCACGGGATCGATCACGAAGGCGAGGTGAACCACCGCGTAAGGGTGGGTATCGCGCAAGAGTTCATACAACACCCGGGTGGACGATTCCAGGCCCAGGTCGAGGCTTTCAAACTGCAACTCGGATTCGGTTTGGGGCGGACTCACGTCCACCCCAATCACCGAATAACTCCCCAGCAGCGGCAGAAGCCTGGAACCCAGGTTGCCCGACACACCGGTTACGACGATGACGGGTTTAGCCATCAGTTCGGTTTTGCGGCCGGTGGCGGCGTTGGCGGCTGAGCCGCCGGAGCACCACTCGCCGGAGCACTGTTCTGCGGCACGCTGCCCTGCGGCGGCGCACCGTTCGGTGGCATGCCGGGTCGCGGACGCGGCATCCTGGGTGGTGGCCCCGCGCTGACTCCGCCCGGAAAGTATTGGTCGTTAGTTTCGACCTTGAATGAGCTATTCAAGTCGTCCATCATTTTGTGGTTTTGCTCGTTTTGCAACTTGCCGCGGATTTCGTTCGTTGCCTGCTCGAGCGGCATTTCGTTTTTGCTGTTCACCTTGTAAATGTAGTGTCCGCCCGCGTCGTTGATCACCTGCGAAACCTGTCCTGGCGCCAAGTCGAACACGGCGGCATGCCCGGCCTGCAGGCCGGTGCGCCGCACGCTGGGCAGATTCACCGTAGGAGCTTCGATTTTCATGCCGGCGGCTTCGAACGCCTCCTTCTGCAACTTTACGAAGTCTTCTCCGGCGGCGGCCCGCTCGCGCAGGCTCTCGGCCAGCTTGGTCATCTCCTGTTCGGCTTGATCCGCCTTTGCCTTGTCCTCGGCTTCTTTGGCCTTCTTGGCTTCCTCGCTCAGATTCTTGTCTTTCTCTTCGTCTTCCTTGGTCTCGGCAGCCGGCTGCTTGGTGCGGGGCACAAACATCCGGTCGAGATTGAATTGCTCGTAGGCGTCGGCATGTTCCTTGTAGTATTTTTCGATGTCCTCCGGCGAAACCTTGGCGGCCTCGTCGGCAACTTTCTTTTGCAGCTCTTTGGTCAGAATATTCATCTTGGCGAATTCGACGGTCAGCTTAAACTGCTCCGTCTTGTCGAGACCCTGTTTCTTGGCCGCGCTCGACAAAGCGATATAGTTCGGCAGGATGCCCGCCAGTTGCTTTTTGGCCTGCGGCGTAACGTTGGGGACCAGGGCCTTGACCAGGCTTTCAAACTGGGCCTTGGTGACCACCGTCTTGCAATCGGCGGCGGGAGTTTTTGTGGCCGGGGCCTTGGGGGCGGGCTTCGACGGCGTTCCCTTGGCGGCCGCCGGCTTGGGCGGACACACGCCAATGATCGTGATTACCGCCGCCGTGTCCGGAACCGAAGCGGACGTGTCGGGCGGCGCCTGTGGCGCCGGTGGCGTCTGCGGTTTTCCCATATTCATAGTATTGCCCGGACCTGCGCCCGGTGCCGCCGGAGGGGCGCTCGGGGCGGCCTGTCCCCAGGCCAGCGCTCCCGACAAAACACACATCAGCCAACTCTTACGCATAAGTCATTTCCTCCAGGATTGGTACTTCAGAAAGTTGAAACTGCCAAGCAGTAAATCCTAGCACAAGCACCCGCTCTTGCCCGAATCCCCGTCTCCCAGTTCACTAAGAAACTTTGTCATTCCGACCGGAACCGGAGCGCCAGCGACGGCGGAGTGGAGGAACCCGCTTTTCTTAGACATAATGCCGGGTGCCCCATTTCTCGCGCGTCCTTCGCGCGACAAGTGGGGATTGTCGACAGAGCGAAGTCGAAGGGAACCCGCTTGTCTTAGACGAACCCCGCCTCGATTTGCTTGGCGCTTTCCCATGGCAACGGCGATAATTCCTGCATGTCGGGAAGCCCCGCATATTCTTCGCCTGAGTTGATGCGCACCGAGAAGCGCTCCGCCGCGGGGAATTCCGTTCTGGCCGCGCTGGTCATCACCAGCCTCAAGATTGTCGTCGGATTCAGCACCGGAAGTCTGGGCATCCTCTCGGAGGCCGCGCACTCCGGGCTCGACCTGATCGCGTCCCTGCTCACGTTTTTTTCCGTAGGCGTTTCCGACAAGCCGGCCGACGCCGACCATCAGTATGGTCACGGCAAAATCGAAAACTTTTCAGCTTTCGTTGAAACCGGCTTGCTCCTGCTAACCTGCGCGTGGATCATCTACGAAGCGGGGTTGCGACTGTTCTTTCGCCGCATCGATATCGAGCCCTCGATCGCTGCCTTTGCCGTGATGCTGTTCTCGATGGCGCTTGACTGGTGGCGGTCACGCGTACTCGGCCGCATCGCCAGCAAATACGACAGTCAGGCCCTGGAAGCTGACGCGCTGCACTTCTCGACTGACATCTGGTCTGCTGGCGTGGTGGTGCTCGGTCTGGGGCTGGTGCTCATCGGCCGGACGTATCACATCGAGTGGCTGCGCGTCTCCGATCCTATCGCCGGTCTGTTCGTGGCCGGCGTAGTCGTTTCGGTAAGCTGGCGCCTCGCCCGCCGCACCGTCGATGCCCTTCTCGATGCCGCCCCGCCGGGAGTGCGATCAAAGATCTACGACGCAGTCTTACGCGTCGACGGCGTTCTCGAAGTCGATCGCGTCCGCATCCGCCGCGCCGGGAATCGCTATTTTGCCGATCTCGCCGTTGGACTGGCGCGCACCGTGACTTTTCAACGCTCAGGCCAGTTGGCCGCCTCCGTTACTGAGGCAGTTCACCGGGTGCTTCCGGACGCCGACGTAACCGTGCAACCGGTGCCGCGCGCGCAACGCTCGGAGAATATTTTCGATCGCATTCGTGCCGTGGCCACGAATAACAATCTCAATGTGCATGACATCAGCGTGCAGGATTTCGCCGGCCGTCTGCACGTGGAACAGCACATCGAACTCGACGAGCGCATGACTCTCAAAAGCGCCCACGATCAGGTCACCGAACTCGAGGCCGACATGCGCCGCGATTTGCCGGAAATTGCCGACATCCTCACCCACATTGAGAGCGAGCCGGCGACCATCGAAAAACCCGAGGAGGTCGTCAGCGACGCCGAACTCGAACATCGGCTCAAGGCCGTGGCTACGCATTTTCCCGAAGTTCTCGACGTGCACGACTTCATCATCAAGCGCGTCCGCGGCCGTATGTACATCTCGTGTCATTGCACGCTGTCAGACGATCTTTCGCTGGCCCGCGTGCACGACATCCAGACCGAGCTGGAAATCCGTTTCAAGCAGGACGCGCCCGAGTTGTTCCGCGTCCTGATTCACCCCGAACCCAGCACGGACAATCGGAGATAGCGGCTGTGACATTGGTCACAGACAAGGGCGCGCGATATTGTTGATTGTTGATTTCTGATTGTTGATTGGAGAACCAGATGGAGCATCCGGCCGAGGCGCTCAAAGAACGTACTAAACAGTTTGCTCTGCGCATTATCAGTGTGATTCGCTCTTTGCCAGCCGGGTCAGAGGGCCGAATTATCGGAAATCAACTCCTGCGCTCGGGAATCTCAGTGGCTGCAAACTATCGTGCAGTTTGCCGCGCACGTTCACGGCCGGAGTTTCTTGCGAAGCTGGCAATTGTGATCGAAGAGACAGACGAGTCAGCCTGCTGGCTGGAACTGTTGGTGGATGCCGGCTTGGTTCAGGATCGCAAACTCAAGGAGCTGAAATCTGAGGCCAATCAACTCACTGCAATCTTCAATGCCTCACGAACCACCGCCCGAAAAGGGGTCCAATCAGCAATCAACAATCAGCAATCAACAATCCCGAACAAGAAGGCGTCATGATCTCAGCCAAGGTTCTGTGGACCGACAACGAGCGTTACATAGGCGAAGCTAGCTCGCGCCACGCCCTTGTGATGGACACCGCGACCGAGAAGACAGCCAGCACGCCCATGGAACTCGTGCTGATCGCCCTCTGTGGCTGTACCGCGTCCGATGTCGTGGGAATTCTTCGCAAAAAGCGCGAGCCATTCACGAGCCTCGAAGTCAGCGCCAGTGGCGAGCGCGCATCCGGTTATCCCGCCGTGTATACAGAGATTAGCCTCGTCTATCGCATCGGCGGTAAAGTCTCTCGTAAAGCCGTGGAAGATGCTGTCCGCCTCTCGAAAGAGAAATATTGTTCAGTCTCGGCCATGCTGGAAAAAACTGCAAAGATTACGATCAAGATTGAATACGATGGCGTCTAACGAGCGTGAGACAAGAAGTTCCATGACCCGCGTTCTGTTCTTCACCCAACCCGGCTGCCTCTCCTGCGAGCTGATGAAGGTGTTCCTGGAGGCCAAGGAGATCGCCTTCGAAGAGCGCGACATCAGCGCAGACCCCGAGGCTCGCCGCACCATGACGGAACA
>JBELAE010000141.1:0-11199 GCA_049509155.1 Candidatus Sulfotelmatobacter sp.
CCGGTGACGCTGGCGAAAGGCGACGCGGTTGTCGTTCCCGCCAGTGTGATCAAGTTCGGCGTGCGGCCGCAGTGGGCGCTGGAGTTCTTGCGGGCGTATGTACCCGGAACGACGCTGCCTGAGCCAGAAACGAGAATGTAGTCAGTGTGCAGGGACTTATTTCTGATCCGTGGAGATGCATGAGGATCTGTGGCTAAGAATTCGAATTTCTATCCCGTCATTCTGGCCGGAGGGCGCGGGACGCGCTTCTGGCCGCTGAGCAGGAAGAAGCGCGCCAAGCAATTGCTGGCGCTAGACGGCAAGCAGACGATGATTCAGCAGACGGTGGCGCGGTTGCTGCCGCTCGCTCCGGCGAAAAAGTTCTGGATCATTACCAACGAAGATGGGAGATCCGCGATCGCGAAGCAGCTTCCCAAGCTGCCCAAGGCGCAGATCTTGGCCGAGCCCGTGGGGCGGAATACGGCTCCGGCGATTGGGCTGGCGGCGTTTTTGCTGTTGCGGGAGAATCCGGACGCAGTGATTGGGCTGTTCCCTTCCGATCATGTGATTGGCGATGAGCAGCGTTATCGCGAAACTCTGGAGCGCGGGATTGAACTTGCCGCGGCGGGCGCGAACATCGTAGTGCTAGGCATCCGGCCGAATCGCGCGGAGACGGGATACGGATACATTGAGGTGGGGGGCGCGTCTAACGGTGAGGCCCTGCGCGTGCGGCGTTTCACCGAGAAGCCGGATTCTCAGAAGGCTGCGGAGTTTGTGGCCGCTGGAAATTATTTCTGGAACAGCGGAATGTTTTTGTGGAGCGCGCGCACGCTGGTCGACGCGCTGTGGGAGCATCTGCCGAAGACCGCTGCCCTGCTCGAGGAAATCGCTGCGGCGTTCGGCACGCGCAGATTTAATGCGACGTTTCGCAGGTTTTATCCCAAGTGCGAAAACATCAGCGTGGATTATGCGGTGCTTGAACCGCGCTCGGCCAAGGGCGAACTGGCGGGGAATATTTTCTGTCTGCCGGCCGATTTTGGCTGGAACGATCTGGGTTCGTGGACGGCGCTGCACGAACATCACGTCGCTAAGAGCAGTCCGCCGGATGGCAATCTAGTAGCGGGGTTGGGCGAGTTTCTGCTGAACGCTCGCGGCAACTATATTTATGCTCCGGGAAAGTTTGTGGCGGCGGTGGGCGTTAGCGATCTGGTGGTGGTGGACACGCCCGATGCTTTGCTGATTACGACCCGGCAGCACGCTCAGGATGTTGGCAAGGTTGTGAAGCATCTGGACGAGAAGAAGCTGCATAAGCTGGTGTGATCAGGAATTGGCGTTCTGTGGCAGAGAGCGAAGCAGTTGATTGAGAGTGAGGAGACAGGAGTATGACCTTGAAGGTTCCTCGACGACGCGCGGCGCTTTTGGCGAGTTGGCTCTTTGTCGCTTCATTATATTGTGTGGCAGCTGACAAGAAGCAGTTGGAGGCCGCCCTGGCCGCGGTCGACGCAAACCTGAAGACTTCTGCCGGCAAGCAGTACGACGCTCTGATCGGAAAAGAGTTCCCTGAAAAATATTGGTCCAGCGTCAGGCAGTGTAAGCAATCTCTGCCGCCCGGCACGGCCGTCGATCCGTTTGATATGTTTGTCAAACTCAATGCTGATGGCAAGGTGCAGGAAGTGCTGGTTTATCCTGAAACGCAGTTCGCGGGTTGCATTCGCACGGCAGTCTTGGCGGGCAAGTTCAATAGCCCGCCGCACGATGACTACTGGATAAATATCCATTTGGAACTTAAACACTAGGGCTGCGGGTTGAAACAGGCCGAAAGTAGTTGGCGGCAGTTGATCATTGACATATGGCACAAGAGATCAAGTTCGGAACTGACGGGTGGCGTGGAATCATCGCCGACGATTTTACCTTTGACAACGTGCGCCGCGTGGCGGCGGCGATTGCTTCGTATGTATTGAAATACGAAGAGGCGCAACACGGAGTGATCGTGGGCTACGACACGCGCTTTGCGTCCGCGCGGGTCGCGGAGATCGTGGCCGAAGTTATCGCGGCGGCGGGAATCCCGGTGAAGCTGGCCAACGATTACACGCCGACGCCCGCAGTTTCTTACGCGGTGAAGCATCAGGGAGCGGCGGGCGGGGTGATGGTTACTTCGAGCCACAATCCGTGGAATTGGAACGGAGTGAAATTTAAGGCCAAGTTTGGCGGGTCGGCGACGCCGGCGATCATGAAGAAGATCGAGGAAGAGTTGGCATCGGGTGGGGCGCCAAAAGGAAACAAGGCGGCGGTCGAGCAAGTCGACCTTAAGAAAGACTACATCGCCGCCGTCTGCGCTTTCGCCGATATGGACCTGATCTCGAAAACGAAGTTCAAGTTCGCGGTCGACGCGATGTATGGATCGGGGCGTGGAATCCTGAGTGGAATATTTGCCGCGCGTGGCGTGCAGTACGTGGCGATTCGCGAGGAACTGAACCCGCTGTTTCCGGGGATCAATCCCGAGCCCATTGAACCGCATGTTGCGATGCTGCAGCAGACAGTGGTGCGCGAGAAGTGTGACGCCGGGCTGGCCACGGACGGGGATGCAGACCGCATTGGCGCGGTTGCCGAAGACGGCAGCTTCGTGGACTCGCACAAGATCTTCTGCGTGTTGCTGCACTGGCTGCTGGAGCGCAAGAAATGGCCGGGCGATGTGGTGCGGGCGTTCAACACCACGCGCATGCTCGACCGCATCGCCGCAAAATATGGGAGGAAGCTGCACGAGACTCCCATCGGGTTTAAATATATTGCCGATTTGATGATGGAAGGCAACATTCTCATTGGCGGAGAAGAGTCGGGCGGCATTGGGTACTCGCGGTTTCTGCCCGAGCGCGATGGCGTGCTGAACTGCCTGCTGCTGGCGAATGTGATGGCGGAGGAAGGCAAGCCGCTGGGGCAGCTGGTGGCGGAATTGCAGCGCGAGTTTGGGGCGCATTACTACGGGCGTCGCGATCTGCACATTCCCGAAGACATGAAGCGGAATGCGATCAAGCGGGCGCGCGCGGAGGCTACGCAGACTCTGGGCCGTTACCACGTGTTGAAGAAAGAGACTCTTGACGGAGTAAAGTTCTTCCTGGATGCTCCGACCAACGGCAATGGAGCAGAGGCGTGGGTGCTGTTCCGCGCGTCCGGGACGGAGCCTCTGTTGCGGCTTTACACGGAAGCTTCGTCGCCGGAACTGGTCAAAGAACTCCTTACCACGGGAGAGAGCTTTGTGAGGAACAACGGCTAGTGGCCGGTGGTCAGTGGCAGTTAAGACTCGCTGGCAGCGAGTTTGCTAAAACGAAACATCATGGCAGACGATCCTAATCCGGTTCAGGCCGATTCGCCTGAGGCCCGCCGCTACAACCGCATCCGGCGGTGGCTGGGCGTCGCCGATTTTATGGTGGGGTTCGCGTTTCTGATTGTGTTACTGGTGACCGGATGGTCCGAGTGGCTGCGGGACATGGCGTACCGGCTCGGATTTAAAAATTATTCGCTGTCGCTCTTCATGTATCTGCTGCTGCTGCTGGTGATCAGCAAAGGGTTGGGCATGGGACTCGACTACTACGGCTTTACGCTGGAGAGAAGATTCAAGCTTTCGACACAGAAGTTCCGTTCGTGGATCTGGGATGAAACGAAAGGCTTCTTAGTCGGACTGGTGATGGGCGGCATAGTCGTAGAAGTCTTGTACTTCACAATTCGGCAGTGGCCGCAGCATTGGTGGATCATTGCCTGGGTGCTGTTTATGGGACTGTTCATCGTTCTGGCACAACTGGCGCCGGTCGTGCTGTTCCCGATCTTTTACAAGTTTGAAGCGCTCGATAATGAAGACCTGCGGCGGCGTCTGGTGGTGCTGAGCGAACGCGCCGGGACGCGGGTGCGCGGTGTGTATCGCTGGAAGCTCTCGGAAAAAAGCAAGAAAGCGAACGCGGCACTGACCGGGCTGGGTGCGACCCGCCGCATCATTCTGGCGGACACGCTACTCGACAACTACACGCCCGAAGAGATTGAAGCAGTGCTGGCGCATGAGCTTGGGCACCACGTTCATCGCCACATTCTGAAAAGTATTTTCGTGCAGGCCGTCATCACGCTGGCTGGATTCTGGGCGGCAAACTGGACCTTGCACTATGCGGTGGACCAGCGCTGGTTCGAGGAAATGTCGGACTTCGCGAACCTGCCGCTGCTGGCACTGGTTTCGGTGGTGTTGTCGTTTTTGCTGATGCCGGCGCTGAACGCGTATTCGCGCTTCAACGAGCGGCAGGCGGATCGCTACGCTTTCGAGTCGATTGCCACCGTCGCGCCATTCATTTCTTCCATGAACAAGCTGGCCGAGCAGAATCTGGCGGAACGAACGCCTTCGAAGTGGGTGGAATGGTTTTTTCATTCGCATCCTGCCATCTCGAGGCGTCTGGCGGCGGCGAAGGAATGGGGCCGAAAACAGGAGATGAATCCGCAGGGTTAACTGTGCTGGTTTGTACTGCCTGATTTAAACCCGCGGCGGGTCAGCGTTTCCCCAGGATCTTGATCACCCGCTGCAGGTCTTCTTCCGTGTCGACCCCTACGCTGTCGTGCGGCGTTTCGCCGACATAGATGGAAATTCCATTTTCGAGAAAGCGCAACTGCTCGAGCCGCTCAGTTTTTTCGAGGGATGATTCCGGCAACTTCACGAAACGGTCCAGCGCAGTTTTGCGGTACGCATAGAGTCCCAGATGTTTGAAGTAACGGGGCTGCATGCCATCGCGATCGAAAGGAATCGTCGCGCGGGAGAAATAGAGGGCGCGTCCGATAAGATCGGTAACCACTTTCACGGCATTCGGGTTCGGGATATCGAGTTCAGCCGCGGGAGTCATCAGGGTGCCCACCTGTGCAGCAGGATTTTCCATGACCTGCAGCAAGGTCGCGATGTGGGGGGGGCAGGTGAGAGGCTCGTCTCCCTGGACGTTGATATAGACGTCGGCGGCGGTGCGCCCGGACACTTCATGCACTCGCTCGGTACCGCTGCGGTGCGAGGATGAAGTCATTTGCGCGTTCCAGCCGTGGGCGCGGCAGGCTTGCAGGATTTCTTCGGAGTCGGTGGCGATGAGAACTTCCGCCAGCAGCGGCGATGAGCGCACTGCTTCGTAGACCACGCCGATCAGCGGCTTGCCCGCAATTTCGCGCAGCATCTTACGCGGGAGACGCGTGGACGCCAAACGGGCAGGGATAACGGCGATCGCTTTCATGGGCGTTCGGTCTTTCTTAGTTGATCTCGGCCTCGTTACTGGATGATCACCATGTTCATGCTCCACGGAGTGAGAGTCAGGGTCAGAGGCAGGGACTGCGTGCCCATGCTGGTGGTGGTTGGCGGGGCCCAGGTGCTCGTCCCAACTGGGTCGGGCGGAGTGCCGGTGGGCGAACCGGACAGGTCGTAAATGGCCTTGTCGTAAGTGGTTACGTTTACGCTGGGAGATGAGCTCTTGCCTGAAAGTGTGACCGTCACCTGCTGAGCCGTGGTTTCGTTGTCGTTGAACAACAGCAGGGCCGTGCCGCCGGGGTTGGTAGCCGCGTAGGCGCGCACGTCGGTGGTGTCGCCGGCGACGGTTGCCGTGAGCACTGTCTGGCCGTTGACGGCCATCTGGCTGAACAGCTGAAACGCCACCGCTGTCGGAGACATGGTGCCGAGGGGCCCTGCGCCGGGACAGGTGGGATCTTCTGTCGGTCCATCGGAGAAGACATTGTAGGCTCCGAAATCCTGCCATCCATAGACCGACGTAGTATCGTTTCCGTTGGTGCCGTTGCAGTTGCCGAAACCAATCCACCAAGTCAGGCGTGAGACGCCATCATTCATCATCTCGCCCAAGACCTGGCCGGCATACAGACCTTGGGTAATCGACCAGCTCTGTTTGCCCGGATTGCTGTAAGCTCCTCCGATCTCGCCCACGTAAATGGGCGTGTTCGGAGTGCCCCATTCGGTTAGCTCCGACCTGATGGTGTTGATATTCGTGGTCAACTGCTGAGCCGCTTGCTGCACCAGAAAGGTGTCGTTTTCCTCGCCCGGCGTCTCCGGATAATAGTGGTATTCCACGAAGTCATAGGACCCCTTGGCATTTGCCAAAACGGTGCTGTCCCATTCGTTGTTCGGGCTACCCGCGTCCACAACGACGCCAACCAGCGTTTTCGGGCTGGCCGCCTTGATCGATTGGTAGAAGCCGGTTGATCCCACCACGGCAGCGGCGTAGATGGTGGGGTCATTTGGAGTGGAGTGCAGGTCGTATTCCCAGCTGCCATACTCCTCGTTGCCCACCGTCATATGGCTAGGAGTAATGCCGGCGGTCAGCGCGGCCGTGACCCAATCGGCGGCTTCGCTTGGTTCGCCGCCCGTGGTGCAGGTTGGGTCTGAGCCGTAATTCGCGGTCAACGCCACATCGAGTTTAGCGGGGACGGCCATGTCGTTGACGAAATTCGTGAACGTGTCGTTCGTGTCGGCGAATTGACCATCGCACAGAGAATTGTCCGCCCAGTGGTACAGATCGGAATCCGATCCGCCCGGCCAGCGCACCTGGGTGATGCCGGCGGCCTGGAAAGCATCCACAATTGCGGTCTGGTTGGTCACCAGGTCGTACCAGATGGCCATATTCATTCCCAGCAGACTGTTGGTCACGGCGGGGCCCGTGCTCGTTAGGTCCACCGTCACCGAGCTAACGGTGGCCGAGGCCACCGTTACTATGGCCATCGCGGTGACAGCGGTGCCACTCGTGGGAGTAACGGTCAGCGTGTAGGTGGTGGTCGTGGTGGGACTCACGGTTACTGCTGTGCCGCTGGTGGCCGGAAGGTTACCGGGAGTGATGACGCCGGTGCCGTTGGAGAAGACGCCGGTCAGAGTTGAGGAGGATCCAGCTGCAATGGTTGTCGGACTTGCGGTGAAGCTGGTGATTGAGGGCGTCGGGGGTGGGGTGCTCGACGACCCGCCGCCGCAACCCGTCAAACTTGCCAGGCTCAGCGTGAGAGTGACGGCCAGTGGAGCTAGAACGAAAAGACGTTTCATGGGGTTTCCGTGCCTGGGTTAGGTGGGGCCAGCGCCGCTGCTTTCCGCGCACTGCCGATCAAACTCCACGGATTCTATCCCGAGATTTGGGGTTGTACAAGTTTGATGTGACGGTGGCGGGTGAACTCAGTTGGGTCAACGGGTTTGACCTATTGCGCGGGCGCTCTTAGAATTAAAACTTGGACGGAATTAAGAATTGGACGCAACGCAGCGACGCGTTGGTTGCCTCCGTGCTGCGAGTGCCGGGGCCGTTCCGGCGGTGAGCTCCTTTCGCGCATCCTTCCCGATTTGCAGGCAGTGGCGGCGTAGCTCAGGTGGTTAGAGCGACGGTCTCATAATCCGTAGGTCGTAGGTTCGAGTCCTACCGCCGCCACCAGATTCAAACGACAGTAAACGGGGCGTTTACTGGACTAAGGCAGTTGGGGACTCTGCCTCTAGTGTTGCCACTTCGTTGCCACTTTGCAAATTTGTGGCTTCTGCGTTACCAATCACGAGCCTTTCCAGCTTTGCCATGGCGACGCGAGTGTCATCGGCTGCGCTTTTGATGTAGTACGTGCCTACCCACATCATGATTAACGCACGTGAATAGCGAGAGAGTGACCTTCAGCCGGCTTGTTCCGATCTGCGGATTGTGGTTTCTTCAGGTCTATTTGGTTCGAATCGCGCTTGATGCGGGAAGTGACACAGGGTTCTTCAGCAGCGGCTTGTAGGAGTGTTCTGGCCGCTTCCCAGCAACCCGTTTTGGATGACCAGCAAACTGACGAGCAAACCGGAATGTATGCCCGGGATGGACCCTCCACGAAGCTGGCCGGAAGTCAGCTTCTGGGAAGTAAAACACGCAACCAGTTAATGAGCATTCACAGAAATTGCGGAAAGGTGGATCTCAAACTGTGCACTCCACCTAGTGTGGAGAAAATGCAGCACTGTAAAAATCCGTCGGCAGGAATCAGGCAGCGCTGAGACTTGAAGGGTTCCCGGAACGAAGGTGTGGTCGTCACGGTTTCGGATCGCGCATTGATCGTCCTAAAGCCGATGGTCGGGTCCTTCGCCCAAGAGGGAATAAGCCCCCGCCGCATGGTTGAGAAGCTCCGATGCCGACTGGAAGGCTCCTGGCGGATCGCTAGCACTGGCTGCGACGGGGCAATGTTATAGCGCGGGGCGTCATCATATTCGCCGTGGGCGTCAAAACTTTCGCGCAGTTCCTTCCTTCGGGATAACCGGTATCGCCCGCACATGGAAGAATTATGGCAGATCGTCTCCAATGTGCGAATTAGACTAGGAGATAGGGAAGCGTGTTGCTGGGCTGGAGACTGCCCCATGGTCAGGCGGGCAGCTTCAGTTCCAATTGAGTTGGTCCGAGCCGAACCTTGGATGGCATGGAAGCCGGTGTCGAAGGGACTTCCTTAAGCATAAACTGAGAGGGGGATCAAGACGAGGAGTGACAGGACCAACAGCGCCGACTTTGCGATAACCACCAAAGAGTCATCGGAACCGGATCGTGTCGCCTTCGGCAATCGATGGACCGATCCATGAGCAATCGAGCGATGGTGTCGACCGCCATCAAACAAGTATTCGACACGGACTGACTGATGCCCTTACCGGGGCCGCAGGATTCGGGGACGACCCCGACGACAATTACTTCGGACGGGGCATGACCGGCCAGCCTCAACTGCGTAAGAGACTCCCGTACTCCAGGGTCATGCGATGTTAGGCGAAGCTGCGCTTGAGATGTGCCAACCTCAGACCATGCAAGATCGTCTTCGCAGTAGACGCACAGCGTTCCCGGCTTTTCTTCTTCACGCGGATAAATAGCATCCGCGATTACAACCAGATCGGTATCGTACAAATAGGGTGCGAGGTCCAGTCCGGGAGTCCCGAGATCGAGAATTTCAACACTCGAGCCGCACTCGTATCGGCGACGAAACATTTCCACGGCCAAAGGGCCAAAACCGTCATCGCCAAGAAGAACGTTTCCGATGCCGACAACTGCGATGCGGGAAGGATGGCTTGCAGTGCTGGCATTCATAAGACTTTCACCCGCGCGATCTCGCGGCCGCTGATATCGAGCGTGTGGCAGGCACACGCCATGCACGGATCGAAGGAGTGCACCGTGCGAAGGACTTCCAAGGGCTTCGCCGGATCAACTACCGGGTTTGCTATTAGCGAGGTTTCGTAGGGCCCGGCGATGCCCCTTTCGTCTCGGGGACTGGCGTTCCATGTGGTCGGCACAACCGCCTGGTAGTTGGTGAAAGACCCTTTGTCGATGACGACCCAGTGGGAAAGCGCGCCACGGGGCGCTTCATGCACTCCCACTCCCATAATCTCGTTCTGCGGGAATTGCGGCGGGTTGTACGTCGTGTCATCGCCTTTGAGAATGTTGTCGGCGAGCAACTGCCAGTGCTGCAGCGCCAGGTCGGAGAGCATGGCGGAGCGGATGGCGCGAGCCAGGTAGCGTCCCATGGTAGATTGCAGATTCTCTGGCGTCACACTCAATCCGTGCACCGAGGAGATGGTTTTGAAGGCGGCATCCGTCCATTTGCGGGTGAGCGGATGCGCGGATGCGTAGCCCACCAGAACATTCGCCAGAGGCCCGACCTGTATCGGTTGACCGTTGTAGCGCGGCGCTTTCACCCAGGTGTATTTACCTTCTTCCCGAAAATCGGTGTAGTCCGGATCGGTCTCTCCTTTCCACGGGGTTTGTGCACCTTCGCCGCGGTACCAGGCGTGCGTCACGTCCTCAGCGACCGCGGCGCGAAAAGATTCATCGCGCCAATTGGTAATCGGTTGGACGGACGCGACGTTGCCGTTCATGATCACACCACCGGGAAGATCAAATTGCGTCGCCTTCGCGTCTAAAGGGAGATCGGGGAACGAAACATAGTTTGCGACGCCACGTCCATAGTGAAACCATTCGGGGTAGGATGCTCCGAGCAGACACGCATCCACGAAATAGGCCTGCTGGACGAATGGGATCAGGTCCTGGAGGAGAGATTGCAGGGTTCCGAGGCGGTCCATATTAAAGGTCGCGAGGCTATTGAGGTTGATTGCGTTCATCACGCCGCCGACCGCGAGATTCTGAATGTGCGGAGTTTTCCCTCCCAGCACACCGACGATCTGACATGATTTGCGCTGGAATTCCAGCGCCTGCAAGTAGTGCGCAAACAAGATCAAGTTCAGTTCCGGGCTTAGCCGCATCGCCGGATGACCCCAATAGCCATGAGAAAAGATGCCCAGCTGGCCGCTTCCGATCAGGCCCTTAACCTTGTTCTGCACTGCCTCCAACTCGCGGCGCGAATTCCCTGGCCAAGTGCTGTAGCCTTCTGCGGTGGACGCCGCGCGTGCGGGATCAGCCTTCGGAATGGTCGTGATGTCGACCCAGTCGAGAACGGAGAGGTGATAGAAGTGAACGATGTGGTCGTGCAGTGCGTGCGCGATGAGAATCAGATTGCGGATGTACTGCGCGTTGGCTGGAATTTCCAACTGGAGCGCATCCTCTACCGCGCGCACGGAAGCGATGGCGTGAACCGTGGTGCAGACTCCACAGAAGCGCTGGGCAAATACCCAGCCTTCGCGGGCATCACGGCCGCGAAGAATGGTTTCGAGACCGCGCCACATGGTGCAACTCGCCCATGCTTTCTGCACCTTGCCGCCATCGACCTCGACGTCAATACGCAGGTGCCCTTCGATGCGAGTTACCGGGTCGATAGAGATGCGGGCCATCGGGTTCCTCCTTCTGGTTGATTTGCTGGCTGGCGTTTAGGGATTGGTCGGAAGATGTAATTCCAATCCTTGATCTCTCCCGGCAACACGGCAAAATATTTGACCGCCAGAAGGAAAACCATGATGCCCAGCGCGATGTAACCAATCGCCATCAGCACCTCTGGCAGAGATGGAAAATAACTGGCTCGGTGCGCAGGAATGTATGCGATCGAGGTTGGGATGAATCGGTAGAACATGCCTCCCAAACAGGCGAGCGTGGCCATCTTCAACATGGTTCGTGGGGTTTCGCGCGCGTTTTTCATCCGGAGCATGACGGCCGGAACTAGGATGAGCGCAGTCTCCACGAGGAAGAGGATGCTCATTTCGTCGAACGCGAAGGCGGCTCGAACCTGTCCTCGCCATATCAGATCCCCGGCGCGAACGGCCAGAAAAAGGAAGCATGCGCACGACAGCAG
>JBELAE010000142.1:0-11156 GCA_049509155.1 Candidatus Sulfotelmatobacter sp.
CCCGCCGCTTCCACACACGCCCCAAGTTCCGTTGCCGAGCAGGCAAGTCGCCGCATTCGCCGTCCCCGTCCCCAATTCGCTCGCCGGAACCAATCCCGAAATCAAACTCGCCGCCGATGCAACTCCCGTGTCCACATACTGCTTGGTCGCGGCCTGCAACGCCGCCACCGGATTCGCCGGCAAAGTTATCGGCCCCGTCATAGTCCCGCCGACCGTCGGCAAATAATTTCCCGCTCCCACATTCGCCACCGACGTATCCACATATCCCTTGCTTGCCACATCGCCAGTGTTCACCGGCGTCGGCACATTCGGAGGAACCGTAAAAGACTTGACGCCAGTAATCGTCTCGCTGTTACTCAAGTGCACCACGCCCGCCAGTTGCGTATTCACATACAGCATCGAAACCGGCTGCGCCGCCGTGCCCGATCCCGGCGTCGTCTGCACTCCCGCCAGGTTCACCGGAGAAGTCGTCGGCACCACCCAATACTCAGTCTCCACTTCATCCGGCCCCAGCTGAAACACGACCGTGTAATACATTCCCGCCGGAGTCGCCCCCGCATTCGGCACCAGCGCCACGCTGAGCGCCCCATTCGCGCCCAGCGTCACCTGCGTCACTCCAGCCGCCACCGCCTGCCCGCTCGCCGTCACAAACGCCGGCCACGTGATGATCAGAGTTCCCGCCGCCATAGCGCCATTCGCCAAATAAACGGTGTCCGCGACGGTAGTCGTCGCGGGCCCACTCTGCGGAACCGGTTCAGCTCCGAAAGCCGAAACCCGAAACCCGCAAGCCGCGATCCCCACCGCCAGCACCCAATAAAAAAGCCGCCTCATAGGGCGGCTCCCCGCGTCAAACATGGTCTTCCTCCGTAAAAAACGAAGGGAGCCCGCCAGGGCCCCCTTCCGAACTCAATCACTCATCTGACCGTCAGCCGTCACCCCATTTTTCTTATCCCGCTCAATGGCATTGTCATCCCGACCGGAGCGTGCTCTTCCTGCAAGGAAGGGCAAGCGTAGTGGAGGGACCTGCTGTTCCTCCGCGCGCCCCTCAACTCCCGCCGCGAAGCGGCGAAAGAAGATGCGGCATGCACCCTACTCCCCCACCCCCAAGAACTCCTCCACGCTCCGCACATACACCTCGGCAAAATCCGCCACCGCGCGCCGTCCCTCAATCAAATGCATCGCATCCTCCAGCGTCCATCCCATCGACCCCAACAGCGCCAACGCCATCATCGGCGCGCGATGCACTCCCGCCGCGCAATGAATGAACACCTTCGCATCTCTTCCTTCCAACGCCGCCAGCGCAAAATCCACCCCGCGCCGGAATAACTCCTTCGGCTTCGCCTCAAAATCATCGTCCGTAGGATTCCACAGCACCTCAATGCCGTGGGCCAATCCCAACTCCGTATCATCGAACTCAATCTGCATGTCGATGATGTGCGTGATCCCCGCCCGCCCCACCTTCGCCATGTTGTCCGACGTCCAAATCCCGCCTCCGACCGCAATCCGGTCGGTCAACCATGTAATATCCATCCCTGTCCTATATGACTTATTCGGGGTGCCCCATTTCTCGCGTCTCTTGCGAGAAGTGGGGATTTTGAGTTTCGATTTCTCCGCAACCCAAACCGCTATCGCCGCTTCTCGTCGCACGCCCTCGCCTCATTCTACGGTAATCGTTCCCACCACCACAGAGACTTCATCAGTTCCCCACCGGCGGGTGCCCCATTTCTCGCGCGTTCTTTGCGCGAGAAGTGGCTGAGAGGCATCAATTCCCCTCGCACTCACCCCAGCACTGAATTCTTGCCTCCGCCCACCGGCTCTGCACCGCCAGCTTTTCCTTGGTCTTCATCAGAGGCCGCAACCGTCTTCTCCGGAATCGCCGGCTTCACATCATCCTCTTCGTCATCCCGCAAGATTGGTTCCTCGGGAAGGTTCATCCGCCGCAGCAGGGTCTTTGCCAGGCTGTCTTCGTTCGTCGTGGCCTGGCTCCCGTCCGTCGACTCCGGATAGATCTCCGCCATCTCAAACAAATACTTCACCGTCGCCAGTTGCCCCTTCTTCCCCTCATCAATCACCGCCTGGGTCATCGTTGTGGCTTCCGATCCCACCATCCGCGCGAGTTCCTTCCGCACTTCTTTGAGATTCAGTTCTGGTTTGCCCTTCTTCGCGCTCTTCCCCTTCGCAGCTTTTTTTTTAGCCGTCTTGCTAGTCGCCTTCTTTTTGATCATCCCATGCTCGATCCCCGTACAATTTTCCGATTTTCCCCAAGAACTATGGGTTTCCTTCGTGCCCTTCGTGGTTAAAGATCCCGAAAAGCATCACCAAAAACACCGAGGGCGCACCCGAAAGGCGCGCCCTCTGCCAGAGATTTATTTTTTCTCACTCTCTATATTCAGAATAGCAAATTGCAGAGGGTGAACCGGAAAATTTTCAAAATTTATATTTCCCGTCTTCACAATCACTTGCAGCGATTTGGTCGTTTTCACCCCCTTGACAAGAATTTTTCTCGATCGCGCCGAGCCTCTCCAATAGTCCCACCTCCAGCAAAATCTCGCCAAACAGATCCAAAACGACCGGAACATAGGTTCGCACCGTTCGCTCGGTACAACCCAGCAGCCTGCCGGTGGCTGCCTGATCATGCTCCTGCAGAATGTGCCGCGCAATCAGTTGTCGCGAAAACTCATCCAGCTTGTCCAGACAAGTCTCCATGTCATGCACAAAAATCACGCGATCCTCAAACGTGACAACTGTATACGCTGTCACCTTCGCCCGAAAAAATTCCGACCCCAGCATCGACGGCAAACGCCCCGCTTCAATCGAGTAACGCAGATAGCGTCTCAACATCGCGACCGTTCGTCCTCGATAAGTTCGCCGCGCCCGGTCGCGATCCTCCTCTTGCGCCCGGCGCGACTCGAAGGGTGGCGCCGCTGCCAGCGCCGCATCCTCCCCTTCTAAGGCCGGCGTTGCCGAAGCCGGCACCGCCAGATCGGGCATGGCCAGATCCGAAGACAGCTCATCTTCCTCCTCACGTCGCCGTGCCTCTCGCGCCGGAAACTGATGCGGCAAGTCCTGCGCTGCAGGCTTCTCTCCCGGCTGTCGCCGGGGCCCGGAAAACTCAGCGCTCGCCATGATTTCCACTCGCTCCGCCCCGGCCGCGATTCCCGCCATCACATCCCTCATGCCGCACCGCCCGCGGCCGATTCAAGATCCGGCGCGTCTTCTCCGTCGACTTCAAACTCATAGTCTTCAATCACAGTGCGGGGACGAACCGGAAGCGCGATTCTCTGCGGCTTCTTCTTCGGAGCCGGCAAATCCGCCACCATGGGCTGGCACTTCTCGCAGTAGACGATTCCCGCTCCGCGCTCCCGCACCCACAACCCGCCGCAGTGCTCGCAATACTTCAATTCCACCCCGACTTCGTTCTTGTTTTTGTCTTTGCCCTTGCCGCTGTAATCGCTTTTCATCACTCCTCCGAATCTGCTTGAATTCAAAATCCCGTCCGCCCGGGTCTCGCGTCGTCGCGCAAGCCCCGAATGCCAGGAACCGCAAAATGCCGAAGGCCGATCCCCCAGCCCAAAACGAAAAAGCCCTGCGCTGATTCCCGCCAACTGGCGGAAACCAAACGCAGGGCTCGTTTCTCTTACGACGACCTGCTTGAGCTATTTCGTTTTATGGAGTTCTATGAAAATCTCCCCATCGCCGCCCGATCAAAATGCCTCGGACCACTTCTGTTCGCCGTCCCGTCCCTCCACTCCCGCGCTTAATGCGCGCTCTCGTCGTCTCCCCGCCGGCCATGCCGCTGGTGGAAGTAGCCTTCCTCGTATCCCGACTTGAGCACGCGTCCGTTTTGCATCACCACGCTCACTCGCCCCGTGAAGCCGAGGGATAACAGCAGGTGTTCCATGGAAGCCGATAACACTTCAGCCGACTTCACCTTCCTGCGAAATTCGCCGAAGTTCTTCTCCTCATTCGAGTTATCCGTTGGACTCGTCACGATTTTTCTACTATCGAGCATATTGGCCCCTAGGATGCGGCGATCGTATAACTGTGAATTTTCTCAGTCAAGGTTGGATATACCAACGTAGCCTGTGGAAATCTTCGTACAGGTGCGTCTGCCGCTTGGATGTCTCTCTTGGATGCGTCCTCCCGAACCCGGCGCAGTTCAGCCCGGTGAGGGCTCTCGCGTGTCGCTCCCCGGACCCTCCGCTCCGGCCGGCAGCGCTTCGTGCTGATCAAAGTCGATGCGCGGGAACCCATGACCATTTATCTCGCCTCATGCTCTGGGCAACGTTGTTGATTGACCGCCATTACAACGCACTCAAGCCGTATCGCAAAGGCGAATTCAATATGTACGCTGTTCTGAAAAACGATACTTGCGCGGTCAGCTACGAAGAAGTGGCCGGAAATCATCTAATCTTGCGTCCCCATGATCAGTCTTCGCCCATCGGGGCGGTTGCCATGAAATACGGGAGAGTTGCCGATTATGTGGTCAGCCGTTTCCGCTGGGTGAAAATATAAGAGCGTAAACTCTTGGTTACCCGCGCGCCTCAACGGCAGACTCAGCCACGATCGGCGGCTCCACTCGCGCGTCCCGCAGGCTAGCTCTTGTCCTTGCTCGCTCGCCGGGACAGATTGAAGGCCGTGTTTACCAGGCCAACGTGAGAAAACGCCTGAGGAAAATTGCCTAATTGGCGTTTGGCGATGGGATCATATTCTTCGGATAGCAGACCAACATCGTTCCGAATGTCCAACAACCGTTCGAACATCCGCACCGCCTCCTGATGGCGGCCCTGCAACTCGTAATTGTCCGCCAACCAGAATGAGCAGGGCAGAAACGTTCCTTCTCCATGCGGCATGCCGTCTACGGCGGGATCCTGCGTGTAACGCCCGACAAAGCCATTCTCCATGAGACTGGTTTCGATGGCTTTCACCGTGCCGATTACACGCGCATCGTCGGGCGAAAGAAAGCCAACCAGCGGCATCATCAGGACGCTGGCGTCAAGGTGTTTGCCGCCGTAATACTGCACAAAGGAATTCATATTCGCATCGAAACCCTGCCGGCAAACCTGCTCATGAATGGCATCCCGAAGTTTTTTCCAGCGGGAGATATCTATCGCGAACCGGCCCAGTTCCGCCATTTTCATCAAGCGATCGACAGCCACCCATGCCATCATCTTCGAGTGCACGAAATGCCGCCGCGGACCGCGCACCTCCCAAATGCCCTCATCCGGCTGCTCCCAGCCCGTCTCCAGGAATTCCAGCATCGCCACGGCGACTTCGTGACGCGCATGCTCTGGCGGTCCCAACCCGGCTTCGCGCGCCTGAAAAAGTGTGTTGGTCACTTCTCCGAAGATATCCAGTTGATATTGTCGGTAGGCGGCATTGCCGGTTCGGACGGGGGCAGATTTTTCATATCCCGGCAGCCACGGCAGTTCCAGTTCCGTGAGCCTGCGTTCACCGCGCAGGCCATAAACGATGTTCAGTTCAGCAGGGCTGCCCGCGACCGCGCGCAGCAGCCATTCCCGCCACTCTCGCGCCTCGTCTAAATATCCGGCATTGAGCAGCGCCTGCAGGGTCAGGGTCGCATCTCGCACCCAGCAAAACCGGTAATCCCAATTTCGCACGCCCCCCAACAGCTCCGGCAATGAAGTTGTCGGCGCTGCTACGATCCCGCCCGTGGGCAGAAATGTCAGGGCTTTCAGCGTGATCAGGGAGCGCAGCACCGCATCCCGCCATTCGCCCCTGTACGTACAACGATCCGACCACTCCCGCCACCATCGTTCAGTGTTCTGAATCGCCTCGCCAATGTTTACCGGCACAGGTTCACGCTGGTGTGAGGGATACCAGGTCAGGTCAAACGCAACTTTCTGTCCTTCCGCAACAGTAAACTCCGCCTCAGTCCTCAGATTCTCACTGTGAAGCGGGACATCCGCCCGCAGCCGGATCATGTCTGGACCGGCAATGGCCGAAATCCCATTTTCGGTCCGCCGAACCCAGGGCACCACCGACCCGTAATCGAATCGAATCACCAGTTCCAACTTCATCCGCACCTGCCCTCGGGTGCCGACGACCACGCGCAGAAGCTCAGGCGCATCCTGGCGAGACATCATGCAGTCGATGACCTTCGCCGATCCGCCTTCGGTCTCAAACTCCGTCTCCAGAATCAGAGTTCCGTCCCGATATTGCCGACGGCTGCTTCGGATCGGCTCCGCCGGTGAGATCGACCAATACCCGTGCTCAGCAGTCCCGAGCAGCGCTGCAAAACAGGCGCCCGAATCAAAGTGTGGAAGACACAGCCAATCGATCGAACCCTGTCGCGAGACCAAGCCAGCCGTATGGCAGTCACCGATCATCGCGTAATCTTCAATGGGTATGGACAGGGATCCCCTCCGCAATCGCGATTAGATGACCTCGGCCCGGTTTTGGTAGTGGCTCAGTGTCGAAATTATTTCAGCCCGATGTCATCCTGAGCGCCGCGACAGCCGGGCGAGGGAGCTTACGTAGGCGCATGCCCCCGACGCCGCGGACGGGAGTGCCTGCGAGTCATGCAGTCAAGACGCTCCTCGCATCGGTGCAACCGATGTTCCAGGTTTCGTAAGGTCCCTCCGGAGCGCTTGGCGCGCTCCGGAGGGATGACATCGGTCGGTGAATCCGTAAGTGTTCAACCACTAACCTTGCTACTTCAAGTCCTTCAGGTCGGCCTCCAACTGCGCCATGTCGAAGCCCTGCGGCGCCTGCTTCTTTCCATTCAGATAGTCGGTGCTCAGGATGGCGTAAGATTCGTCGCAATACGCTTCCCAGAAAGTCCATGTCATGACCTGCAACGCTCCCCAGGTCACCACCGTGACGCCGCGCGCGTCGTAGGCGACGACCGGAACTGCGTGTCCTCCCCAGGAACCGGGCTTGCCGTCTCCCGTGGTTCCTCCCGGCGGCACCGACCAGGGCTGATGATTCTGGGTTTGCGCCTGCGCGCTGATGGGCAACTGCAATCCGATGTAGCAGCCCTCGAAGATGTAAACCGAATCCATGATGTGAGTGTGGTTGGACGGTTCGAGCGAGACAAATGCGCCGATCTTGTGGCCGGCGATGCCGGTCTGGCGCCAGTAGTTCAACACATCGACTTCCTGCGCGCCATTGTCGTTGGCCCCGGTCGTGGGATTGTAGCCAGTGATGGCCGAGTAGGCGGCGACGATCTGCGTGTCAGTGGGCGTCACCATTTTCTTGCCCGCGTTCGCTGTCCATTCCATGATCAGGTGTCCGGCGGCGGCGCAGGTGCAATCGCCGATCTGGTCGTTGTCCATCATGCCCCACGAGGAACCCACCTTCGTGCTGATATCGAGACTGGCGGGCGGCGCGGGCAGCGCCGCGGTCATGTAGGTGGCCAGCAGCAGCGCGCGCGGATCGTGCCGCGCCGTGCCTTTGCCCAGTTTGAGTTTCTTGGGATCGATTTGCGCTTTCCGGTCCGTTCGCATGGCGATACCTTGGCGCGAGTCGGGTGATTCGCTTTCGAGCTTCTTCACAGCCATATGGGAATCTCCTTTGGCGAGAATTCAGAATTTTTGTAGTTTTCGTAAGTTGTTTCGAACAAGGGTCCGGCTGCTCGCGGGAACGGCTTCGCGAACAGGAGTTACTGAGGGAAGAAGTCGGGCAGAATGTTAGCCCTGAACACGGGCAGGGTCAAGCGTCAGGCCGGAGTTGTTACGAAAGCCGAACAAGGGGGAGAACAACCCCGGCGGGCGTCATCTCGAGCGGGATTGGTAACTGTGCAAGGGAAAAGGTTCGTATCAGGGCATGCCTTCAGGCATGCCGACCCAGCGCGGGATTTGAAACCGGCTTTAGCCGCGGGGACTCGGGAAGCCCCAGCGGCTAAAGCCGCTCTGTCAACAACTTTGTCGGCATCGCTGAAGCGATGCCCTGATACGAATCTTTTTTTCGACTGCACCACTATCGCTTTCCCTAGCGAAGAATGCGCTCTTCGATTCGGGATATGAATTTCGGCAGGTGGCTGGTGAGTGCTTGCTGCAGGCTCGGTCCAAACTCGTGTAAAAGATTCATACCCGCATCATTGCCGACGTTCGAACCGAAATCGCTGAGCGGCGCCGTCTTGGAGCGCGCCCGATATTTGCGGGAGGCGCTGTCGGCTGCGACCGAAGTCGCTAGCCGTAGGAAATACGTTGAGTTGAACCGGCGCTTTCCTGACTGGTCGCGGGTGAGCAGAATCCTCGAAGCCGCGTCGGTAGCCCGCCCCAGCACGCTACTGTTGTCCGACGGCCGGTAACGCAGATTCGGGTTATTCAACGATGGATATAAGCGCCTGAAAAAAAAGGCTCTGGACTTTTGCTGATCGGGGTGCTGATCGGGTTGCAGAGCGAGGGCCGCCTGAAAACGGGCGGTTGCGACCGGCATCCCGACGACAGCGACATTCGGCGGCGCGACCCTCAAAGGGAACTGCGCTTCATCGTTAATCCCCCAGCCAATCCCCCGGCCAATTTCTTGAACTGGATGGGCTTGGCTGCGCACCAGCGCTGACGGAGCATCGGGCAATGACGAAGAAAATGACGAAAATTTGGCAGATGTAGACGGACGGTCACTTTGACAGAGGGCTCCGCACAGAGCGCAGAGGCAGAAACAAACGACCCGAAAAAGTGCAATCCGTTTCACCATAACTGAAATTTGCCTCGCGGCAACCCCCTTTGCGGCCATCGTAAGCGCCCGATTCCGCTGCAACTACACCCCGACCGTAGCACTTCACGTGCCATCGGTCTGAGCGAGACTGCTCACAACCAGAGTCTATTTCTTGGTTGAGGAAATATATGGTGAAGGTTGCCTGACGGAGTTCGTTTCACGAAGAGTCATGTGGGGCGGACACTCCTGTCCGCCGCCTTTGACTTTCGTCGGCCACTTCAATGTTCAAGGCTGTGGGTCGGCAAGAGGTTAAGGTCGAGACCAACGTCAAAAGCGGCGGACAGGAGTGTCCGCCCCACAGGAACCACACCTACAGCCAGAAGTCGCGGTTGGGCGCGGCTGACGGGCTTTGGCTGGCGCTGGCGGCGCGGCCCATATTCGGTTCGACGCTGGGCTCGACGCGGTTGCGGCCGGCATTCTTGGCCTGGTACATGGCGACGTCGGCCGCGCGCAGCAACTTCTCGATCTCCGCGGCCGTTTGGGCCGTGGCCACGCCCAGACTCAGACTGACTTGCACATTCGACCCAGCGACTATGATGCTGCAGCCCGCGACGTGGCTGCGTACGCGCTCGGCCAGTTCCCAGGTTTCGCTCGGACCGCAGTTCGGCGCGACGATCAGAAATTCCTCTCCCCCAATCCGTCCCACGGAATCGTAAGGGCGGACCACGGCCGCAATGCTGCTCGCGATGATGCGCAAGACTGTGTCGCCGGCGGCGTGTCCGCGACTGTCGTTGATGGCTTTGAAGTGGTCGACGTCCATCATGATCAGGCCGACCGGTTCCTGGTCGCGTTCGGCGCGCAGCAGGTCGCGCTCCAGGATGCCGAGAATTGCCTTGCGGTTCCACAGACTGGTCAGGCCGTCGCGCGAAGCCTCGCGGCGCAGCGCTTCTTTGGTCACCAGCAGCCGGTTCTGAGTGACCAGCAGGCGCGCGCTCGAACACACGAACGACAGGAACACGATGGCAGCGGCTAATCCCAGGCGCTCGCGCGCAATGCGCAGCGACATGAACAGCACCAGCAGCGGGTACAGCAAATAAAAAATCTCGGTGTAGATTGGCTTTTCGCGCCGCGGCGGATCGTTGGAAATCTCCGGCGCTTCCACCTGCTTCCAGGTGGCCGCAATGATGGCGGGGATCACCAGCAGGCCGCTCCAGAAAAGATCAAACCACGCGCCCGTGTTCAGACCGCGCCCCGGCCCGTAGTAGTAGAGCGCATCCGCGCCCCCGGACAGTGTCAGGAAGATTCCCATGCGCCCGAATAGCACCCTCACATCGCGGGCGCGGCTCACTGCGGCGCGCAAAATAAACGATCCTGCCACAAAAGAATAGCCGGCGAAATACGGAGCCCAAACTTCGTGCGCCAGTTCTCCCGGCGATTCCGCCTTGGGCAGGTAGAAGAAATACACATAGGCAGCCACGCAAACCAGCACGCCCTGCACAAAATCGAGCGCCACCAGGGCGTCCACTTTTCCGGCTTCTTTGTCTGGGTCGAGAAAAATCGCCATGGCCAGCGGAACAAACCAGAAGCAGAACAGCAAGTTGTTGGTCCAGGCCACGGCCGGAGTCAAGATCAGATCGTTGTAGACGGTGAGAATCTGCGCCACCATCCACAACGTGTAGGCGATCGCCGTCAGGCGCCAGAAAGAGAGCGCCATGCCTTCGGAACGGCGGCTGGCCTCGACCACGGCATAGATCAGCACACATCCCAGCGCAAGCTGAATCAGGTCTGAGAGCAGGGGGCCGGGAGGTTTGGTTCCGAGGAAAGCGACCTCGCCAACGTGAGCCAGCCACAACAAGCCGGTCAGCGTGACGACGATGCGCGTGCGTGGCAAGGCGGTCCCTTTCATTTTGAATAACAATCTTCTCTAATAACAATCGTCCGAAACGGTGCCTGGAAACAATCTTCTGAAACAGTGTTTGGAAACAGTCTTCCGAAACAATCCCAAAAAACAATTCAGTGGTGATCTCTACAGATCGCGTCGCAGGCAGGAGTTAACCGGAAAGCGAATGACTCGGCTCCGCCCAGTTCATGGGCGGCACACTTCGACTGAGACCCCAGGCCCGACCATTATCCCGCGTTGCGCGGGCCATTTCATCTCACCATGGTACCCCCGCCGCGATTACCACCCAATGGAAATCAGAGCCAGCGTTCTAGCAGTTTTTGGAGGATTTCCACAGCTTTTGCAAGCTTGGCGAGGTCCTCGGGAGCGAGTTGGTCGAGATGAGAGGCGAGGTCGACAATGCGCAGCTGGCGTCCTTTTTGCAGCAGGCGGGTGCCTTTTGCGGTGGCGCGAATGCGCATGCGGCGGGCGTCGTGGGGATCGGCAGTGATGGTGACGAGCCGGCTGCGATTCAGGCCGGCCACGATGCGGCTCATGGTAGGCGGCTTGACCTGTTCGGCGGCGGCGAGTTCGCCCAGCGTCTTGGCGCCACCGAAAACCAGCACCGAGAGGGCCGAGAGGCGAGCTGGACCTT
>JBELAE010000143.1:0-11134 GCA_049509155.1 Candidatus Sulfotelmatobacter sp.
GGGACAACGAAAAACTTCTCGCCGATATACGCGCCGCGGTGGGTTGGCGCCGGGCGGAAGAAGAAAACGTCCAACTCAAGCGCGCCCTCAAGCAGCGCTACAACTTTGAAAACATCGTGGGCAAGAGCGAGCCCATGCTGAAGATTTTCGATCTGGTCGCGCAAGTGGCGAACAGCCGCTCCACCGTACTTTTGCAGGGCGAAAGCGGCACGGGCAAAGAAGTCATTGCGAAGGCGGTTCACCTCAATTCTCCGCGCCGCGACCGGCCCTTCGTTCCAGTAAATACCGGGTCCATGCCCACGGACCTTCTGGAATCCACGCTCTTCGGCCACGTCAAGGGAGCGTTCACTAGCGCCATCGCGTCGAAAAAGGGCCTGTTCGAGGTCGCCGACAAAGGTACGCTGTTCCTCGACGAGATCGCCACCATGGGCCTGGAGACGCAAGCCAAGATTCTCCGCGTCTTGCAAGACCGCCGCTTCATGCATCTGGGCGGGATTCAGGAACTTCAGGTTGACGTGCGCATCATTGCTGCCACGAACATCGACCTCCGCCAGATGGTGCGTGACGGCCGCTTCCGCGAGGATTTGTTCTATCGCCTGAACGTGATCACCATCGAACTGCCGCCGCTGCGCCAGCGCAAAGAGGACATCCCTCTGCTGGTGGAATTTTTCCTGAAGAAATACGCCGAGGAGAACGAGCGCGCCACCCCGCGCATTACGCCCGAAGCGTTGCGCCCGCTGATGGCCTACTCGTGGCCGGGCAACGTGCGTGAACTCGAAAATGTGATTGAACGCGCCGTTGTTCTCTCTTCCGGGCCGGAGATCAGCATGGATCTGCTGCCCGATTCCATGATGGGTCGCGGTTCGTCGCTCACTCTGCACGACCCGCCCTCCGATGCGTCGCTATTCGAAATCGTGGAAGATGTGCAGCGCCGCGTTATTACGGACATGCTCGAACGCTGCAACTGGAACCAAACCGAAGCCGCCGAGCGCTTCCACGTGCCACTCTCCACGCTGAACCAGAAAATCCGCCGGCTGAATATTGAGATCAAGAAGAAGGGGCGCGGATAGCTGGTTCTCGGTAATGGTCGTAATGGGATGTCACGCCAGTCAATTGATACGACCAAAGTAACCACCTGTGAGCTACACCTGCAGCCCGGATGTGCCGATGAAAGCTGTAGCCTTCTCATCCGACGCTGCCAAGCCGAAATCTGAACGGGATCAATCGGGGCGCAACCAATGGGATGGCCGGAAATATGGCATTCCGCGCCAGATACTCGATACTTTTGCACGCTGGGGCCGCCGCGTTGGCGGCAATCAGTGTTCTGCTCAGCCCAACGCTTTATGGCGCCGACGAGCCGATCACCGTTGCTTTGGTTTTCGATGGATCGAACCAGTCAGACAGGGAACCTCTGCAAGCTTATCTCACCCAGGCGATGGGACGACCGGTGAAGGTCGTAGCTCCCGACTCCTACAGCCAGACCGTTGCTGGTCTGGCGGATGGGACTTACGATTTCGCGTGCCTGGGTGCACTGACCTATGTGCGGTCCCATGCCAAGTATGGAGTTGTTCCGCTCGTGCAGCGCGCATCTGACTTGGAATTTCACTCGGTCTTCATCACGCGGACCGACTCATCGATCCGTTCGCTCCGCGACTTGAAGGGAAGACAGTTTGCATTTGGTGATATAAACTCGGCCAGCGCTCATCTCATACCCTATAGCGAACTCATGCAGGCCGGGATCAATCCCGAAACCGATCTCCAACCGCGCTACAGCGGCAGCCATGTTGCGACCGCAGCCATGGTAGAGAGCGGAGTGGTGGAGGCCGGAGTCTTAGATGAGTCGGTTTTCAAATTCCTCATCCAGGGCGGAAAACTGGACGGCAAGAAAGTCCGTGTCTTCTACACCTCCAAACCCTTTGTCGATTACGTCTACGTGGCCCGGAAGGACGTCCCCAAAGCCGAGCAACAACAATTTGCCCATGCTCTTCTGGCCCTCAAGGAAGGTGCGGATGATCCCGTCCTGATTGTTCTCCGCGCAAAGAAGTTTATCCGGGCCAGCGACCAGGAATACGACAATGTCCGCCAGATCGCTCACGAACTGAAAATGTTCTGAGGCATTCAACAATAACTCCTCACCTGAGCCGTGATCGCTCAAAACCGGCGACAGCACTCAGAACCCCTCAAAAGGTCAACGAATGCTGGCGATATTTCGTCAATCAGCGTGTAGTGGCAACTTCAGTCTGAGAGGTGTCGGCTGATAGCTGACCGGCTTCTCTGTTATAGTTCGGTCAAGCCAGTGCTCCGCACCCCGCGACGCTTGGCCTTCCAAATCGCATGGAACTTACCTCGCCCACGGAGTATGCCAAGCAGAAAGTCCAGTCGGTTCAGGAATACACCTTTCTGGCGGGGCGCTCGCTCGCCAACCTCTTCGAACGGCCAACCTATTTTGGCGATATGGTCCAGCAAGCCGACCTGATTGGGTTTGGTTCGATCTCGATCGTGTTGTCCGCCTGCTTCTTCATCGGAGTCGCTCTGGCGCTGAATAGTGCAACCACCCTGGGCCGGTTCGGGGCGCGCACTCTCATCGGGGAATTGGTTGGCATCGGCGTGATACGCGAACTGGGTCCACTGCTTGCCGGGCTTGTCGTAGCCGGGCGAAACGCTTCTGGCATGGCGAGCGAACTTGGCTCCATGGTGGTCACCGAACAGATTGACGCGATGCGTGCCCTCGGCACCGACCCCATGAAGAAGCTGGTCACGCCGCGGGTAGTATCAACCATGTTCATGCTCTTCTTCCTCACGATTCTTGGGGACTTGCTGGGCCTGCTTGGCGGGAACATGGTCTCGACTGTGTTGCTGGGTTTGGATTCGCGCCAGTATTGGAATACGGCGTGGCAGTCGTTGGTGTTTGCGGATGTGTTTATCGGGCTCGTCAAGCCGGTGATCTTCGGGTTTATTGTCGCCACCATCGGTTGTTACTACGGGTTGTCGACCAGAGGTGGCACCCAGGGCGTCGGCCGGGCCACCACTGAGGCCGTGGTGGCCGCCATGATTCTGATTATTGCAGTGGATGTTTTTGTAACCCGACTTCTGATGATTCTTCTTGGAGCAACTTGACGCAAGTCCGGCATGCTGAATTGTTGGTCATTCTGATGCGATTCGTGATGCGGTTCATGACGCAATTTGTGACGAACCGAATGTCGTTCCATTGACCCCATGTCTGCCCCGACCGTACCCGCCGATTGCGCTCCCGCCCCGAAGCAGGGTCCTGCCGGCGTTGCCCTGGTCTTCGAAGATGTGCATCTGGCGTTTGAAGACAATCATGTGCTGCGCGGCGTTTCGTTCCATCTTCCTTTCGGAGAGACCAAGGCCTTGTTCGGGGTCGCGGGATCGGGCAAGAGTACGCTTCTGAAGCTCGCGCTCGGCCTGTTGCGCCCAGACTCTGGACGCATTACCGTGCTGGGCAATGAAGTTACCCAGATGCGCGAGCAGAGCCTGTTTCCCATGCGCGGCCATCTCGGCATGGTTTTTCAGGAGAGCGCATTGTTCGACTCGCTCACCGTGCGCGAGAATGTCGCCTACCGCCTGATGGAAGAGCACGGCATTTACGACGACGCCATCGACGTGAGGGTGCGCGAGTCGCTCCGCTTCGTGGAACTGGAACACACCCTCGATCTATTCCCCTCGGAACTGTCCGGAGGCATGCGCCGCCGCGTGGCCATTGCCCGCGCCATCATCACCCAGCCGGAGCTGCTGCTTTACGATTCACCCACCGGCGGTCTCGATCCCGTCACGTCCAACACCATCATCGACCTGATCATGAAGCAACGCGATGTTTACCGCACCAGTTCCCTGCTGGTCACCCACCGCCTACAAGACGCCTTCACCCTGGCTACGCATGAATTCAACCCGAAAACCAGCCAGGTGCGGGCCCTGCCGCGTGGGCAATATTGCGATGTGCCCATGAGTTTTCTGATGCTGCGCGATGGCAAAGTTATTTTCGATGGCGATATTCGCCAGTTGGCCCGCAGCAAGGACGAATACATCCGGGAATATATTTCGTAGAAAATTCTCACTTCGGCGCCGACGCCAAATTCTTCCCCGCCTGAATGAACGATCCCACGTTCGACTTATCAATCAAGCCCGAGCCCGTGTCTACGAAGCTGGGGATCGGCGCAAAGCTATCCTTCGACCAATCCGCGTCGAGTGACGACGGTTTGTGATGGTACAGATTGTCGAGCATTTGCATGCCGACAAAGGCCATGGTGTAAGGCTTCTGCGCGATGGTGGCCGCGATCACGCCCTTCTGTACCCAGTCGAGCGTCTCCTGGTCGGTGTCCATCGCGATCACCACTTTCCCGATCAGATGATAGCTATTAAGTACGCCCGCGATTTCTTTGCCGGATTGCGCTTCCAGGCAAACGAAGCCGTCGACCTTGTCGCGCTCCTTGCCGACGATCTGGGTCGCGGTGTCGAAGGCGATGCGCGGGTCACCCTGGATATCGACCACGCGGGTAATCTTAATATCAGGCGTCCGGGCCAGGGCGTCTTTGTAACCACGCAGACGGTCCTGCAGGTTCGACTGGTCTGGCATGGTGAAGACCACCACGTTGCCTTTGCCCTTGAGTTCCTGCGCCAGGCGCTGCCCACCGGTGAATCCTGCCTGGTAGTTATTGGTGCCGATGAAAAACAAACGCTTGCTCGACGGAGCATCGGAGTCGATTGTGATCACCGGAACGCCCGCGGCCACCGCTTTGTCGATGCTGTCCTTCAGCAGCGATGGGTCGGTTACGGCCAGCAAGATTCCGGTCGCTTTTTTCTGCACCGCCTCGTCCAAGGCGTCGCGCTCCGCCTTGGGATCGTAGGTCTGCGGCCCGGTGAAATCGGAACGCACTTTCATCTGCGCTGCTGCATTCGAGAATCCCGCGCCCGCGGTCTTCCAGTAAGGCAACTGCAGATTCGCCGAGACGAGAACAAAGAACTCGTCGGAATCGTGGGCCGATCCGCAACTCAGGCTCAATACCATCAGAACTGCGACGAAGCTGGAGTGGAGAATCTTGCGCGATAGGAGCATCGCATCCCCCTTTACGAAACGGCTCTCATCCCGACGGACGCAATTCCGATACAATTCGATCCATTCTGCCGATGAGGACCTTCAGCGACTGGATTGTAATCGAGCGGCCAGACGAAGACCAGAAGTCAGCGCAAGGCTTTGTCGAGAAGACCCGAGATCACGTCGGTATCGACCTCGCCAGAAGAGTTGTACAACGCCGCTCCCGACGAGTCGAGCACCAGCACGTGGGGAATGTATCCGCGAAAATATTTCTCTCTGAGCTTCTCTTGCGCAGGAGAGAGATGAAGGTCGATGTCAATAATCACAAATTGCGCGCGCCCTCTGTATTTTTCGTACAGCTCTACCGTGCGCCGCGCTTGTCGCTTCGAGTTAAAACACGCCTCGCCATACATAATTACGTATGCCGGCTTGCCCGCAACGAATCCGGCGCTCATCGTGTCGCCGGTGATGAGCGGGCCATCCTGGCTATCGCTGGTGTAATCGAGCTTGGGATTCAGCTTCAGGTTTTCCCCCGCGAACGCGGAAGCTGTCAGCGTGAATAGAATGATTACCGGAATCACAACCCCGACTATCCGTTTCACACACACTCTCCCCAGAGGACTCTCAGCGAGTCACCCAACCCTCTGTGTCATTGCATCAGACCCGTTGCAGAAGGAAAAGTTACAGCAAATACCTCTTATGCGCTGGTTGCTGGCGGTCGACGACGATGCGAGCGTGGCAGGCAGTTGCAGGGATAGCCTCCTTGCGCATCGTCTTCGCATTGTCTTCCAGACCGCCCGGGTGTACATTACTCTGCTGCTTGCAGTCCCAGTTCGATCTTGCTGCAGGGCTTGGGCGGTGCGTTGTCCCTGTCCTGCGAGTTTTTCCAAGAAGGGATTCATTGTGCCACGTCGCCGTCTTCTGATCTATGCGTCCATGCTCCTGCTCGTTCTCATTCTGGTGACTTCCGCGCACGCCGGCGTGAAGTTTCAGCCGGTATCTCCCGAAGAGTTGAAGATGACGAGCGAGCCTCTGGCACCGGGAGCCCCGGCCATCATCCTGTACCGCGAGGTGTACCGGGACGACTGCGGCATAACATGCCACAGCCCAAACGTCGGCGTAATGAGCGCCGATCGGTTCGAGGACGACTACATCCGCATCAAGATTCTTACGGAAGCCGGGCGTAAGTACGGGGAAGTCGAGATTCCACTGTCGAACGAAGTGGGGGCCGTCGATAACATCAACGCCCGCACCATACGGCCGGACGGCTCCATTGTCGATTTCAAGGGGCAAGTGTTCGAAAAAACCATCCTGAAGGCCAAAGGGCTCAAGTACGTCGCCCAGACCTTCGCCATGCCTGACGTTCAGGTGGGCAGCATCATTGAGTACTCCTACACAATTCGGTTTCTTAAAGGCCTGATTTACAACTCCGACTGGGTTCTGAGCCAGGAACTTTTTACTAAGCGTGCAAAGTTTTCTTTGCGGCCTTTCACCTATGAGTCCAGTTACAACCCCGTGAGCCTTCACTGGAATGAGCACTTACCGCCGGGAACACCTTCTCCTACGCAGCGGGTCGATGGCTCCGTGGAGCTTGAGGCAGCCAATATTGCCCCCTTCCAAACCGAGGACTTCATGCCGCCGGAAAATGAACTCAAGGCGCGCGTGGATTTCATCTATAGCTTCGACGGTTTTGAGACAGATGTGAACAAGTTCTGGAAGAAGGTGGGCAAGAAGCGCAACGACGAGTTGGAGGCATTCATCGGCAGGCGCGGCGTCATGGAACAGGCTGTTTCTCAGATTGTTTCCGCTTCTGACACGCCTGACGTCAAGCTGCACAAGATATATGCGCGCGTGCAGCAGATGCGCAACACCACGTTTGAGGCACGTAAGACGGAGCAGGAACAAAAGCGCGAAGGTAAGAAAAAAGAAGAGAGTGCGGAGGACATCTGGAAGCAAGGCTACGGCGAGCGTTGGCAACTCAACTGGCTTTGCCTTGCGCTGGCGCGCGCCGCCGGGATCGAGGCCTACGGGGTTTGGGTGTCAAACCGGAGCAGTCATTTTTTCAATCCGCAGAGTATGCAAAGCGGCAAGCTCGATGAGAGTCTCGTCCTAGTCAAGGCAGACGGGAAAGACGTCTTTCTTGCGCCGGGCGCCCCTTTTACACCCTTCGGACTGCTCCCCTGGGAAGAGACCCACGTTCAGGGACTCAAGCTGGATAAAGATGGTGGATCGTGGATCCAGACCAGCCTTCCCGAAAGTTCAGCTTCCCGTACCGAGCGCAAGGCCGACTTGAAATTGTCCGCGACGGGGAGTCTCGAGGGAAAGCTGCAGCTCAGTTTCACAGGGCTCGAAGCCCAGCGTCGGCGAGAGGACGAAAGAAACAAGGACGACACAGCGCGCAAGAGATTTCTCGAGGACCAGGTGAAGGAGTGCATCCCCGTCGGCAGCGAGGTGGAACTGACCAAGCAGCCGGATTGGAGCAGTTCGGAAGCGCCGCTGGTCGCCGAGTTTAACCTGAGCATTCCCGGTTGGGCGACGGCCGCTGGACGGCGCGCCATATTTCCAGTTGAGATCTTCGGCGCGTCTGAGCGGCACGTCTTCGACTACAGCACGCGAAGTCACCCAATCTACTTCGAATTTCTAGCTCAAAAAATGGACGATGTGACCATCGAGTTGCCGGCGGGTTGGCAGATCACTGGCCTTCCCAAACCGCAGAGTCACGACCTTCACGCGGTCGACTACGCACTACTTTCGGAAAATACGAGCGGTGCACTGCACATGACTCGGAAGCTGGACATTAACAGCCTCACGATCGACCAGAAATACTATCCGTCCTTGCGCGCTTTCTTCCAGATGGTGCGGGACGGCGATGAACAACCAGTCGTCGTAGAACCCGGCGCGACGGCGGGAGGTAGTTAGCTCGAATTGTAGATCTATACTCCCACCGGAAACGGCTTGGTGTGCGTGGTGGCGCGCAGTGACGCGCCTCCGAAGCGGCCCTGCAGCAGTGACATCAATCCCGTGTACCAGTACCCCACGACGAACAGCAGCAGGAACGGAACGGTAATGTAGTTTTCGTTGTCGATGGCGTAGTACACCGTGGCCGCGAAGTAGGTGCCAATCAGCAGTTCCAGCCATGGGATCCATCCCAGGCGTTTGCGGTACTTGGTAGCGCCGACTTTATCCTGCTTCGAAACTACGCTGTACTTGGGCGTGCGCGCGAACGCGCTTTCCTTGCCGATGAGTGCTTCAATCACCGCCTTGGTGTTGGTGATGGTCAGCCCGATTCCCAGCGCCATCAGAAACGGTAGAAACAAAAGCGCCCGCGGCCAACTCCGGGGATACAGTTCGCGCTGCGACACCAGGTAGAAGCTCGAAATCGAAAATGTCGAAGCCATGAACAGCGGCAGGTCGATGTAGAGCATCTGAAACCAGCCTTGATAGAACCGGATGATCATGGCCGGAAGCAGCAGGACGGAAAGCATAATCATCAGCGGATAACTAATGTTTGCCGTCAGGTGATACCACGCTTCGATCTTCGTATGGAGCGGAGCGTCGCTGCGCAGCACTCGCGGCAGAATCTTCTTTCCGGTCTGAATCAGCCCCTTGGCCCAGCGCGCCTGCTGCGTCTTGAATGCAGTCATCTCTACGGGTAGTTCGGCGAGGCATTCCACATCTTGCAGGTAAATAAACTTCCAACCTTTCAGCTGCGCCCGGTATGACAAGTCGGTGTCCTCGGTTAACGTATCGTGCTGCCAGCCTCCAGCCTCGTCAATCGCAGTACGCCTCCACATTCCGGCCGTCCCGTTAAAGTTGAAGAACAGTCCGGTGCGCGCGCGGCCGGAGTGCTCGAGCACAAAATGTCCATCGAGCAGGATCGCTTCCACTTCGGTCAGAAAAGAATAATGGCGGTTGAGGTGAGTCCAGCGAGTCTGCACCATCCCAATCTTCGGATCGCTGAAATGATGGATGACGCGCATCAGAAAATCTTCCGGCGGAGTAAAGTCGGCGTCGAAAATCGCCACGAACTCGCCCTTCGCCGTCTTCAACCCCTCGGCCAGAGCACCCGCCTTGTAGCCCGCGCGATTCGTCCGGTGGTGATAGCTGATGGGATTGCCCAGCGCCGCGTAGCGTTCGACCAGCCCGCGAGCCACCTCGACGGTCTCGTCGGTGGAATCGTCGAGCACCTGGATGTCGAGCTTCTCTTTCGGATATTTCAACTTGCAAATCGACTCCAGCAACCGCTCAACGACATATTGCTCGTTGAAAATGGGCAACTGCACAGTGACTCGCGGCAGATCTTCAAAATACGCAGCCGGTTCAGTCGTGCCGTTCTTCCGATGCTTGTAATACAGGTACACCAGCACGTAGCGGTGCACGCCATAGCCCGCGAGCAAAATCAGCACAATGAAATACGGAATCAGCAACGCGACATCGAACGCGTTGGCGCGGTACAGTCCGCGAAACGTAGTATCCAGAAAATGCTGGCGGATGTAGGGCCCAATGCCCTTGGGAGCTCTCGCCACGGCCAGCTTCGTAGTCAGGATGAGATTAGAAATCAGCAAGGCGTCCAGATGAGAGTTCCTATTTTACCGGATCGGTGTTAGTCGATGGGGATTGGAACCTTTCGGCACTTTTTCGCAGTCTACCAAGGTCTCGGCGCTAAGACCACGGATTAAGAACAGTTTTCAGTGTAGGAAAATCAGAAACATTGCGCGTCACCAACGTGAGGCGGTGAACATCCGCAGTCGACGACAGAAACGCGTCCATTGCGTCGATGGGACGTCCCAGGGCCTCGCAGCGTGATACGGTTCTGCCCCAGGTCTCAGCTACCTTGTCATCGATTGGGAGAATTCGGCCTTCAAAACGCAACGGCAATTCATCTCGCAGCCACCGTTCCAGACGGCTGCGCCGTGCTCCCTCCGGCATCCGTTCCACACCGTAACGCAGCTCCGCCAGCGAGATTACGCTGAGAAAGACTCTATCCTCGTCAACAGATTCCGTCCAATGAATTAGACCGGGGTTGGGCCGGGGCTTCACCCACTCCGAGACGGTATTGGTATCAAGAAGAAAGTTCATTGCGAATAAAATTCAGAGGCTGATTCTGCGCGGTCGCGCCTTGCTTCGGCGTACTTTCAGTTCTGATCCTCGCAGCGGGGACGCCGCGAAGAATTCCGCCAGATTCCCGGCGCGCTTGGTCTTCCGTTGCCACTCTTCGGCCCCCACCACTACTGCGGCGGTGCGTCCTTTTCTGGTGATAGTTTGCGGGCCTTCCGACATGGCGCGCTGAATGATTTCACTGAATTTCGCTTTGGCTTCTGCTACTGTCCAGTTCTGCATACTCATACAGCCCCCCTTTAGGTAAACAGGTCATGATAGTCATTATAGTCATTTGGAATCGATGACGCAACAACGTCAGGTTCTCAATCCCCGGTTTCTCGTGCGCCTTTTCCGAGGGTCGAGGCTGCGGCCCAATTTGCCCGCCGTCCTCGGCTCAGCTACAAATAGAACCACGCATGGAATCCAGAACAGTGGCGGCCGCCCGCCGCGCACCATCCAATTCGCCTTCAAACCCATGGGAGCGCATCCGGGATTCCCCAGGATGGATCGTCGCCATCGCCCTCTTGCTGCGCGTCAGCTGGATCCTGGTCGGCCATACCTACAAGTTCAAAGACACCGACGACAACTTCGGCTTTGGATGGGAAATGGGACGCATCGCCGCATCGCTGGCTTCCGGGCATGGGTTCAGCAATCCGTTTGGCCCGGCAACGGGGCCGACCGCCTGGGAGCCTCCGCTCTACCCGTACCTAACCGCGGGAGTGTTTCTGTTTTTTGGAGTTTATTCCAAGGCGTCGGCATTCGTCTTACTGACGATAAACAGCGTTTTCTCGGCGCTGACCTGCATCCCAATTTTTCTGATCGCACGCAGACTTTTCTCGGAGAAGGTGGCAGTCGGCTCGGCGTGGGCCTGGGCTCTACTGCCCAATGTCATGTTCTGGTGCACGCGCGCGATCTGGGAAACGAGTCTGGCGGCTCTGCTGCTGACAACCATCTTCTGGCTGGCGCTGACACTCGAAGATC
>JBELAE010000144.1:0-11078 GCA_049509155.1 Candidatus Sulfotelmatobacter sp.
AAAGAAATCGGCTGCGGTTTCGATTACTCCGACTTTTTCTGCGACTGCGGCGGCGATCCATTGGTTCAAGGAGACGCCATCTTCTTTCGCCAGGCGTTGCGCTGCTTTCTTGATCGAGAGTGGAAGTTTTAGCGGATAGGTTGCTTTGCTCATGGTTTCACCTTTCTTAGTAATTCTGGTGGCCGCAGAACGGAGATTTCAAATCGCGCGCCTGCCTCGGCGAAGTCGGACACATTGTATGTAACTACAGCATCTGCTTCGCCGTTGATCGCTGCCTCGAGGACCATTTCGTCATTCGGGTCTCGGGTCTGCGGCCGCCACTGAAAATGAACTTCGACGGGCTCGATCAAGGCAGCCAGTTCCGCCAGGAACCCGTCGATTTCGGCCGGCGTCAGGCCATGAGCCAGTCGATGTTCAGGACGCTTCAACACATCCTCATATTCCAGAAACAGGGGCGGAGTCGCGAGGAGGCGCACTCGCCTCTCCGCAACCAGCCGTAAAACTGCGTTGCCAGCTCCTAATCGTGTCCGGAGTCCGGCGACGACGACCGAAGTATCGAGAACAATTTTCATCAAGACATCCTATAGGATATCACATCGTATGAAATGCCTACAAGATTGCCTGCTTCCCATTTTGGGAATCGTTTTCATGCCTCATCTTCAATTCTCTTGCCCTCCCCGTTCCATTTCTGTCGAATCGAAACGAAGGCGGCATTCGCGAGTTTTCTACGAATGCCGTTTTTCAATTCTTCTGGGGCAGTCGAATGAAGAAGCGCAAGCCGAAAATTATCAAGGACAAGAAAAAGCGCGGCGAGTGGGCAGAGTCGGTGTTCATGGCCCGCGCCGGCGAGCACGGTCTCCCAGTCAGCACGCCCTGGGGAGAAATGTGCAGCTACGACTTCATCATCGGCAAGACCGGACGATTCTGCAGCGTGCAGGTGAAATCCACCATCTGTCAGCTAAAGACAGGATATGACTGCACCGTCCGAGGCGGCCACAAGGCGTATCCCGCAGGTTCATTCGACTTCCTAGCCGCATTCGTCGTCCCCGAGGACACGTGGTACATCATCCCCGCCAAATTAATCCGGGGCAAAACATCCATCACTCTGATTCCTGGATCGAAAACCGACACATACGAGCAATACCGCGAAGCCTGGCATCTCTTGCGGGACGCTGCGGAGTTGGGCGGGGAGGTTGAGAGCGCCGAACAGCCTGCTGCGGTGACGGAGGCTGGGCGGTTTCCTACGACGGCGGTGGGGCGGATGGAAGCGGCGGCCAATTTTGTGCGGCGGCAGATGGAGGGTCGAAACATTGATCGAAGTGAGGAGACGCGGAAGCGCAGCGACGACATCTAGGTACAAGCTACTGAAAATAAAAAACGATGAAGAGAAGGGGCAAAATTTATTCTCAGTTTTCCTCGGGCGTCCACAGGGAAGACACATCGTCCACAGCTTCTGCACAAGGGGGGAAGTTTTTTGTATTGCGAGGCGCAACAAAGTGAATGAGAGTGGGTTCAGCGAAACGTGAGAGTTCCTGAGCTTGCCGGATGATTGCGGCAGAGCCAGCGGCAGCCGGCGATTCTCGAGGGTGAATCGCCGGAGGACCTCCAGAAAACGCGCGCGAGCGCGACTGGTTGCCCGGGCGTTGCGGCCTCCTCCCCCATCCCGCTCCTGACTCTTTGGAGCAGGGAGCGGGAAAGGGCCGCTGGCTGGCGCAGGGGTTGCGGGTTCGTGATCGCGAGATCGTTGGGTCGCGAGATCGTCGGGTCGAAAGATCGATCGATCTCAAAATCTTTTGATCTCAAGATCATGAATCGGCAACTGGCTTTGGCAAATGCGGCGCTGCTTGCTCGAGAGAGCGGGAGTGTTGTCGGGCTGAAGCGGTCATCCGCCGCCATGCGGTGACAAGGCAGCGCAGGAATCCGCGAACAATGCGGTCGGGGTGGCTGGCCCCGGCCGCATTTGTTTTTCTCGACATGAAGATTGACGGCAAAGAAAGTTGCCACGGATTTGCGCGGATCGACGCGGATAAACCAACTACTTAACTCACTCCTACGAGCGCGTTAACTTCTGTTTAGGTCCTGTTTTCGCGGGGCTTCCACAGGATAGTGGCGGGCCTTCACAGCTTCTGCACAATTCATTTGGCGATTCGCTTTCTATTCGCTTATGCTTGGAGGGCGAATGGGACAGAGTTCTATATAAATTATGGCGACTACTGATTACAGCATTAGTACGCTTCCGGCGAATGTGGAGGCGGAGCGGTCGATACTGGGCGCGATTCTGCTGGACAACTTTGCTTATAACCAGGCGGCGGAGCATTTGCGGATTGAGGATTTTTCGCTCGATTCGCATCGGCGGATTTATGCGCGGATGGTCGATCTGGCGGAGTCGTCGCGGCCGATTGACATGATCACGCTGATTGAGGAGCTGGATCGGCACAAGGATCTGCAGCCGATTGGGGATGTGGCTTATGTTTCCAGCCTGGTCGATGGGGTGCCGGACCGGCCTAGCATTGAGCACTACGTCAAGATTGTGCGGGACAAGGCGATGCTGCGCGGGCTGATTTCGGCGGCCAGCACGGCGATTGCGCGGGCTTCGGATCAGTCGGATCTGGCCGAGGATGTGCTCAGCGATGCGGAAGCGGCCATCTTTCAGTTGTCGGAAAAGCGCATTGGGCGCGGGTTCATGGGGATCCAGGAGATTGTTAAGGAGTCGTTTGGGTCGGTCGATGCTTTGTTGCAGCGCGGGCAGCGGATTACGGGGCTGGCGACGCACTATACCGATTTGGATGAGATGACTTCGGGGATGCAGCGGTCGGATCTGGTGATTATTGCGGCGCGGCCTTCGATGGGGAAGACGGCGTTTGTGATGAACATTGCGGAGAATGCGGCGATTGAAGATCAGCAGGTGGTGGGAGTGTTTTCTCTCGAAATGTCGCGGGAGGCGCTGCTGATGAGGTTGCTTTGTTCGCAGGCGAGGGTGGATGCGCATAAGATGCGGACCGGCTCCTTGTGGCAAGATGACACGCGGAAAGTTGTGCGGGCCATGGAGCAGCTGGCGCATGCTCCGATATTTATTGATGACACGCCGGGGATTTCTTTGAGCGAGATGCGGGCCAAGGCGCGGCGGTTGAAGCAGGCGCAGGGCGGGAAGCTGGATTTGATTATTGTGGATTACTTGCAGTTGATGTCGGGCGGGGGGAAGCGGTTTGAGAATCGGACGCAGGAAGTGTCGGCGATTTCGCGTGGGTTGAAGGCGCTGGCGAAGGAACTGGCTGTGCCGGTGATTGCGCTTTCGCAGTTGAGCCGGGCGCCGGAGAGCCGGGGTGGGGATCATCGTCCGCAGCTGGCGGATTTGCGGGAGTCGGGATCGATCGAGCAGGATGCGGATTTGGTGATGTTTATTTTTCGGGAAGAGATTTACAAGCCGGACGATGCGGAGTTGCAGGGGAAGGCGGAGATCATTATTGCGAAACAACGCAACGGGCCGATTGGGAAAGTTCGGATGGCGTTTTTGAAGAACAGTACGCGGTTTGAATCGTTGGCGGAGGGTGGGGTGGGGGGGGAAGAGTAGGGGCGCGTTTGGGGTGCCCGGACTTAGACGGCACGAGCACTCGTCCTCCCCGAAATCGACGCGGGCTTGCGCGCGGGAAGGCGGTGGTGGCGTCGTGGTCTTGACGGGAGTGGGGGTCCGCGCCAGATCCCTTTTATCTTGGTTGGCACTGCCCGTGCGCCGCAGGGTGGAGTAGGAAAGCGGCAGCGGGTTTCGGCGGGAGGCCGTGAGATCCCGGAGGCGCCGAGAAGGCAGCCTGAAGCGAGATTGGCCCCCGCCCCTCCTTTCTCACGCCGCGGAGAATCTGAGGCCCAAGAGCCTGCATTCACAAGGCTGGCGAGAGAGGTGGCACAGGGTCGGGAGCCGAAGCCCAGCTTAAAAAGGAGGTCGAAGATGAGTAAGCCCGAAGCTGGGAAACGATGCCATGTGGGAGTTGGATGTGAGCGCGCGCGAGTTGGTGGTGGCCATCAGCGAGGTTGGCGAGCCGACCATGGAGCGGGTCAGCAACGATACGGCGGGGCATGAGCGACTGCAGGCGCGGCTGCGCGCCTTGCGTGCGCCGGTCATGATTTGCCTGGAGGCGAGCGGGACCTAACCTGGACGTGGCTTTGGCTCTGGCCCGGCCGGCGGTGGGGTGGCAACTCAGCCTGGTGAACCCGGGCGTGGCCCGGCGATTCGCCGAGTCGTTGGGACAACGCAGCAAGACCGATCCGGTGGACACGCGGGTGCTGGCCCAGTATGCGGCTCGCATGCAGCCGGAGCCTTGGCAGCCGCCCACTGCGGCGGCCCTGCACCTGCTCAGCATCACTCTCACCATCGCCGCGCTGGTACGGCAGTGTGTGCAGCACGAAAACCGGCAACATGCGTTGTCGGCCAGCACCGCCCTGCCCGCCCTGCTGGTGCGCGAGCTCGAAGTGCAGGTGGCTTTTGTGGACAAGCGCATCCGTCACCTGCCCGCCAAGCCTTACGGGTGACGGCGCAGCAGCCGGAACTGCTGCGTTGCTGGCAACACCTGCAGTCCATCCCCGGCGTGGCGAAGCCAGCGGGTTGTCTATTCTAGGCGAACTGACCGCCTTGCCTGCGACCCTGGATGAACGCCAGTGGGTGGCGCACAGCGGCCTGGATCCCAAGCAGCATCGCTCGGGCTCTTCGGTGGAGCAGAAAACCCGCATCAGCAAGGCCGGTAATCGCTATCTGCGCGCGGCTCTGTATATGCCCGCGCTGGTGGCCGTGCAGCACGATCCCTGGCTGCGAGGCTTCTACTTGCGCTTAGTCGCACGCGGCAAGGCCAAACTGCAAGCCTTGGTCGCCGTCATGCGCAAGTTGCTGCACGCCGCCTGGGGCATGCTTCATCACGATCAACCCTACGACGGAGCCAGACTGTGTCCGCAAACCTAAAAAGAGAGAGGTTCTCCTGCACCTCTCCAGAGAAAAAAAACTTGCATTCAGAGAAGAATCTCGCCCCGCTGGTGAAAACGCGGGGCTTCGGGATGACGCCGCACGACGGCACCGTACTTAGGTGCCCACACGCTCTTTCTCTCACGAGTGCTCCGCTCATGGGACGGTCTCCCCGGCTTCCTCCGACCGCGCGCTCTCGTTTCCTCGAACATCGATCGCCGACACCGAATAGAAATAGGTCTTCTTCGCCTCGACAATCGTGTCCCGGTAAGCCGGCGTTTTCAGAGGAGCCGCATTCAACTTTACAGGGGCCGCGCCCTGTTCGTGCCGGTATACGTTGTATCCATCGAGGTCGACATCCGTTCCCGGTGCCCATACCAGATCGATAAAAGGCTTCTGCCCCGGACCAGAAAACACCGCTTGAAGCCCGACCGGAACGGCCGGGGGGAAAACGTCGTCGGCGAAAACTTTTACCTCAGGCGTGTCGTCGCCCTCGAGCTGCAGACCCGGCTGTTTCTCCTGAGCCACCACCGTCACCGTCTCTGCGCGATATTCGTAAGTCTTTTCCCACTCGATGCTCGAATCGGTGAGTGAAAGGCTGCGTTCGCTTCCCGCCGGCACTTCGCCAGCAAGAATCCACTCCTGGCTGCTCTCCGGACGCCGGTATATGCGATAAAGATAATGCGCAGATTGTGTCGAATTCGCTGGGGGAAGATTGTTGGTCCAGGTCAACACAACTCCCTGGTCGGTTACGCGGGCGCTGAAATCCCGCGGCGGCGGAAGGGTGGGCGCCAGCGAAATCCGCACCTGATTGGAAAGCCCCGCGCCGCGGCCATTCGTATTCAACACTTCGATGGCATAGGTAATAAAGCTGGAAGGATTGTCGTTTTCAATCTGCGCAGGGAGCGCATCGGTGTACGACGCGGAGACTTTCTGCTTGGAGGATTTGGCTGGGGCCGGAGCTTGCTGTTTCGGACCTTTCTGTTTCGAACCTGGCTGCGTTGGAGCTGGCTGTATCGCGGCTGTCTGCGCTGGCGCTTCTCCCACCGGAACCCCGCACTGCGTCAGCTTGGCATCCAGTCCCCGGCAGATTCTGGTTGCGCCCAGGCCTCGAATCGTCTGACGATCGGTGGTAACGCTGGGCACAGTCCAGGTGAGAACGACTCGATCGCCCTTGCGCACGGCCCGCAGATCGGAAGGCGGCCTCGGCAACTCCAGCGACGGAGGCTGCGGCGGCCCCATCGTGGCGCACGCCGTGAACATCAGCGACGCACCCGGAGCGAGTAAGAGTGACAGCGAAGACCATCTCATGCGGAAGAACACAGACTAACAGACCGTGTGGCCCACACGAGCATTGGGCCTTCGCTACAGAATGTAGCGCGACAAATCCTGATCTTTCACAATATCTGTCAGCATCTTGCGGACATATTCGGCGTCGATGGTTACGTGCTCGCCCTTTTTCTCTGGCGCGTCGAAACTCAGTTCGTCCAGAACGCGCTCCATGATGGTGTGGAGGCGTCGGGCTCCAATATTCTCGGTGCTTTCGTTCACGCGGAAAGCGAAGTGCGCGATCTCATCGAGCGCTTCCTTCGTGAACTCCAGTTTCACGCCCTCGGTCTCGAGCAACGCGGTGTACTGTTTCACCAGCGACGATTTTGGCTCGGTAAGGATCCGGACAAAATCTTCCATGGTGAGCGACTGCAACTCCACGCGAATCGGGAACCGGCCCTGCAATTCGGGAATCAGGTCACTCGGCTTCGACACGTGGAACGCGCCCGCCGCAATAAAGAGAATGTGGTCGGTGCGCACCATGCCGTAGCGCGTGTTCACGGTGGTGCCTTCGACGATGGGCAAAATATCCCGCTGTACACCTTCGCGCGAAACATCCGGGCCATGGCCGCCTTCGCGGCCGGCGATTTTGTCGATCTCATCCAGGAACACGATCCCAGAATTCTCTACGCGGTCAATCGCCATGCGCGTGACCTGATCCATATCGATCAGGCGCTGCTCTTCTTCTTGAATCAGATATTCGAAGGCCTCGTTCACCTTCATCTTCCGCTTCTTGGTGCGCTGGCCGAAGATGTTCGGCAACATATCTTTAATGTTGACGTCCATCTCCTCGACGCCCTGATTGGTTAGAATCTCGAACGACGGGAAATTGCGTTCGCGCACGTCGATCTCGACGGTGCGGTCGTCCAACTTGCCCTCGCGTAATTGCTGGCGCAGTTTTTCGCGCGTCCGGCTCGACGATTCCGCCAGGGCCGTGCTGCCATCAATCACCACGCCGCCCGCGGTCGAAGTTTGCTCGGGCCGCGGCGCAGGCGATGGGGGCAGCAGAATATCCAGCAGGCGCTCTTCGGCGTTTAACTCGGCTTTGTCGGCAACGTCTTCCAACTTTTCTTCGCGCACGTTGTCGATGGCTATCTCCACAAGATCGCGCACCATCGACTCCACATCGCGTCCTACGTAGCCGACTTCGGTAAACTTCGAAGCTTCTACTTTCAAAAACGGAGAATTCGCCAGCTTCGCCAGCCGCCGCGCGATCTCCGTCTTGCCCACGCCCGTGGGCCCGATCATGATGATGTTCTTGGGGATGATTTCTTCGGCGAGCTCGGGGGTGAGTTTCTGGCGGCGCATGCGGTTGCGCAGCGCGATGGCCACGGCGCGCTTGGCGTCCTTCTGGCCGATGACATGTTTGTCGAGTTCGACGACGATCTCGCGCGGCGTCAGTTCATCCAGCGCAAGCTGTTCTTCTTCGGCAGTGGAGGGAAGATAGATGGCCATAAATTCAGACCTCGGACTTCTGACGTCAGACCTCTGCACAGTGTGGCGAACGTCCGAGGTCCGACGTCTGAGGTCTAAAGCTCTTCAATCGTAACCTTGTCGTTCGTATAGATGCACATCTTGCCGGCAATCTTCATGGCTTCTTCGGCAATCTGCCGGGCGGAGAGTTCGGTATGTTCTGCCAGGGCCTGCGCGGCCGCCTGCGCATAGGGGCCACCGCTGCCGATGGCTGCCACCGCGCCGTCTGGCTCAATCACATCGCCTTGTCCGCTGAGCAGAAACGTCTGCTCCTTGTCACACACCAGCAGCAACGCTTCCAGATGCCGCAGAAACTTATCGGTGCGCCAATCGCGCGCCAACTCGACCGCACCCCGGCCCAGGTTCCCGTGATACTGCTCCAGCTTGGCTTCGAACCGGCTGAAGAGGGTGAAGGCATCCGCCGTCGACCCGGCAAATCCCGCTAGAATCTTGTCGTTGTACAAGCGCCGGATCTTCTTGGCCGTATGCTTGATCACCGATTCACCGAGCGTGACTTGGCCGTCGCCGGCGAGAACCACTTTCCCCTCGCGTCGCACCGACAAAACTGTCGTCGATCGAATCAGTCGCTTCGTTGTCATAAGCGCAATTTTTGATTATAACAGCGCCCCGAAGGCCGCGTCCCCTGGGGACATGGCTAATGCTGTCAATGTGTTGAAACAAATGGCGATATCTGTGACATGCAACGGAGGGCAAGTCCATCCACGCAACCGGCGGTGAAGCTTGGTAAGTTCTACGAAGACGCCATTGTCCCTTCTTCACTGCAGGCGGAAACGTTCTTTCATCAGGCGTTGCAGGCGGGGCTTGTAGAGGAGGTCGTAGGCTAGTTCTTTGTCGGGGAACATGGCTAGGGCGGCGCGTTTGGCGCCGGCGGCCAGTTCGGAGGCTTCTTCCACGGTGAGGTTGGGGTCCTGGCTGATGACGGACATGACCATGCTGATCATCAGCTGCAGGCGACGGATTTTGCGGGACTCTTCTTCGCGCTCGCGCAGGGATTGCTGCTCGGCGATGGGAAGGCTCTGTCCTGGCCCGGCCTGATGATGGATGTTCATGCATCCTCTTGTGGCACTTAGTCTATTCGCCGCAGTTTATTCGCCCCGGCTTTGGATGACGCGATGCGGGCTGGCGTTGCGGCGTGGTTATAACTATTCTCTCGCAACCGGGGAAGAAAGCAATTGCACAAAGGTGTGGTTCGGGGTCCGTCCTAGCCGTTGCCGAGAGTCGCTCAGCGGCTAAAGCCCTTGCTAAGTCCCCACATGTGCGGAGGAGGAGTAAAATTGCCACATTGCGGCTTAGACCGCTCCACCCGCGCTAGATCGGAGACATCATGGCAGAAAGTGACAACACGCAGCCCCGCCCGAATCCAATCCCGAATCCTAATGAGAAGCTGGTGAAGGTGTTTGGGTCGGAACAGGAATCGGAGGCGCTGGTGGTGAAGGGGTTGCTGGAGTCGGCGGGCATTGACAGCGATTTGACTTCGGCGTCTCTGGTGCAGGATGCGTTTCCGGGGCTGGGTGGAGTGATCTTGCTGGTGCGGGAAGAGGATGCGGAAGCCGCGAAGAATCTGATTGCCGAGCAGCGCCAGTCTTTTTCTGCGAAATCGGCGGACGATGACACGACGGCGGAGATTGCGATTATTGAAGAGCCGCCGGCGAAGGGGTGACGGAGTGGCCGTCGAGGTAGAAAGTGACGGCGCCGTCGAGATCGGTGCGGTAGACGCGGGTTCCTGCGTTGGCCAGGCGGCCGAGAATTTCAAACTTCGGCAAACCAAAAGAATTTCCTGAGCCTACTGAGATCACGGCGAACTGGGGCTTGGCGGCGGCGACCAGCTCCGGGGTGGTAGCGTTGTTGCTGCCGTGGTGGCCTACTTTTATTAAGTTCGCGGTGGGATGATGGCGCGCGACGACGCGCCGTTCCACCTGCTTCTCCGCATCGCCTTCCAGCAGGACCGAAGAGTCTCCGACGCTTACGCGCAGGACGAGGGAATCATTGTTTTCGGGCTTGGGGCCGACGTGCCAGTCGCGCGGCGGGAACAGCACCTGGACTTGGGCTCCGCCCAGAGTGAAGTCGTCGTCTTCCCAGCGGCGTACGACTTTCACGCCGAGCGACTGAGCCGTGTCGATTACATTTTGCAGAGCCTGACTCGGCGGTAGCAGGCCTACCCATAATTCTTTCGGGCGGAAATTTTTCAGCACGGCGATCATGCCGCCGATGTGGTCGGAGTGGCCGTGAGTGATGGCGACGGCGTCGAGGCGGGAGATGCCGCGGGTCCAGAGATAGGGCGAGACAACGTCTTCGCCGAAGTCGAGTTGCGATCCGCCGGGACCGATGGGGCCTCCGGCGTCGATCAGCAGGGTGCGGCCTTGCGGGGTGACGAGCAGAGTGGAATCGCCTTCGCCCACGTCGATGGAAGTTACCTCCATGATTCCGAGGTGCAGGCGCGGAGTGGCTGGGATGAATGCGAGCACGAACGAGGCTACGAGGATGGCCGCGAGTCCGGCGATTGCGAAGGCAGGGCGGCGGCGCGCCGACCACATGGCTAGAACGAGCGCTGCCACGGCCACGGTGATCAGGACTGCGGACGGCATGGGAACACGCAGGTCGGCGACACGAAAGGCTCCGAATCGCAGGGCGCCCAGTCCGTGGACGGTGCCGGTGATGCGGTCGAGTGCGAACGTGGTCAGAAGCACGGGGACTTTTGCTAACCAGACTCCGAGCCACGGGGGCGAGACGAATCCCAAGGCCACTGCAGCGACCGCGGCGGGCATCATTAATTGTGTCAGCGGGACGACGATCAGGTTGGCGGGCAAGCCGATGGTGGTGGCGCGATGGAAGTAGTACACCATGGGCAGAGTGAGCCCCACCTGCATCACGGCGGAGACGAAGATTAATTCCCACGCGGCAAGACAGCCGAATGCGATGCCGCGCACCAGGCGGCGCGACCACTTCTCTCCTATGAAGTGGGCGATGCGCGCGGCGATGAATTGCAACTCCACGCGGAACTGGGCGACGCGCGGGGGCAGGAAGGCGGCGTAGTCGTTGGAGTCCCAGTGGGCGAGCGCCTGCTTTTGCAGTTGAGAGGTGCGCTGCAGGATGGGCACGGCGATAGCGGCGACGATGAGCACGCAGCCAAAGGTCATCTGGAAGCTGGCGGTGAAAAGCTGGCGCGGGTCGAAGACCAGCAGTCCGAGCGCGGCCGCGCCGACCGCGTTGAGCATGGCGCGATCGCGGTAGAGGAGTCGCGTGCAGAGATAGATGGAACACATCAGCGTGGCGCGCCAGACCGGAGCTCCGACTTCAGTGACAAGTG
>JBELAE010000145.1:0-11057 GCA_049509155.1 Candidatus Sulfotelmatobacter sp.
AGCTATCATCCCGTGGTTCCGGCAGTGGACTCTCAGGTTTAGGGCTAAGCAACTGCTCGATCCATGGGGTGCAGCATTCCTCGGAGACGGGAAAAGGAGTTGCAATCGTGATGGGACTGTCACCGCAACTACAAATTGATGCGAAAGGGCCAGTTTCTCGGATGCAGGAGCCAAGCCAACCGTCACCGCGGGTTGCCATCAAGGTGAAGGGAAAAATTCTCTTCATCAATCTCAGCAATGTGGTTGCGGTTCAGGCTGAAGGAAATTATGTATCGCTGGAGCGGAACGGAAGTTCCTACCTGTTGCGCGAGTCAATTTCGGCGGTCGCCGAAAAGCTTGAGCCGCAGGGCTTCATTCGGATCCATCGCTCGATTCTGGTGAACACGTCTTTTGTGGAAGAGATCAGGCCTTACTCAACGGGCGAATATGGTCTTCGGGTGAAAGGTGGAAAGGAATACACCGTCACCCGCACTTACAAGAAGAATCTGAAATCCCTCGCGGAATTCTGGATAGGCGCCGGCGCCTTCTTCCGCGACTGACGCGATTTTCGCGCGATCATCGTATTTAGGTGCTTCACAAGAGAGCGGCTATTCGCCACCTGCCACTCGCGTCCCGCCTCGTTCCGGACGCAGTGATTCGAGGTGGCCGCTCACCCTTTTTTGGCCGGATTGCATGGTCCGCGCATCCTGCGAATTCTTTGCTAAAACCACGTAACCCTCGTACGTCGCGATCAGGAACGTGGCCGTTTCATTCGCGTTTATATCGTTCCGCACTACCCCGCGTTTCTGTCCTTCACGCAGTGCCTCCGCCACGGCGTCGTGCCAGTCCTTAAACAGTCTTGCCGTCCTTTTGCGGAATCCCTCATCAAGGCCTGACATCTCTTGCGACAAGTTAAGCAAGGGGCAGCCCCGCCGAACGTCTTCTCTTTTCAGCGATTCGGACTGAACAATGCGGACCAGAGCATCGATGGGGTCCTTCGCGTCACTTAAAGGCTGTACCCACTTCTGGTGAAGGTCACTCGTCATGACCTCGTCCAGCACCGCGTACCCGAGCGCCTCTTTGTTGTCAAAGTGGTAGTACAGCGCGCCTTTGGTGACGCCCGCTGCGGCCAGAATGGCGTCCAGGTCAGCGCTCCGAAAGCCGGAGCGGTATATTTCCTGGAAAGCAGCCTGCAACAGGAGCTCGCGTGTGCGCTCTGAATTGCGCGACGTCACCCGCCTGCCCGGTGATCGTTTCTTAACAGCGGACATACCAACTAGTATGCACGTCCTGCGGGGTGGTGTCGAGCGGAGCGCTTCATGCTCTGCCGAGGCTGGCCAAATCGACCGGGAACCTCCAATTTGACAAACGTCGTAACTGCAAGAGAATAGCTATTCCGCTTCCTCTTGCAGATGTCTGCGGTGTTTCGCGTCCGGAGTCGAGAATCCCTTTACTCCCCCACCATCGCGACGATAGACTTGCCCGAACATGACTTGCCCGATAGTGATCACGCGCCGCCGCTTTGTCCGAAATGCTTCGGTCGTCTCCGCAGCCCTGGCTTTTACACCTAAGACACCTCTGGCACTCGCTCAGACGGTCACGAGCGTATACCACAACCCGATTATGGGCGGTGACCACCCCGACGCCAGTCCCATCCGCGTCGGTGACGACTTCTATCTGACTCACTCCAGCTTCGACTACGCCCCCGGCCTGCTGATCTGGCATTCGCGCGACCTGGTCAACTGGCGCCCGGTGGCCGCCGCGCTGCATTCCTACCACGGCAGCGTATGGGCTCCGTATCTCTGCGAATATCAAAAGCGTTTTTATATTTATTTCCCCGCAGACAACCGGCTGCGCGTGGTCCACGCCGATCATCCGACCGGACCGTGGAGCGATCCCGTCGACCTCGGCATCAACGCCATTGACCCCGCGCACATTGCGGAGAACGGCCGCCGCTTTCTCTACATGGTTGGGGGACAAATGGCCGAGTTGACCGAAGACGGCCTGGCCGTCAAGACTGCTCCGCGCATTGTGTTCGAACCGTGGCCCGTGCCCGCCACCACGAGGATGGAGTGTACTTGCCTCGAAGCTCCCAAACTTCTCGAGCACAACGGATACTTCTACCTGACCGTTGCCGAGGGAGGCACGGCAGGACCGGCTACCAGCCACTCCGTGGTGAGCGCGCGCAGCCGCCATGCTGAGGGTCCGTGGGAGCTCTCGCCGTACAATCCGGTGGTGCATACTGCCTCGCGCGACGACCGTTGGATGAGTGTGGGCCACGGGCGGCTCGTCGATACTCCGGCCGGCAAGTGGTACATGACCGTTCACTCTTATGAGAACGGCTATCGCACGCTCGGCCGCCAACTGCTTCTGCTCCCCGTCGAGTGGACGGCCGATGGATGGTTCCGTGTGCCGCAGGGTATCGCGGCAGACTCGGGCATTCCGGTGCCGGTCCCCGGCTCGATCCAACAGAGTTTCCTCGATCCTTCGGACGACTTCACCAGTGCCGAACTCGGCCTGCAGTGGGGCTTCTGGCGGGAATACGATGCGTCCCGATTCACCGTCGGAAATGGCGCGCTCACTTTGGCGGCGCGCGGCAAGTCTCTCGCCGATACTTCAGTCCTGACCTCCGCTGTCGGTGGACACTCGTACACCGTCGAGATCGACGTAGAGATCGAGGCCGGTTGCGAATCCGGGCTGCTGCTCTTTTACAACCCCGAGCACGCCACTGGCATTGCGCTGGACTCCGATGGCGTGGGGGTGCGGCTTGCCAATGGCTATATCCCGAGCCGCCGGGAGAAGGGCGCAACCCGCGCCAGTCTGCGCATCGTCAACGACCGCCAGGAAGTGGATTTCTATTTTCGTGTACCCGGCAAAGCTTGGCAGCGCGCGCCGGAATCCGCCGAAATCTCGGGGATGCATCACAACGTACTGGGCGGCTTTCTCGATGTACGGCCCGCTGTCTACGCCTGCGGCTCCGGCAAAGCCACATTGCGAAATTTCCGCTATTGGCCGGAAGTCAATGTACCCGCGTAGGAAGCGCCTTAAGTGCCGGATTGCACTGCAGCAAAATTGTTGATGCCCCACTGGCGCAATGCCTAAGAAAACAATCTCACGCAAGGCAACGCCTGGGTCACGGCCAGTGCGCCGCAAGGCCGGCGACGCTGTGCAGCGCTCCCAGCAAGGGGATCGGTGGCGTCTATGGGCGCTCTGTCTGCTGCTGGCGGTTGTTGTTTTTGCAGCGTATTTCCCGGTGTTGCGACATCCCTTTGTTATTTATGACGATGTGGACTACGTCAGTCAGAACCCGCACGTTCAGCAAGGGCTCACGCTCGGAACCATGCGCTGGGCGCTGACGTCGATGCAGTTTTCGAATTGGCATCCGCTGACCTGGATGTCGCACGCTTCCGATTGTGAGCTTTTCGGCCTGGATGCTGGAGGGCACCACTTCACCAGCCTGCTGCTGCACGCCATCAACGCCGTGATTCTGTTTCTGCTGCTGTCTCGCATGACAAGCAAGATCGGGCGCAGCCTGATGGTAGCCGCATTGTTCGCGTTGCATCCGCTCAATGTTGAAAGCGTGGCGTGGGTCGCTGAACGAAAAACCGTGTTGAGTATGTTGTTTCTGCTGCTCGCACTCTGGGCGTATCTCTGGTACGTGCGAAAACCTGGCATCGGCCGGCACGCGTGTGTGGACGCGCTGTTTGCGCTGTCGCTTGCCGCCAAACCGATGGCAGTCACCTTTCCGTTCATTCTGCTGTTGATGGATTACTGGCCGCTGCAACGGATCAAGGACTGGCAATCCCCTTCGGAAACTATTGCTCTACCCCAATTTGCGCCACTTCGCTTGCTCGGAGAAAAGCTGCCGCTGTTTGCGCTCAGCGCGGCCAGTTGCACGGTTACGGTGATCGCGCAGCGCCGGGTAGCCATGCAGACGATGGAAGCTTTTCCGCTGAGAGACCGCGTGGTGAATGCCCTTTTTTCCTATGTGATGTATTTGTGGAAGGCGGTCTGGCCGGTGCATCTTTCGGTCTTCTACGCGCCACAAGGCTCGCGGCTGGCGCTCTGGCAGGCGGCTTTGTGCCTGGCATTCTTAGCAGGCATCAGCATTCTGGCGTGGCGGGAGCGGCAGTCGCGGCCTTATTTTTTATTCGGGTGGTTGTGGTTTTTGGGAACGCTGGTGCCGATGATCGGCATCGTTCAGGTGGGCGATCAGGGAATGGCCGATCGATACGTATACCTACCCTACGTGGGAATCTTCATAGCCGCCGTTTGGGGCCTCGCCGACCTGGCGAAGACAATCCGCATCGAACCACGCTGGAGCGCAGCGCCAGCTTGTGCAGTTCTCCTCGTACTATCCTTTCTGACGCGGATGCAGCTGCGATACTGGGAAAGCAGTAGCGCACTATTCACGCACTCCCTGCAAGTAAGCCCGGACAATTACGTGGCAGAAGACATTGTTGGGACGGCGTTGCTGGAGAAAGCTTTCAAAGCGACCGGCGAAAAGTGTTCCACGGAAGCGCTGCTTCATTTCCAGAATGCGGTGCGCATTAATCCAGAAGACGCTCTCGGACACATCGACCTCGGCTTTTGCCGGGAGACGCAAGGGAATTTGCAGGAAGCCATCAAGGAATATCAGACGGCGCGGCAAGTGGCGCGCGGCAAGTTTTTGAAAAAACGAGCATTGATCAATCTTGGAGGAGTGTACCGTGTGTCGCGCCAATTTACTCTTGCCCGAGACTGTTACAACGAATGTCTGAAAGTTGATCCCGGCGATCAGGATGCTCTGAACGGCCTGACCCGAGTCGATAAAGAAGAGAAGATGCCGTCTTTGGAAGAAGTGATAGCCACGCTTTCCCGCGCGGTCGCCGAGCATCCGGACGCGAAGCTCTACCTTCGACTGGGGAATCTGCAGAGGGCGGCAGGACGCCTGCCGGAAGCGTTGATCTCGTATCAGAGAGCTTTCAGTCTAGATCCGAATCTGGCAGAAGCCCGCGTCGCACTGGAGGAATTGGATCCTTCGCAATGAAGTTTAGGAACTCGGGCACCCTTGAACACTGCGCAATAAACTGACTTACGACTTGTGCGAAACGTTACGCAATCCAGAGTTCGCATAGTGCATCAGGAACTGCGGAAGCCCGAAGTCGTGAAAGAGGTGGGGATCTAAAAAGACAGTCATCGCAGAAACCGCGTCATTTTCAAGCGTGAGTACGTGAATGGAGTGCGCGTTCCAGCGTTTGTCGGCGTCGGAGAACTCATAGATGGCGAAAGCCGGCTGCCCGTTCGCGGATGTCGGCACCAAATGGAGTCCGCCACAAGTCTTCCATGCCGCAGCAAAGAATGTTCCAATGACCTCGCGCCCGATAAACCACTGCAGCCACGGCGGCATGACGGCAGTTGCGTCTTCCTTGAGTACAGCCACGAAACCTTCCACATCGTGCCCTTCCCAAGCCTGCAGATAGCGCCCGAGAAGCCTTTGTTGCGCGGGAGTTGTCTGCGACTCAAACGGCGGCCGGCGCTCGGGGTAGCGATGTGAGAGCGTCTCGCGCGCTCGCTGCAATGCGCTATTGATGGATGCGGTGGAACCGCCGAGCAGCGCTGCTGCTTCGGCAGATGCCCAACCGAGGACATCGCAGAGCATGAGCGCAGCGCGCTGGCGTGGCGGCAACTGCTGGATGGCAGCGACAAACGCGAGTTGCACGGACTCCCGCGCAGTGTAGCGCGCCTCAGGATTCGGCGCGGCGTCGGCGAAGCCTTCGAGGTTTGCGTCGGGATAGGGTTCGAGCCAGGGCACGTCAAGCGCAGGTTCGCCTTCCAGCTTCGGCGGGCCGGCGGGGCCAAGCTGGTCGGGCAGATATCGCTGCTGGTGCTTGCGGCCTTCGAGCGCATTGAGGCAGGCGTTGGTGGCGATGCGGTAAAGCCAGGCACGAAAAGATCCGCGCTCATCGGAACTGCCCGCCTCGAAGCTCGAGAAACTGCGCCACGCACGCAGATAGGTCTCCTGCACGGCGTCTTCGGCTTCGTGCAAAGAGCCAAGCATGCGGTAGCAATGCAGTTTGATTTCGCGGCGGAACGGCTCGGCGAGCCGTTCGAAGGCTTGGTTTTCTTCCGAATTGGCAGGTTTGATCGCCATTGCGTTCGATTGTAGACCTCGCGTGTAAATTTCAGAGCTCTGTCAGACTACCAGGGCCTCGAGTCCTTTCCCGGAGACGATAAAGACATCGCCGAGAGAGCGATCGGGATTGAGAACCAACTCGATGACCGCAGTTGCAACCATGCATGCAGTTGGCGGTGACGCCATTCCTCGAACGAAATCATCCGCGGAGATCCCAAGGTAGCGGGAATAACCGGCGATGGCATGTTTCCCGAGATCGGTGTCGGGAACGATGCGCGGCGCGATTGCCATGAAGCGCAATCCGAGGCCGAGGCGGTCTGACTCTTTCTGGCTGTAGTTGGCAATGAAGATCTGGGTACGCTTGGCTCCGGCATAGCCACCGGAGAGCGGCGAGCCCGCCAGAGCGGCACCGCTTGAAAGGAGCACCACCGAAGCACCTGCAGGAAGAGGACGCGAAAGCGCAGCCTTACAGAAATTGAATGCAATCTTGACGTCGTTCTCCCAGTTCGCGGAAAACTGCTGCCAGCTTTGCTCTTGGATCGGCGCAGCTGGCGGAAAGACTCCGCCACCAAGGATGAGGATGTCGGGCGTAAGGACGTCGAATACCTTCGCAGGCGCATTTTCGTCCGCTGCGTCGAGCGCGAGAATTTCGACTCCGCGGACCTCGAGTGCCAATTGCCGGAGCGGCGCTTCTTGTCGGGCCACGGCGAGAACCTGCGCCCCGTTGCGAATGCCCGCCTCGACGATGCGGCGGCCTATGCCGCGGCTGCCGCCGATCACGACCATCTTCATGCCACCCAACGAAAGCATCGCTGCCTCCCGCTGACGTGTTGCCGACGCAAAGAGTGACTTCTTACTTCGCCTTTTCCTTCGGGTTGGGAGATCCCTTGCCGGTTGAGATCAGGCTCTTTAAACTGCCGCGGATGTATCTGCCCCAGGCATCGGAGCAGACGCTGTAGCACTCGTAGGCAGGGACAAGGCCCTCGTGCGTGAAGTGAATCTCCGTCTGATCGCCTTTCCTGGAGATTTCGAAAACAACTTTGGTGCCCTTCCACTCGGTCTTGTCCTCGGTGAAGGTGAAGTAGTTGTCAGTGACAAGCCAGGCGACGCGCTTGTCGGGTACAAGCTCTGCGAGCTTCATGGTGCAGGTGTGGACGTCCTGATAGTGGTACCTGAACTCGTCGCCGACTTTGGCGGTGCTGCCTTCGATCTCTTCCGACCACCATCCACGCACGTTCCGGATCGCCTCGAACGCTTCTTTCGGCGATTGGTCGACCGAAATGGCTGCGCTGTAGTTTTGATTCGACACGGTTCCTCCTCTGTCGTAAAAGTTCGTTGAGTAATTTCCTTATGCCATGCATGCACGCTTGCGTAGCCCGTTGATGGTTTACGCGAATGCGTCCGGTTGATTCTTGCCTGTCGTGATCAGGTTGCGTAGATTGCCGTCGACCAGCGATCCCCAGGCGCCCGAGCAGCCGCCGTAGCACTCGAATGCAGGAACCAGGCCAACATGTGTAAAGTGGAGCTCGGTCTTGCCGCCCTTTCTGACGATCTCAAAAACAATGTCGGTGCCGATCCATTCGGTCTTATCTTTGACAAAGGTCAGTTCAGCGTCCGTAACATGCCACACAACCTTCTTGCCGGGAACGAATTCCGTTACTTGTTGTGTGGACTTGTGCATGTTCTTGTAGCGGTACGTGAATTCGGCGCCAAGCCTGGCGGTGTCACCGTCGACTTCTCCCGACCACCAGCCGCGAACGTTGTTGACTGCCTCGAAAACCTCTTTGGGAGATTGGTCAACCGTGAATGACGTTGTGAAGTTCGGCTTTTTCATAACTCGTTCCTCCTCTGTCTTTTTTTCCTGCGACTGTTGAGTTGTCGCGGCGCTCCTACCGACCCGCCGCGCTCTGTGGCACGAAGCCTGCATACTGGCGCTCGAACTCCTTGGCGACGCCGGTGCGCCACCCTTCGGCGATGGATTGCGATGCTGGGTCTGGGAAGATGTCCTCTTCACCGTTCTCCAGCCCGGTGAAGATGCCCTGCGCGACGGACTCGGGCGAAGCCTTCGGGATCTCGAAGCCGCGGGTCATGTCCGTGTCGACGGGACCGAGGAAGACGCCGTGGACCTTCACTCCCTCACCTGCCAGCAGCGCCCTCAGGGACTGCGTCATGCTTAACGCGGCCGCCTTCGAAATCGCGTAGCTGGGCGTAAGCGGCAACGGGGCGAGCGCCATCAGCGACAGGTTGTTGACAAGGGCTCCTTTGGAGCGCTTCAGCATCGGCAGAAACGCCTGCGAAACTTTGTACATGCCAAAGAAATTGACGGCGAGGGCCTGCTCGATGACGGACGGATCCCCCAGATCGTCATAGGGAGCGATTCCGGAGTTATTGATTAGAACGTCGAGGCCGTCGAGGCCGATGACCCGGCGGACCGCCTGTTCGATCTGCTCAGCGTCGGTCACGTCGAGCATCAGCGGCGTTACGCGCTCGTCGGCGATGTCGAGCCTTCCGCGAGTTCCTGCATACACCCGCTTTGCTCCGCGCCGGAGAGCTTCCTGGACGAGTGCACGGCCGATGCCGCGATTGGCGCCGGTAATCAAGACTGTTTTCTGTGCGATATTCATAATGATCTCCTTTTGGGCCTGACCTCGGCCGGCCCGATCTTGCCCTCTCTACTTGGTAAAACCGGTGGGATACCCAAAACTCATCGGTGCCTGGCAGATTTTTTCTTATTGAGCGGATTTTGCAAGGAGAGAACGAGAGACGGACGAAATACCGTCTGCGACAGATGAATCCGGCCTTCTAATTGGAGATTGCCTTCCGGATCACGGGCAGTGCAGGGGCGATGCTGGAACGGTTCACGCCGAAAGCGGACACCCTGCAATGACGGTCGCGGGACGGGTAATACTATGAAGTCAAGTTGCTCAAGAGCAGGTGGGAAGGGCTGGAAAGCCCCATGAACACCGGAAAAGAATGGTAGGCACGAGGAGACTCGAACTCCTGACCTCTACCGTGTCAAGGTAGCGCTCTAACCAACTGAGCTACGCGCCTGTACCGTTTACAGGCAATTCTAACCCACTCCAACCCACAGCATCAACGTACTGCCCTTGAGCGGCGAGCATCTCATCCGAATCCCCTTGAGTGTACGGGTCAAGAGTGGTTTGGACCTTGGAATGGCGCATCATTCCCTGCACTGTTTTAGGCTGCACCTTGCCTTTGTTCACAAGCCAATTGCTGAGCGAGTGGCGCAGGTTGTGAAGCCCGAAACGCTGTCCTTTTTCAAGCTGCACCCCAGCGGCGATTGCTGCTGGGCGCAGGTGGTCGGCCACAAAGCCGCTCATTCTCAGCGGAACTTTGCCTTCACTCTTTGGCGAAGCGAAAACAAAATCCGTGGGCCGGCAGTACGGCGTTTCTCGACGCCATGTTAACAGCGCCGCCGCGATGGCTTCGCCCATAGATACCGAAGCCACCGACGCATCGGTTTTAGGCCTTCCCAGTTTTCCCAAAGCCCAGCGCTTGTTAACGACAATGCGCCTGTTCGCAAAATCAACGCACTGCCACGGCAAGCCAGCAAGCTCTGAAGCACGCAGTCCCGTGAGGGAAGCGACTACCACCAAAACCCGGTGAAGGAGAGGCTTCATCTGATTGAGAATGGCTCTTGCTTGGTCTGGTCGGACAATCACCGGCTGGTAATCGGACTTCGCCACGGTGCGAAATTCCTTGCACGGATTGTTCGTGCAAAGTTTTTCAAGTTTTCCGTAGCTAAATACCGACCCCATCGTGGTTTTGAGTTTCGCCGTGGTGGGCGCAGCCAAGTGATTTTCCTTTCGCAGCTTCTTTAACCAATTCTTAACTGCTTTCGGCTCTATCGCGGAAGCTTTCTGTTCGCCAAACTCGGGAACGAGATAGGAAAACAGGTAATGCTTCGTCGCGGCGGTGGTAGTATCTGCCTTTTGTTCCTCCGCATCTTCGCCATATTCGGCGGCGAAATATCGAAGCGCCAATTCCCCGAATGTTGGCTCAGTGCTTGCGCTGATGTTGTGGTTGACCTGTGGCCGGATGCCGAACCTGTCCACTTCCTTTCTTGCACTGCTTTCCGTGGGCAAATTCTGCACCAGACCGACAACTCTTGTGTTCTCGACCCTTCGTCCGTTCTTGGTGACCCGGTAACGAAAAAGCCAAGTTAAACCGTCCTTTCTTTTCACTTGCCTCAAACTTCCTTGCTGATAACTCATGCTATGGTCTCCATTTCTGAAGACCGCCCAGCGGTCATTTTACACGCTGGAACAGGATTGTCCTCTGCCCGAAAGTCGGCGTCAAGACGGAAAGATTTTGCAGAATCGGTGTCAACGTCTTTTTTGAGATTTTAGCTAGGACCGATGGCGTCGAAAACCCGGTCAGTCAGTCTAAGGAGGACTTTGCGCCAGTTGAGATACTTGAAAGCGGGAGAATGCCGTCTTACTCTTCCCAATGATGTCATTGCAGCGGCGGATTCATCATCAAGTTTCCCGACGACAATTGGTCCGCGAGGGTCTTTTCTTCTACATCCTTGCATTTGTGCTCATCTTTTTTGACCTGCATTTTGTCGGAGTCAAGCACTACTATCCTTCCCTTCATCGTGAGTACTTGCCGGTGAACGCCGCTGCTCTCCAAGCCATGAGGTGGGCGCTCATAAGTCCGGTTCTATGGCTGCTTCAAGAGTACGCACTTCGAGGCAGCGACCTTAGGGCGTCATTCTGGGGCCTCGACTGGCAGATTCGACGCCTAGTCTTGGCGGGCGCGGCCTTTATGGTCGCGGCGACCGTTGTTGCGTGGCGCTGGATGCTGCCACTCTGGGGACTAGCGGTTGCTGTGGCCTTGTACCTGCGCTTCTCGCGCCCAAAAGACAGCCTGTAGCTTCTGATGATGAGTGTAATGATTCCATAACAATGTCGGCTCCCAGGCCCGAGTAAACTTTGGAGGC
>JBELAE010000146.1:0-11044 GCA_049509155.1 Candidatus Sulfotelmatobacter sp.
CTTCGTCCTGTTCCGCTTCGCTTCCCAGAGAGTCTGCGGAGCTCGACTCGACAGGACCCGACTCGACCGAACTCGCCCCCGGCGGGAGGTTCAACACCATGCGGGCTTTGGCGCGAAACCGGTGGCAGCCGCTGAACTGCACCACGTTGCGGGTTGACTCCATGCCTTGATATTTGGTCGCAACGCTCGATTCCACCGGAAGCACGAACGCCGTTCCGTCGCCAAAAGCGACGTTGTCATAGTCGGTGAGGATCTCGGCGCTCTGCATGGGAAACGACGCGGGCAGGTCTTTCGCCGCAGACCGGAACCGCAGAACGGCCCCTGTCTTCTGATCGATCCACAACTCTCCTCGATAAGGCGGAGCGGACACCTGATCCTGGCCCCGCAGCTCCCACAACGGTTCGTTCTGCCGTTCGATTTGATAGGTGAAGACCCAGACGGCGTGCTCACCGATTTTCCTCTCGATCTTGTTCTCCCCGGAGAACTCAAACACGGCGTGGTTGCCGGAGTGAAAAATAGCGCGCAGGTTGCCCTCAAACTGTCCGCTCGACCAGAGCCCGGCGGCTTTGCCCTCGGCGTCCGATTCCGCCTTACCATTCACGCGCAGGTCACTGTAGGATTCGTTTCCATCTTCATATCGAACAGTGGCCGTGATCAGGTCGGTCGGTATGCGGTTGTGGCCTTCATAGCGCGACGTCTCCTGCCGGCAAACAAAGTTCGGCATATCTCGCGGCAGGGCGATGGCATATTCGCACACTCCGCGCAGCGCGTCGGCATGAGGAATATTCGTGGGCAGCCATGCGCAGAAGTCGGAGCCGGAATAAAATTCGCCTTGTTTGACAGGGACCGGCTCGGCTGCTGGAGCAGCGGCGAGCGCCACGTTGTGGCCGTTCTTGAGATCGCCCGTGATCTTGCCGCCGATGCGGTCGACCGCCTGCAAAATCGCATCCCGGGAAGACAGCAAAGCTTCGCTCTTGGCTATACCGATCGAGTACGACACGCCATCGATGGCACGTCTTAATTGGTACTCCACGGTCGCCGTTGCGACCGCAATGTTGTCGCCGGGTGATCCGTTGGCGGCCTCAAACCTGTATGAGGCCTCTACCTGCTGCAAATGGGTGTAGAGCACGAACTGGCAGTTCTTTTCCTGCGCCTCGGCGATGGCTTTGCTGCCGGGCGGCGCCTCCAGCGCGACCGCCTGCAGAGACAGTTTCAGTTTCTTATCGACCTTGCGCTGGTTGAGCGCCTTCACCAGCCGGTCTCTCGCCTCGGCGTCCCTTACGTCCTTCGCCCCAGCGCTCGACATGGCGACGCCAATGCGCACCACGGTCGGCTCTTGAGCGATTGAAGAAACACACGAGAAGCACAGCAGAGAAATCAGCGCCAGTGGAGAGGTGAATCGCATGCAGAACGCTCGCCTAAAAAGAAACCGGCGGCCGCGGCCGCCGGTCAGGCAATGCAGGTGTTAGTTCGACGAATCGTCGCGCCGCTTCAGGGTCGGACGGTCGTCGTCGCTCTGAGTGGTAGAGCCGGTGTTGTCCGAGGTGTTCGACGTCCGCCGCAAACTGGGCTTGTTCGCGTCTTTCTCGTCAATCACCTTATGCTTGTTTTCGATCGCCGCCAAACGCGCCTTGACCTCGTCGAACTCCGAAGTGGTCACGATGTACTGCTGTTTGGCGGGGAGAATCTTTCGTATCTCTTCCTGCGACTTCTCGATTCGGTCCGGAGTCTGGGGATGGGTGGAGAAGGCTTTTGACAGCGTCCCCGGCTTCTTCTTCTCCATGGCCTGAATCTTTTCGAAGAACGATACGAAGGCCGACGGATCATACCCGGCTCGATACATGTACTGCACGCCAAGGTAGTCGGCCTGAGCCTCGAAGGTGCGGGAGAAGTGCAGGTAGGTCAGCGGAATGCCGAGACCCATGCCCTCATAAATCCCGTAGCCGATCGCGCCGCCCATGAAGATGGCGGGCAGCGAGGCCAACTGGAGGAGTTGGATGCGGGTCATTTCGCGTCCGTAGTGGCAGGCGGCCACGTGGGCGATCTCATGCGCCATCACGCCGGCCATCTCGGCTTCTTCATCGGCCGCCAGAATCAGGCCGGAATTCACATAGAAAAATCCGCCGGGCAGCGCCATGGCGTTGACCACGTCGGAGTCGATAACTTTGATAGTGAAGGGCACCTGGGCGTCCGAGTTGCGGACGATGTTCTGGCCCACCCGGTTTACGTACTCGCTGATCACTGGATCGTTCACCAGCTTAATTTGCGATTCGATCATCTGCGAGTATTTGCGACCGTCGGCGACCTGGTGCTCGACGGTGTACCAGTTGCCCACGCCGCGACCGCAACCCACGTTGCGGTTGCCGACGGCATCCACGTCGGTGGCCCCGCCGTCATGCTTGATCTGGCTATCGTCGGCCGTTGGCAGCGATGCGGGCTTCTGCGCGGGCGCATTCTGCACATCGCCGGATTTCGGCTGATCTTTATCTTGATCGGAAACTTGCGCAAACGTCCAGGGTCCCACGCTGAACGCCGCCAATGCCATCGCGATTGCCGGCCACCTGAGTTTCATAGGGTACTCCTTAACGGAGATTATACGCCCGATCCGGAAGACACCAAGGCCCAATCTTGGTCCGTGAAATTAGACGCGGCCGACCCCTTGTTGGGTTATCCGGGGAAACGGGATAAAACAACCGGGTCGGAAAAAAGTCGCCGCCCCCCCGCCCACACCCTCACTAATCTCTGCACCCACGGGCGGCATCTCACCGGATGTGTGCTTACGAACCAGATTGCCGGTGGCCAACCATCCCAGCGATTCCATGCGATTGACGCCACCACGCGAAACCAGTCAAAGTAGTGCTGACGGATCGCCGTCAATACGGCCCCTGATTCAACCAAGGGGCTGGGAGTGATTCTTGCGTAGAGCCGACGACACATCGGTCCAGAGCTACTCCTGGTGGACATGCATCCGCGCAGCCATCCGGCACCGGACGCTTCCTCTCGTTTTCGTCCTTTCGGTGGTCCTTGCGGCTGGCTCCGCTTCTCTGGCGCAGGCTTCCGGGCAGAACCCCCTGCCCGACGAGCAACCGGCCACCGTTCGCGGTACCGTGGTCAACGCCATTACCAATGCTCCGATTAGTCGCGCCCTCGTCTATTCTCCCGACAATCGCTTCGCCATGCTGACGGATAGCGAAGGCCACTTTGAGTTCACCCTTCCTAAAGCCAGCGGGGACCATGAGGGTAGTGTCTTTATGAACCCGCCGGGGCACATGTGGAACGTGGTTGGCCTGGAACAACCCTTTTGGCTGATCGCTCGCAAGCCAGGCTTTCTGGATAATCCAAATGATAGAAGGCTGGCGGAGGCAATTCCGGCTAATGAGATCACCATCCCGCTCATGCCCGAGGGGTTGATCAAGGGACGAGTGATCATTTCCGAGGCCGATCCGGCCACCGGCATTACTGTACAGCTCCTCGCCAGGCAGGTGCAGGACGGCATGCCCAAGTGGGCGCAGACGGGCTCAGCGCGAGCAAACTCCGACGGGGAGTTCCGCTTCGCGGAATTGCAGCCCGGGACTTACAAGCTGGGCACGAGCGAATTGATGGATAACGATCCGGTCGCCATGGTTCCGGGAGGTCAACCGTACGGGTTTCCTCCGGTCTACTACCCGGGCGTCTCGGATTTTGCCACGGCCGGCACCATTCTACTCACCGCCGGACAAACCGTTCAGGCCGACCTTCCCCTGACTCGCCAGCCCTACTATCCGGTGAGGATTCCGGTAGCCAACCCTGACCTGAATGCCAGCATGAACATTGCCGTATCGGTGCTGGGACACCGTGGCCCCGGCTATCGGCTCGGCTACAACTCGGAAAAACAAACAATCGAGGGATCCTTGCCCAACGGAAATTATCTCGTGGAGGCAACCACGTACGGGCAAATTTCGGCGACCGGGGCGGTGAATCTTGCGGTCGTCGGGGCGTCGGCGGAAGGCCCTAGTATGACCCTGACTCGCGCCGGTTCGATCAGCGTGCATGTCACGGAACAGTTCACTTCATCCGAGGAGCGGGGCATCACGACATGGAACACGGGTGGGCGCTCTTTCGAGGTGCATGGCCCCCGCCAATATCTCCAAGTCAACGCCGAGAGCAGCGACGATTTCGAGCAGCGCCCCGGCGCTTCCCTCCGTCCTCCCACCGGACCGGACGATGATTCCCTGGTCCTCGAAAATCTCGTCCCTGGGCGATACAGGATGCGATTCTATTCGTCCCGCGGCTATGTGGCTGCCGCGACCATGGGCGGAGTTGATTTATTGCATGAAACTCTTGCGGTCGCGCCCGCGTCGACCACGCCGATCGAAGTGATTGTGCGCGACGATTACGCGGAAATCGATGGCACCGTGACGGGCTTGACCCAGCAGTCAGCGCTGGCCCCAGGATCTCCCGGCCCAGGATTCTCGCCGCCAGTCTGGGTGTATTGCGTTCCATCGCCGGACAGCCCTGGGCATCTCCAGCAGCTCGCGGTATCGCCGGACGGGAAGTTCAATTCGACGACGATGGTGCCGGGCAGTTACCGTGTATTGGCGTTCAGCAGACAGCAATCGAATCTTCCCTATCGCGATGCTGAAGCCATGAAAGCTTATGACAGCATGGGCCCGGTGGTGCACCTGACTTCCGGGCAGAAAGCCAACATTCAGGTGCCGATTTCGAGCAGCGAGTAAACCATGATGACTTGCGCAGCCTGGGTCCGTTCTTCATTCTCGCTATTTTCGCTGGCGGCACTCTGTCTGCTCGGGGCGCAGCCACGGGCCATTGCCCAAACGGCAACCGCCGCCCAGGCCAGCACACCCAGCAACGGCTACAGAATCGCGGGAACGGTAATCAGCAAGACGGACGGCCATCCACTGGCTCGCGCCCGCATTACGGTCAGGGACGTGAAGGACTCGCTGAAGTTTGAGTCGCTGGTCACAGCGGAAGACGGTAAGTTTGAGTTCACCGGGGTTCCTGCCGGGAAGTATTCGCTCAGCGGAGCGAAGCGCGGATTCATTACCGCATCCTACGACCAGCATGAGCAATTCTTCACCTCGATCGTCACTGGCGCCGGGCTCGACACCGAATCCCTCGCTCTGCGCCTGGCGCCCGCGGCGGGGATCGCCGGCAAGATCCTGGACGAATCCAGCGAGCCGGTTCGGCACGCTACGGTGACGTTGTATTACGACGATCACAGCAGCGGTGTGGACCAGATTCATACCATGCGCATGGCCCGAACCGACGATCAAGGAGCCTACGAGATTCAATCGCTGACGCCCGGCACGTATTTCTTGTCGGCGACCGCTAAACCCTGGTACGCCCTTCATCCGAGCTCGAACCCGGCCAGCTCGAATCCGCCGGATCGTCGGCGAAAGGAACAACCCGCGCCCAGCGAAAACTTCGACCGATCTCTGGATGTGACCTATCCCCTGACCTACTACTCCGACGTGACCGACAGCGACAGTGCAACGCCGATTACGATCCGCGGCGGCGAGCAGGTGCAGGTGGACATTCACTTGAATCCGGTTCCGTCTCTCCATCTCCTTTTTCGAGTGCCGAGCAACGGCAACAATGGCTTCGCGTTCCCGCAGCTTGAGCAACCTTCTTTCGATGGTTCCACGTTTCTTCAGGAAGAGGGCTCAAGCATGGTTTCGCCAGGACTCGTGGAGGTTACCGGCATCCCCGCGGGCCGCTACAACGTCCATATCAATATGAATGGGCCAGGAACCGCGACTGAACTGGACGGAATCGACATCAACAAAGACGGCGAAGAGATCGACACCTCCCGCGCAGAAGCGCTGAGCACCGTCAAAGTCTCGGCGCAAGTTCCAGGAGAGACTACCCTTCCCGCACGACTTGGGGTTAGCTTGCTATCCGCACATGGACATGGAAGATTTGGGAGCTCGAAAATATTCGATGCCAAGGGAGAGGCTGAACTCCAGTCAATTCCTGCAGGCCGGTATGAAGTCGTAGTGTTTGGTGGGACCAAACCCTACTCCATCGCCCAAATCTCGGCCGAGGGAGCGACTGTCTCCGGCCACTCCATGACCGTGACTGCCGGCTCCTCCCCTTCCGTTTCTTTGATCCTGGCCAGCGGCAGCTCCAACATTGAAGGAACGGTAAAACGCGCGGGCCAGCCTTTCGCGGGAGCGATGGTCGTTCTGGTCCCGAAAAATCCGGAGATGAATCGCGAGCTGTTTCGCCGGGATCAAAGCGATCTGGACGGCACTTTCAGTTTGCGGAATATCGCTCCCGGTTCCTACACCGTTCTGGCTATCGAGAATGGATGGGATCTCGATTGGTCCCAGCCGGCCGTGATTGCGGCGTATTTAAAGCATGGGCGGACGATCGCTGTCGGCAATCCGGTCGGTCGCACCTTGAATCTCCCGGAAGCCGTCGAAGTTCAGTCCAAGTAGAGCGGCCAGCGATCGCTGCGCCTGCTCAAATTCGAAGCCGAGCGCCCCCTTGGTCCGGGAGCGTGGGTCCGAAGTCATCCCGTCCAACTTTTTCCCACGAAAGGACAACCAGCCGCCCTGAATGCCACGCTGGGCCTGCTTTTCCCTTGACACCCAAGAGGCTCGGGCTGAGAATGGACGACGGTTTGCCGGACCTTCCCCCTTCTTGAGCCGGCTTCGCTTCTGGCCATTCCATAGTTGTTTAAATTGGGTCGATCTCGTCATGTCTTGGGCGTAGCTCGGTCTTTAATCCTTGGGAAGTGAGTCCTCAACGCATGGGCGAGGTTTCGCCGGCGGTCTTGGTGCGGGTTTAACGAGATGGAGACAACAAAAATAATGAAAAACGTAATGCGTGGCGCTTTGGCGGCGGCAACAAGGTTTGCTGGCCGGAAGTTTGCTGGTTTGACCTTTGCTGGTCTGATCTTTATATGTCTGATCATATGTCTGATCTTTGCCGGTCTGGGAGCGCAGGTAGCATCCGCTCAGACCTTCGGGTTCCCGGCTGCAACCGGATTCACCACGACCAACGTTTGCGCCAACAGCGCCACGCCGCCTCCCGCCTGCCAGGTTTTGACGGTTGGTTCTCCGAACCAGCCGCAGGTCATCACGGGCGGCATTTTGCAGCTGAACACGGCCAACCAGAATCAGCACGGCGCGGCCTGGTACTACCTCCCGCAACCGATCTCCACCGGATTCACTACGGCCTTCCAATTTCAGATTACCGGCACGAATGCCTGCTTCTCCTGCACCTTCCCCGCCGACGGTATCGCGCTCGTCATCCAGAATGATCCGGCCGGCACCGGCGCGCTCGGCTATACCGGGGACGGGCAGAACATGTCCTACGGCAACAACGACGTCTCCACCGCCAGCGGCCCCGGAAACGCCATCACCAACAGCCTTGCCGTCGAACTCGATACCTTTCAGAACACCAATTACAGCGACCCCAACGGCAACCACATCGCCGTCCAAAGCTGCGGGCCCAACAACCCCAGCACGCTCACGCCCAACAGCGCGGACCACGACTACACCTGCCCAGACGGTAACCTGGCGGCCATTGCCTTGGAAGAGCTGCCCATCGGCCTGTCGTTGTCCGACGGCAACCCGCACACCATCACCGTGAATTATCTGCCGCCGGGAACCTGCACCAGCGGGTGCAACAATTTCTCGGTTTACATGGACAGCACCCTGATCCTGCAGGCCACCGTGAATCTGTCCACCCAGCTGAGCCTGACCGCGAACGGCAGCGTCTACATTGGATTAACGGCCGCGACCGGGGGATCGGTTGAAAACAACAACATTCTGAGCTGGTCGTTCAGTTCCCTGCCGCTGGCGCCCATTACCATCAACCAGCCGCTGCAGCCCACGCAAACCAACTTCAACTACACGCCAACCCTGAGCGCGACCGCCAACTACTCGCAGAGCGGACTGGGCAGCGGCGCGTTCAACGGCGTAGTGATGCAGGGGACGGTGCAGACGATTACGTCTCAGCAATTCACGACCCTGGTGCAAAACACTCCGTTCCAGGGCACTACCTGCCAACTCCAGGACACAGGCGGCGGCAACTACGGTTGCGTGCTCACCACGGACCTGTGTACGACTTCCACGAGCTCAACCCCGAGCGGGGCGAACTGTCCGAACACGGGCACCAGCGCCCTCATCCAGGTCTCGAACACCTACAACATCGATCCGACCCAGAAGCCGATCATCAATCCCGGCTACATTATGGGTTCGGACAACGCCCTGACCTGCGAAAACCAGGACAACACCTGCAAGGGACTGGTGAACATCTTCACCGGCATCAGCGGCGACATTGCCACCACCAACGGGAAAACCAACAACTTCAATTCCACGTTGTTTCCGATTCTCGGCGTGGTTCAGCCGAGCACAGGCGTCACCACTACTCCGGCGCTGAACCAGGGTTGGACGAACCAAAGTGTCACCCTCAATTTCAACAGCACCGATGTTGTCCCCAGCAACAACACCAATCCGCCGTCGCCGCTGCCGACCGTGACCAGCATCAACTACTCGGTCGCGGGAGCGAACCTGCCCACGCCGGCTTCGGGAACGATTACGGGACAAACCGGATCGATCGTCATTCCCAACACCGCTCAGGGCGCGACGGTAGTCACGTACTACGGTACCGACAGCGCGGGCACGCCGGAGAACACCATCACGAATAGTAACGGTCAGGTAAGCAGCGCGAGTCCCACATTCACCGTTCAAGTCGATACCATTCCGCCGACGGTGAGTTGCACCCCGCCCGCTCCCGCGTGGCAGGCGACCGATGTCGTGGTTCCCTGCACCGCCAGCGACAATGCCGGGGGTTCCGGCCTGGTGGGTCCGGCTTCATTCAACCTTACGACGAGCGTACCGGTTGGAACGGAAACCAACAGTGCCACGATTGCGGCCGTCACTGTTCAGGACATCGCGGGCAATACCTCCGCTCCCCAGGGCCCGTTCGGCCCGTTCGAAGTGGACAAGAAGGCTCCGGTCATCAACGGCCCGACTATCTCGCCTGCGTCACCCATCTACGGGCAAGCGGTGACCGCCAACTACAGTTGCACGGACGGTGGTTCCGGGGTGGTGCTCTGCGGACCGACGGGTACAGCAACCACTTCTCCGACTGGAAACACAGGGCCGCTCAGCAGCGCGGTCTCCGGTGCAACTGGTTCGCATACCGTCACCATCAATGCGCAGGATGCCGTTGGCAATCAGAGCATTCCAAGCATCGTGAACTACACGGTGGGGCAAGCCACGCCGATCATCACCTGGACACCGCCCGCCGCGATTACTTACGGTACGGCGCTCAGCGCCACCCAACTCGACGCCACGGCAAACGTGCCGGGAACGTTCGTCTATTCTCCTGCCGCGGGAACGACTTTGGCCGCGGGCAGCCAAACCCTGACGGTGGCCTTCACGCCGACCGATACGACTGACTACTCCAGCGCGGCCGCCAATGTGACGTTGCAGGTGAACAAGGCGACGCCGACTATCACCTGGCCCACGCCCGCCGCGATTACCTACGGGACGACTCTCAGCGTGACGCAGCTCGACGCAACCGCCAGCGTTGCTGGAACGTTCGTCTATTCTCCTGCAGCGGGAACCTTGTTGACCGCCGGCAGTCAAACCCTGACCGTGAGCTTCACGCCCACCAATACCACCGACTACTCGAGCGCCGCCGCTAACGTGACGTTGCAGGTGAACAAAGCCACGCCGACCATCACGTGGTCGACGCCCGCTGCCATCACTTACGGCACGGCTCTCAGCGCGACGCAGCTCGATGCCACCGCAAACATTGCGGGAACATTCGTCTATTCTCCGGCGGCGGGAACGACTTTGACCGCAGGGAGCCAAACCCTGACAGTGGCGTTCACGCCCACCGATTCGGTGGACTATGCATCAACGGGCACCGCCGTAGCATTAGTGGTGAACAAGGCGACGCCGGTTATCACGTGGCCGACGCCGGCATCCATCACCTACGGCACGGCGCTGAGTGCGACCCAGCTCGACGCCACCGCGAACGTGCCCGGAACATTCGTCTATACCCCGGGTTCGGGCACGGTGCTGGCGGTTGGGAATCAGACGCTGTCGGTGACCTTCACTCCGACCGATTCGGTGGACTACAACTCGGCGACCAAACAAGTGACGCTGGTGGTGACCCAGCCGGCGATTACACTCTCCCCGGCCAGCTTGAATTTCGGGAGTGTGCCCCTTGATGGCGCGGGACTCCTTACCGAGACGGTCACCAACACAGGCACGACCACATTGAAAATAACCAATGTTTCAATGACCTATGGATCGGGGACGACCTGGGAGACCTTTCCCTTCTTGAGCCTCTGCCCACCCAACCTGTCTCCCGGCAGAAGCTGCGACATCTTCGTCAGCTTCCTTGCCACGAACCTGGGGGTGCACACCGCGACTCTGATAGTCACGGACAGCGCGACGGGAAGCCCACAACAAATCCCGATCACGGGGACCGTAACCAAGGCGACACATTAAGTCAGTAAGGAGAGGAATGCGCGGGCGAGATCTTACGATCTCGCCCGTTTTCTGTACTGGGCGTTTGACAAGATTCGTTGGGTTCAAGTGGTTTACGGATTTCCTGCACCCTTTAGAATTCAGGTGGCGAGGGGGATGGCGGGGCCAAGGGCGCGCAGCAGAAGGAGACTTTGGTCATCCTGCTGTGGACCATGTTGCCGCACCTCGCGCATGATGAGATCCCAAATCTCCGGTAAGGCTTTGGTAGAGTGTCGCGTCAGCAGCTCTTGCAGGCGGTCCAGACCAAATTCTTCATCTCTAGCATTGGCCACTTCCGTTATGCCGTCGGTCACCATCAAGAAGAGATCGCGCGGTGAATAGATGACACGCTGACTCGCATAGGAACCACCGGGGAACAGTCCCAGCGGAAGCTGCTCCATGGAAAGCCGGGCCGTATCCTGGCGGTCGTGCCGATAGTGGAGGATCGGCGGATGGCCGGCCAAGGCGTATTCGGCTTCACTGGGGCCGTCGAAGCGGAGCAGGGCCAGGGTGGCAAACATTTCAGGTTCCTTGAGATCGGGCAGCAC
>JBELAE010000147.1:0-11003 GCA_049509155.1 Candidatus Sulfotelmatobacter sp.
ATACAGGAATGTGGGTATGCTCAGAACTGCGTCGAGGTTTGCCCTAAGGATATTCCGCTGACCAAGTCCATCTCTGAGGTGGGCGGGCAAGTGATGAAACAGGCGCTGGGTGACCTTTTGCGGCGCTGATTTTTGTCATTGTGCAGTAGAACCGCCCAACCTGCGTTGCCCGAGTTTCATCCAATATCGCCAAGTCATGCTTCCTTGCGCACATAGGGGTCTGATGCGCGGGCTGCCGAATGGCCCGTCATTTGCGACTAGGGAAGGTGAGAAGCGCGCTTTGCGGAGGGATGGTAACCACCCGAAAGTGGCGTTTTGGGTACGCAGGTAACGGTCCAGCGGCAGTCTTGGGTTGGACCACTTGACAGCATGGCTTAGAATAGCCGCTACTCACACGGAACAGTTCGTGCGAGCGCACGTGGCGGACAACATTGGCGGGCGAGAGTGCCCGGCTTACAAAGGAACTTTCTTGAGACGCACGGCTAACTTAAAATTCGCGGCGGTCTTGCTGCTGGCCCTGGTATGCGGGGGGCTTTCGGGCAGCGCCTTTGCGGTGCGCCGTGCGACCGTGCAGCGCACGCACCACCGGCACTTCCGGTGGCTGCTGTGGAATCCGATGTTCAAACCGTCGCATGAATCGCTGCTGATTCAGAACGCTGAGATCAACCGCCTGGAACTGCCGCGCATTCAGGATGAGACTGAACTGGAAGCTTTGAAGGCGGACGGTTCCCTGTTGGAAATTCGCGCCGGGGAAACGTTGCGCTTCGATCCGCGGCTGGACCCTTCGCGGCGTTATTGTCGGCCGTGGACACTGGATTTTGTGAATGATGTCAGCCAGGCTTATTTCCATCGTTTCCATCAGCAGATTCAGGTGAACTCCGCGGTGCGAACGGTGAAGGTTCAGAAGAAGCTGCGACGGCATAACCGCAATGCGGCTCCGGCCGACGGCGATACGGCTTCTTCGCATCTGGCCGGCGTGACGGTTGACCTGCAACGCCGGGGCATGAGCAAGGATGAAATTCGCTGGATGGAGCAGTACCTGTTCTACATGAAGGCGCTCGGGCTGGTCGAACCGGAAGAGGAACGCCACCAGTGGGTCTTCCATATTATGGTGAGCGGGCTCTACTCCGACTGGCGCGAGACGCAGGACATTATTCCCGTCGAACATCCTGAGAATGACAAGCCAGACAGTGACAAGCCGGACACGCAGATCGCGCTTGGCAGCGGGACCAAGTAAGAGCGCAGGTTTCAAAGTTTCCGGTTTCAAGTTTCGAGTTTCACGGTTTGCCATTCTTGCTGGCGCCTTCCGCAGTACTTCCTTTACGATTCTCTTCGCATGATCGTTTTGATGGCGGGACTTCCCGGCAGCGGCAAGAGCACGCTTGCGCGCGAACTGGCTGTGCGAACGGGTGGGCGTGTGGTGAGCAAGGACGAAATCCGGCACGCGATCTTCCGGGCGGACGAGATCGAATATTCCTCGCGGCAGGACGACTACTGCCTGCAGATCATGCTGGGAACTGCGGGATATCTGTTGGAGCGGAATCCTGGGCGCGTGATCCTTCTGGATGGGCGGACGTTCTCGCGGCGCTATCAGATTGAAAACGTGATTGCGGCTGCAGCTGGCCTTCGGCAGCCGTGGCGCATTTTAGAGTGCGTATGCTCGGATGAGACCGCCCGGCGAAGACTTGTGGCGGATGCTGAGGGCGGTGCGCATCCGGCGGGAAATCGCGACTACCGGCTCTACCTCGACGTTAAGGCGCGCTTCGAGAGCATTACGCATGCCAAGACCGTGATCGACACTGAGTTGTCGTTGGAGAGGTGTGTGCAGCAGGCGGTGGGCGCTTTGCAGTCTGATATTGTGCATTCGACGCGCGAGATCCCTTCGGCGTAGCTCAGGGCAGGCTCTTCCCTCCGCCTGAAGAACGGCTGCGGTCAGGATGACGCCGACGCCTTCAATCGTTCGGAGTTTTGTCGAGCTGCGGGTCTGCCTATACAATCGGGACCTGCCCGTGCCTTTTCGTTTCCGGGCCATCACTATGAAACCACAATTGTCTTTCCTCTGCGCGCTGACGTTTGGAATGATTGCTGCCCTCGCCACTGCGCAAACTGCGGAAAAACCATCGACCGGATCTGACGTCGTGGTCAGCGCGCGGGCGCAGAAGCTTCACGATTCCCTGCTGGTGGTGGACACGCACGCCGATACTCCGCAGCGGTTTCTGGATGAAGGGTTCGATATTGGATCGACCGATCCGAAGGACGTTGGGCATATCAGCCTCGACAAGGCGCGCCGGGGAAATCTGGGCGCGGAATTCTTTTCTATCTGGGTGGACCCGGACACCAATCGGGGACATTTCGCCCTTCACACCTTCGACTTGATCGACTCGGTGTATGAGCAGGCGGCGCGGCATCCTGACCGGATGATGATGGCGTTCTCGCCCAACGACATTGATCGGGCGCGGAGAGAGCACAAGCTGGCTGCGCTGATGGGCATTGAGGGCGGACACTCGATCGAGAATGATATTCGTCTGCTGCGCGACTACTACCGGCTGGGCGTGCGCTATATGACGTTGAGCTGGTCAAATACGAACGAGTGGGCGGACTCCTCCGGAGATATTAACGATCCGAAGATCGAGCATCATAACGGGCTGACAGACTTTGGCAAGCAGGTGGTGCTGGAGATGAACCGGCTGGGGATGATGGTCGACATTTCGCACGTGGCGGATAAGACATTCTGGGATGCGATCGCGACCAGCAAGGCTCCGGTGATCGCGTCGCACTCGTCCGCGCGGGCGCTGGTGGATGCTCCGCGCAATATGACCGACGACATGCTGCGTGCGATGACTAAGAACGGCGGCGTAGTGCAGGTGAACTTTTTCAACGGCTTCATTGATGAAGATTTCCGCAAAGCCGCGAACGCCCAGGCGAAGGATCAGGCGGCGGCGGTGCAGAAATATGTCGAGCAGATGAAGGCCGAGGGCAAGACGGTCAGCTACGTCGACGAAGATCGCATCGAGCGCGAGTGGGCGACGAAGATTCCGCGGCCGCCGTTGAAGTCGCTGATCGATCACATCGATCACATTGCGAAAGTTGCGGGGATCGATCATGTGGGGCTGGGTTCCGACTTTGACGGTGTGAGCGGGGCGACGCCGCAGGGTATGGACTCGGCTGCCGATTTACCGAAGATTACGCAGGCGCTGCTTGACCGCGGCTATAAGGAGGACGACATCCGGAAGATTCTTGGGGGAAACCTGATGCGGGTGTTTCGCGAGGTGGAAGGCGTGAGCCATGAGATGCAGGCGGCGGCTTCGACGGCCGCGGCAAAGTAGGCGGGCTTAGATATTGTTATGGTTGCTCTACAGTAGACGATGGCGGCGGGTGTCGTACAATGCAACGTTCCGTAAATTCCAAGGCAACATCTCCCGCTAGCAAGGAGCATCGATGAGGAAAACATTCGCGATTTTAGTGATGATATTGGCGGCTTCGGCTGCCTGGGCACAGTCCGGTTCGACCGCGCAGTCTTCGACGAACTCAGCTTCGACGAGCCAAGCTTCGACGAACCAAAGCGCGCCGGCCGCTAAACCTGCCACCGCCGCCAAGCCGGCCGTACATTCGTCAACCAAGCCGACTGCGATTATCAAGACCACTGTGGGCGACCTGACTTGCACGCTGTTTCCTGATAAGGCGCCGGTGGGCGTGGCGAACTTTGTTGGTCTGGCGAACGGGACTAAGGATTGGAAGAATCCGGTGAGCGGCGCAACCAAGCACGCGGTGCCGCTCTATGACGGAACTATTTTTCATCGCGTGATTCCTGGCTTCATGATCCAGGGCGGAGATCCGGCGGGCAACGGGCAGGGCGATCCGGGATACAAATTCAAGAACGAGACATCGCCTGATCTGCTGTTCGACCAGCCGGGGCGACTCGCGTACGCCAACGCCGGGCCGGGCACCAATGGATCGCAGTTCTTCATTACCGAAGTGGCCACGCCGCATTTGAACGGCGGCTACACTATCTTCGGGCAGTGCGACGAAGCGTCCGTGACGCTGGTGAAGCAGATTGCTCACATGGCGAGAGATCCCTCGAACGACAAGCCATTCCGTCCGGTGAAGATCATTCACATCAGCATTGTGCGGAGCACGGGGGCTCCTGCTAAACCTGCTGCCGACAGCACGGTGAAGAAGCCGGCAGCTGCGGCGCCTGCGAATCCAAATTAAATCGCGCGGCCCTTTGTTTTAGAAGGCGTCGGGATGAAGGCGTCCGTTGCAGCCGTCGTTGAAGTCACACCGAGTGCTGACCTAGAATGTTTTTCGCCATGAGTAATCGTGCTTTCCTATTGATATTGAGTGTAGCGATGCTGGGAACGGCGCTGGTCGCTCGCGGGCAGATGCCGCGAACTTCGGCGTCTCAGCCTTCTCAGGCTTCCACGCCTTCGCAGACGGCTCCGCAGATGCCTGCGGGTTCTTCGGAGACGCCGGATGTTCAGCACGATGTTCCCTACGGAACTATCGGCGGGCATTCGCTGCTGTTGGATGTTTACCTGCCGGCGGAACATTCTGACTTGCGTCCGGCAGTGGTGCTGATTCATGGCGGAGGCTGGACCAGCTTTGATAAATCGACGATGGTCGGTATGGGAAAGTTCCTGGCACGATCCGGGTTTGTCGCGTTTTCGGTCGACTACCGGCTGTTCCATGACAATGAGAATTTGTGGCCGGCGCAGCTTGATGACGTGCAGCGCGCGGTGCGCTGGATTCGCGCCAACGCTGCGAAGTACCGAGTCGACGCCGAGCATATCGGAGCGTTCGGGCACTCCGCGGGCGCGCAGTTGGCGGCTCTGCTGGGGATGGAGGAGACGCGTGACAATTCCGATCCCGGCCTCGCGAAGTATTCCAGCCGGGTGCAGGCTGTGGTCGACGTCAGCGGACCCAGCGATTTCACGGTTCATCGTGACGCGGATGGCGATGCCTTTCTCTCCAGCTTTTTCGGCGGAGACTATGCCCATGCGGAGAAAGCCTGGCAGGACGCTTCGCCGGTATTTCATGTCGCCAAGAAAGTTTCGCCGTTTCTGATTGTGCATGGCACGAAGGATTCCGACGTGCCGATTGCGCAAGCTCAGGAACTCGTCGACAAACTGAAACAGGCCGGAGCCTCGGTTAATTTTGTAACGGTCGAGGATGTGCATACTTTCCAGACGCCGGAAGTGAAACGACAACTTGCGCTCGACACGCGAGACTTCTTCATGCAATATCTGAGCCGGTAGATGCGGAGCATCTCGCTTTTTGCGTCTCCTGCTAAAATCAGGAGCGATCCACTTAAGGAGAATAATCGTCCATGAGCCGTCCCGCGGGCACTTACGCCATTTTTGAAACCTCGGAAGGAAACATTGTTTGCCGTCTTTTTGAAAAAGACGCGCCCAAGACTGTCGCTAATTTCGTGGAGCTGGCCGAAGGTCAGAAGGAATGGAAGCATCCTTCGACCGGCAAGAAATCGAAGGATCGACTATATGATGGAACGATTTTTCACCGCGTGATTCCCGACTTCATGATTCAAGGCGGAGACCCGCAGGGCACCGGTACGGGCGGCCCCGGCTACCAGTTCGAGGATGAGACCAAGGGCTCGCCGCACAAGTTCGACAAGCCGGGCAAACTCGCCATGGCCAATGCCGGGCCGAACACCAACGGATCGCAGTTTTTTATTACGACTGTGCCGACGACCTGGCTCACGGGCAAGCATACGATCTTTGGCGAAGTGGTCGAGGGGCAGGACGTTGCGGTGAAGATCACTGGAGTTCCGCAGAGTCGGCAGAACAAGCCGAACAAGGATGTAGTGCTGAAGAAGGTGACGATCGAGAAGGTGTAAAGCTCAGCGATTCGCTAGGACGCGAATCCCGGGCACGTGTATCAGGTGTTCGTCGCCGGTCACCAGTGTGAGGTCGAAGACCTTTGCTGAAGCCGCGAGAAGCTGGTCGGCGGGGTCGGCATGGGAAAAGCTGATCGACGGAACGGCGAGCGCAACTTCGACCGTAAGAGGCGCCTCGGTGAGCTTTAGGTCCTCCATTGACTTCGCCACCCAGGCCGGAACGTCGGGTGGCATCTTGAGCCGTTGCTTGCGATGGAGGACGGTCAATTCCCAGACGCTAATGGAGGAGAGCCATAACTCGTTCTTTGGGTCGGCGAGTGTCTTCGCAACGCGACTCGTCAGACGACTCGGGTCGATTACGCTCCACAGCCAAATGTGCGTATCGAGAAGCAGTTTCACCGTGCAGCGTCCCACTCGTCCCAACTGCTCGTAGGACCGACGATATCCCCCACAATTTGCGCGGTTCCCGCCATGGATCCCAGTCTCCTCCCAGTAGGTTTCCCGGCAGATGGCGGCACCACTTCGGCCACGGGCTTACCGAAGCGAGTGACGCGAATCGGTTTCCGGGTCTTGCGGACCTCTTCCAGAATGCCGAGGCATTTGGCTTTGAAGACCGAGATGGCGACTTCTTTCATGGTTTATTTATACCATGGTCAATGACCATGGTCAATCTTAGGTCTGCCCGGGCTGTGGTGCGGTTGAAGAACCTCCGCCGCGGCGTCTGCTGCCTTTCGTTCGATTGACTCGTCTGGCGGGCGCACGTAGGATTCTCGTCGAGCTCTCGGACACTCAGTGATCGGACAACTTTGATCGGACAAACCATTTCGCACTACCGGACCATCGAGAAGCTGGGCGGTGGCGGCATGGGCGTGGTCTATAAGGCGGAAGACCTGAAGCTGCGCCGCTTCGTGGCGCTCAAGTTTCTGCCGGACGAAGTCGCTAAAGATCCGCAGGCGCTGGCCCGCTTTCAGCGCGAGGCGCAGGCGGCCTCGGCGCTGAACCATCCCAATATCTGCACCATCTACGAGATTGATGAGTACGAAGGGCAGGCTTTCATTGCCATGGAGTTTCTCGATGGCCTGACCCTCAAGCACGCCATCGGTTCCCGACCGCTGGACAATGACACGCTGGTGAACCTGGCGATTGAAATCGCTGATGCACTGGACGCGGCCCACGCGGAAGGCATTGTGCACCGCGACATCAAGCCGGCAAATATTTTTGTGACCAAGCGCGGACGCGCCAAGATTCTCGACTTTGGCCTGGCGAAAGTGGAGGCGGGCAGGGGCGCGCAGAAGACGCCCGCCGTAGATGTGCACGGCCAGAATACGCAGGACGATAATGCGGAGACCCTGGACGAGGACCACCTTACCAGCCCCGGCACGATGCTGGGCACGGTGGCTTACATGTCGCCGGAACAGGTGCGCGGCCGTGAACTCGACGCCCGCAGCGATCTGTTTTCGTTTGGCGCCGTGCTGTATGAAATGGCAACCGGCGACACTCCCTTTCATGGCGAGAGTTCGGCGGTGATTTGCGAAGCCATTATGAATCGCGCGCCGGTTCCGGCGGTGCGGCTGAATCACGATGTCCCGGCCAAGCTGGAAGACATCATCAACAAGGCGATGGAAAAAGACATCAGCCTGCGCTACCAGCACGCCTCGGAGATGCGCGGCGACCTGCAGCGCTTGAAGCGGGATACTGACTCGGGACGCCCGCCGTTGCCCACGGATTCCGGTAACGTCGCGCTTGGGCCGTCGAGTTCCGCGCAACGTGTCTCGGTGAATCAGAGCGCTGGCTCGATAAATGTGGCGTCGGCCTCGGTTCCCTCGCGGCCTTACGGCAAGGTTGCGCTTGCCGCGGCGATCATCGCGGTTGTCGCGTTGGCCGTCTTCCTGTGGCAAGAGCGCCGCACCGGCACTTTTGTTCCCGCTGCGAACTCCTCCAGTCCGAAAACTCTTGCGGTTCTGCCTCTGCAAAATTTGGGAGCCGATAAAGACATCGACTTCCTTCGCCTCGCCCTGGCCGACGAAATCGCCACCTCGCTGAGCTATGTGCGCTCGCTGACCATCCGTCCGTTCGCCACTACGAGTAAATACGATTCGCCGACGCTCGACGTGCAGGAAGCCGGCCGCGCCATGCATGTCACCGACGTGGTCACCGGACATTATTTAAGAGAAGGCTCGCAGCTGCAGATCACGCTCGAAGCCATTGACGTAGAGAACAACCGCACCCTGTGGCGCGACACGCTGAACGTGGCCGCACCGGATCTCATCGCCATGCGCGAACAAATCACTGCCAAGGTTCGGCAGGGACTGGTGCCCGCACTCGGCGCGGGCGCGAATTCGGACGAAGGTGCTACGCGGCCTAAGAACGAAGAGGCGTACGATCTCTACCTGCGCAGCATCGCGGTGCCGCACGATCCTGCTCCAAATAAAGATGCGATTGCCATGCTGGAGCGCGCCGTCGGACTCGATCCCACCTACGCCCCGGCTTGGGATGCACTCGGACTTCGCTACCACTTCGACGCCGCTTATGGGACCGGCGGCGAAGTGATGGCTGAGCGGGAAAAGTCTGCGCTGGAACGAGCGCTGGCTCTCGACCCGAACTTCATCAACCCCGCCGCTCAGCTCACGGGGCGAGAAGTTGAGAGAGGGAATCTCGTCAAGGGATATCAGGACGCAAAAGCTCTGGTGGTGCGCCATCCTGAAAATGCGATGGTTCACTTTGCTCTCTCGTATGTCTTGCGCTACGGAGGGGCGGTGGAGGAGTCTGCGCATGAGTGTGATACCGCGCTCGCGCTCGACCCCGGCAACTTTACCTTTCGCTCTTGTGCGTTCAGCTTCGAGCAACTGGGAAACTACACGCGGGCGATGGAGTTTCTCCAGTTGGACGCTGGGTCGGAGTGGTCGGCCGGCAACGCGGTGCGGCTCTACCTCCGCGACGGAAAAGTCGCGCCCGCGCGAGAACTCGCCCTGAAGTTTCATGATCAGCGGTGGGGGCCCATGATGAGCGCGTGCATCGATAATCCTTCTTCCGAGAATGCGGCGAAACTCACGCGAGAAATGGCGGCCGGCGTCCTGGCCGATCCTGATCCGGAGACCCACTACGTGGTGGCGGCTGACGTTCTCTACTGCGGACAGAGGGATCTCGCTCTGCACATGATCAAGACATCGATCGAAGGGCACTACTGTGCCTATGAGGGCATGCAGAACGATTCCGCATGGGCGAAGCTGCGGGGCACGCCGGAGTGGCCAGACTTGCTGTCGGCGGCGAAGAAATGCCAGGACGATTTTATGGCGCAACGGGAGCGGCCACAATGATTCGAGCTCGCGTGGTTGTCATCCTGAGCGAAGTGAATGCTGCGCGCAGGCGCAGCATTCACGCAGTCGAAGGATCCCTTTGACGCTTATCCCGAGGCCGCTCGGATGGGAACCCTATAACTCGGACTCGACGGCAGAGAACGCCGTCAGTAGTCGCAGTAGCGCACGCGGGCACGGGGTCCTTCGACTGCGTTGGCATTCGCTTCGCGGATCCCAACTCCGCTCAGGATGACAGACTACTTTGATCGTCGAAGATCGCCTAGACGCCGATCACTCCCACGAGTTCCTTCACCGCGGCGGCGCTCTTGTCGAGGCCGGCTTTTTCTTCGGCTGTGAGTTTGATTTCGATGATCTGCTCGATTCCTTTTGCGCCCAGCTTTACGGGGACGCCGACGTAAAGACCGGTGATTCCGTATTCGCCTTGCAAATAGGCGGCGCAGGGCAGAATTTTCTTTTTGTCTTTGAGGATCGCCTCGACCATTTCTGTCGCTGCGGCTGAGGGCGCATAGTAGGCCGAGCCGGTTTTGAGATACTTCACGATCTCTGCGCCGCCATCGCGGGTGCGCTGGACGAGCGCTTCGAGTCTTGTCTTTTCAATCAACTCAGTGATTGGAATGCCGGCGACCGTGGAATAGCGCGGCAGTGGGACCATGGTGTCGCCGTGGCCGCCGAGCACGAAGGCGGTCACGTTCTCGACGCTGACTTTCAGTTCGTCGGCGATGAAGGCGCGGAAGCGCGCCGAATCGAGCACGCCAGCCATGCCGATGACGCGCTCGCGCGGGAAACCGCTGAGTTTGTAGGCGGCTTGCGCCATGGCGTCCAGCGGATTGGAGACGATGATCAGGATGCAGTTCGGCGAATTCTTGACGACCTCGCCTACCACCGCTTTCATGATTCCGTAATTCGTGTTGAGCAAGTCGTCGCGGCTCATGCCGGGCTTGCGCGGGATGCCGGCCGTGATTACGACGATGTCGGAATTCGCGGTGTCTTTGTAGTCGTTGGTGCCGCTGACGTAGGAGTCGCGCTTCTCGATGGGCATGGCTTCGAGCAGGTCGAGTCCCTTGCCCTGGGGCACGCCTTCGATGATGTCGATAAGGACGACGTCGGCGAGTTCCTTGGAGGCAATCCAGTGAGCGGCCGTTGCGCCCACGTTGCCGGAACCTACGATAGTGACTTTCTTGCGCATGGTATGAGTCCTTTCGGTGGAGCAGCTTTCGGCAATTAGCACTCAGCATTCGGACCTTTGAGGGTGCGGACGCTGCCAGCAACAACCGAGGTTCCTCGCGTTGCTCGGAATGACAATCTTTTTAAACGCTACTTATGGCTGAATGCCGAGTGCTGAGTGCTAAACGCTCATTGCTGAACTACACAAGCACGCCTGCGCCCATGTTTTCGATCATGGCGTTGGCGAACTCGCTGGTTTTTACTTTGGTGGCGCCGGGCATCAGGCGCTCGAAGTCGTAGGTGACTTTTTTCTGATCGATGGTGCGCTCCATGCTTTGTTCGATCAGGTCGGCGGCTTCGTTCCAGCCGAGATGACGGAACATCATGACGCCCGAGAGAATGACCGAGCCGGGATTGATGACGTCTTTGTCGGCATACTTCGGAGCCGTGCCGTGCGTGGCTTCGAAGATGGCATAGCCGTCGCCGATGTTTGCGCCGGGCGCGATTCCGAGGCCGCCCACCTGCGCGGCCGCTGCGTCGGAAATGTAGTCGCCGTTGAGATTGGGCGTTGCCAGCACCGAATATTCTTCCGGGCGCGTCACGATCTGCTGGAAGATCGAGTCGGCGATGCGGTCGTTGACCATGATCTTCTTTTTCCAGACGCCTTT
>JBELAE010000148.1:0-10919 GCA_049509155.1 Candidatus Sulfotelmatobacter sp.
GTCGGCATCCAGTAATCGGCCATGCTGGCCGTGTTCGAGAGCCGCGGGTCCATGACCGCGAGTTTTGCACCGGCCATTTTTCCTTCGATGATGCGCTGCGCGTGAGGATTGAAATAGTGTCCCGACTCTAGATGCGCGGAAAGCAGAAGAATGAAGCGCGCGTTGGCGTGGTCGGGCGAGGGCCGGTCGGCGTAATGCCAGAGCAAATATCCGAGGCGCGCTGATGATGAGCAGACGTTGGTGTGCGAGTTATGCCCGTCGATTCCCCACGCCTGCAGGGTGCGCTCCATGATGAAGTCGTGGCCGGGACGCCCGACGTGATACATGACTTCTTCGCCGCGGTCTTCCTGAATCGCCGTACGGATGCGGGTGCCGAAGGTTTCGAGCACCTCGTCCCATGAAGTGCGCTTCCACTTTCCTGCCCCGCGCGCCCCGTCGCGCTTCATAGGATAGAGCACGCGATCGGGATCGTGAATCTGATTGATGGTTGCGGGGCCCTTGGCGCAGAGCCGTCCGCGGCTCGCGGGATGCATGGGATTGCCTTCGAACTTGTCGACCTTGCCGGTTTCCTTGTTCACGTACGCCAGCATTCCGCAAGCCGATTCGCAGTTGAAGCAGATGGTGGGGACGAGATCGTAGTGCTTCTCGACGCGGCGCGGCCAGGCCTCAGGATCGAGCTCGACCCAGTCAACCCATTTCTCCACCGGTGGACAATAGGAGAGATGGCTGCCGTCGCGTTTGAACTCATTACTCATTCTTCGAATCTCCAAGCCCTTCGAGTACGGATACGTCCGGGTGCCCCATATGTCGCGCACTTTGCGAGACGTGGACTACCGCGGCGATCCGCTCCTGCTCAACTGTTGGGCACACTCTGCCCAGCCATGACGAAACACCACTCGAACGCTAACAATCCCAGCAGTGCAAATACAGCTGCGATGGGCTCGCCCTCCGGCACAGGTGCCCATAAGAGCAGCAAGGGCAAGATTCCGCCCAGTACGACGCTTCCCATCCAGAACCAATTCTTGAACGGTCCATGCGTAATCAACCGCGCCGCGTAAGTGGCATTATCGGTCGAATGTGGCATCAAAAATTCCGCCGCCATGATCAGCAGATGTCCAATCAAACTCGCTGCCAAGGCGATCCGTGCCACGGCGCGCGCCGCATCCGACCCTCCAACTGCCGCCGGAAGCAATGCCAGCACCGCAGCCCCGCACATGAGCGCCTGCACAATCAAATGCACCGGCAGCAGCGGAGTCTGCCACAGGTCGCGGCCTTCACACTGTCCGAAAAGAAACGCGGTGTACATGGCAGCCATGAACCCGGCCAGCACCGTGGGCCACAACAAAATGGATGAGGCTGCAGAAAACCCCAGCGCTGACGCGAGCCAGAACAGGCTGGTCAGCCCGCTGTAGCCAATCAATATAAACGCGCCGCGGGCCAACCACGATTTAGTCTGCGGCGTGAAGACGACACGCAGGAAGCGGGCTTTGTGCTCGAGATCCCAAACCAAAAGCACAGTCGTTAGCGCGGTGAATAGCAGAGCGATGGTCGAGAGGGCGACGTCGCGCCAGCGGTCGGCGCCCAAGCGCCCGAGCAGCATGGCGATTGCTGGGATGGCCAACGCACCCGAGCCGATTGCTTTCGTCCAGCAATAGGCTGGAACCTGCCATCCCCAGGGCCGCGCGTGCGAAACGTCATAGGCGGCGAGCGCATTTTTCTGGAGCAGTGGACTGTCCGGCGGATAGAGCGCTCCGCCGCCATGCACGCTCTCATTGCGCTGCGCCCACATGTAAATCGACTCGTGACGCGCGGCCGTGGGCACGATCGCGCTCTCGTCGCCGTCAATGTAATAGAGCTTCGGCCGCGTGCCCTGCTCGGGCTTGCGCACGCGCACTGGTTCGCGCGCCAGCAGTTGCGCGATTTCACCATCAACCGCGTCGAGATCTCCGGCGATGATCGCGTGCTCGGGGCACACCACCACGCACGAAGGCTCCAGCCCGACTTCGGTGCGATGCGCGCAGTAGTGGCACTTGGCCGCCGTGCCTTCGTCCGGATCGATGTAAATGGAATCGTACGGGCAGGCCTGCATACAGGCCTTGCATCCGATGCAGCGTTCAGAACTGAAATCGACGATGCCGTCTTTGCGCTGGTACATCGCCGTGACCGGGCAGATAGTCACGCACGGCGGATTCTCGCAATGATTGCAGCGGGTCACTTGAAATACGCGCCGCGTATTGGGAAATGTCCCCTTTTCGACGTACTTGACCCACGTCCGGTTCACGGTGAGCGGAACGTGGTTCTCGGTTTTGCACGCGACGGTGCAGGCGTGGCAGCCGATGCACTTGCGGTTATCGATGATGAATCCGTATCGCATGCGGAAAGGCGAAGGTCCGGGCAACGGCGCAAAATCACGAAGGACCAAGTATTGTAGCTGAGCCGCGCGACTATGGGTTTATCACCAAGGTAAGCTCGGAATATTTTTCGTCAGCCTCGGCTTCGGCGTATCCGTGGGCTACAATCAGTGCGATTTGCCGATGCTCTTCGATGTCGACGGCATCACTTGAGACCACGCCCACTTATCACGCCCACTTATGACCGCTGAGTTCGCATCCGCCTTCGACAGTTCGAAAACTTCATATAATCGGTTTCTCCTTATCGTCGCCGGCCTGGGTGGCCTGCTCTATGGTATCGATGTCGGGATCGTCGCAGGCGCCCTGCCGTATCTGGAAGCAACCTCTGGATTCACTGGAGGCCAGCTTTCCACGGTGGTCGCAGCGGTTCTGCTCGGCAGTGTCATCTCCACACTCTTCGCTGGAATGCTGGCCGACTGGATGGGCCGCCGCACCCTGATGGCACTGAGCGGCGTGATGTTCGTGATTAGCATCCCCGTGATCGCGCTCGCGCACGGCTACGGGCCGCTGGTTTTCGGCCGCCTGTTGCAGGGCGTTAGCGGCGGTCTTATCGGCGTTGTAGTCCCGCTCTATCTGGCCGAATGCCTTACCGCCTCGGACCGCGGCAAAGGGACGGGAATTTTTCAATGGCTGCTGACGCTTGGGCTCGTCGTCGCGGCCGGGTTGGGCCTTTATTTCAGTTTTCGCGTCGATCAGGTGGCAAAACTTGGCGATGCCGCCAGACTGCTGGCCTTCAAAGATATCGCTTGGCGGAGCATCTTCTGGGTCTCACTGCCACCCGGCCTTCTGTTCGTGATCGGCAGCCTCATGGTGGCCGAATCGCCGCGCTGGCTGCTGCGACGTGGGAAAAAAAGTGAGGCTTCCGCGGCGCTACTGCGCTCCCGCACCGCCGCGCAGGCCAGTCTCGAACTTAAAGAGATGGAAGAAACCCTGGCGGCCGAACAAAACAAGTCAGCTGGAAAATCGGCTTCGAGCGAATCTCTGCTTCGCCGTAAATACGTAATCCCGTTTATTCTGGCCTGCATTATCCTCGCCTGCAATCAGGCGACCGGCATCAATTCCATTATCGGCTACAACGCCAACATCCTTCTGCAAGGCGGCCTCTCTGACTTTGCCGCGCACTGGGCCTATCTCTTCTTTCAAATCATCAACTTTGTCGTGACCTTTGGTGGCGTCCTGCTGGTCGATCGTAAGGGCCGCAAATTCCTGCTCTCTGTCGGCACGGGTGGAATTATCCTGTCGCTCATCTGCACTGGCGTTCTTTTTCACAGCAGCGAGAAACAACGTGTCGATACTAAAGCCGCGATCCAATTACGCGTCACCACCGACCAGACATTTACTCTGAATTACACGCCGGAAATCGCCGATCGACTTCTGCGCGAAAGCGGCAATTCGCCTGCCGGTCGCGCCACTTCGCTGGTAGTTATTTATTCCTACGGCGACTTTCACGCCACCAGCCAAGTGGTTCGCTCCAACGATACGGCGACCAAGCCCATCAAGGTCACTCGCGATGCCTGCGTTCCTTCCAATAAAGTGATCGCGTTTTTCTCTAACCCTTTCGGCGACCTCGACGCCGCCCGGCTCGCACCGCTGAAAATTGAAAACGCCCTCATCAGCCCGGTGCCCAGCCCGCGCAACGGATGGACCATCGCCATCACCCTCTTCGTCTTCATGGCATTCTTCGCCATCGGTCCCGGGGTGTGCGTATGGCTGGCGCTTTCTGAGTTGATGCCGACCCGCATCCGCTCCAACGGCATGAGCATTGCGCTGTTGCTCAACCAGGCGGTTGCCACGACTATCGCGGCGGTTTTTTTGCCGACCGTCGGCAAGTACGGGTACTCGACCATGTTTTTCGGGTTTGCCGGGTGCACCGTCATTTATTTCATCACTGCGATCTGGTTCTTGCCGGAAACCAAGGGGAAGACGCTGGAAGAGATTGAGGCGCACTTTGAGGGTGCGGGAATCGAGGCGTAGGAGTTGAATTCCCATGTCTCTCGAAGTACGCGAGGCATGGGGAACCCCGTCCGTTGCACCTCCGTCCATTGCCGCGGTTGCCCGGTGTACTGGGAATAATTTAGTCTCATCCCTGTCACCATGAACCCTTCCGAGAAAAACAGTTCCACCCTCCAGAAACATTCCCACGCTATGCGGCGGGAAATCTACGAACAGCCCGCGGCGATCGCGAAGACCGTTGCCAAGCACCTGAAGGATGACATCATTTTTCCGGGGGAGTTGGAGGCCATTGAAAGCGCGCTGCTGACCTTTGAGAAGCTGATCATCGCCGCCAGCGGATCGAGCCGCCATGCGGGTCTGGCGGGTGAGATCATGATCGAAGATCTCTCCGGCGTGGCGGTTGATGTCGAGTATGCCAGCGAATATTGTTATCGCTCGACCCACGCGGCGGTGGATCCGATTGTGATGGTGATTACGCAGTCCGGCGAAACCGCGGACACGATCGCGGCGCAACGCGAAGCCCTGACGCGCGGCGTAAAGACGATTGCGATCTCGAATGTGCCGGACACGACGATTGTGCGGGAAGCCGGCGCGGCGTTGATTACCGGTGCGGGACCGGAACTGTCGATCCCTGCGACGAAAAGTTTTACTACCCAGCTCACGATTCTTTACCTGATGGCGCTGTTCCTGGCGCGCAAGCGCGGACGGATGACCTCGGAAGTTACACGGTCGTATCTGCAGCGGCTGATGCGCCTGCCGGATGCCATCGAAACGAACCTCGCGACCTGGGACATTCTTGCCGAACAATTCGGTGCAGTCCATTTCAAGGCGGAAAAGTTTCTCTATCTGGGGCGCGGTGTGCATTACGCGATCGCGCGCGAGGGCGCGTTGAAGCTGAAAGAGATTTCCTACGCGCATGCCGAAGGCTATCCCGCAGGTGAACTAAAGCATGGCCCCAATGCGCTGGTGGATGAGAAGTTGCCGGTGGTCGTGCTGGCTACGTGCGACCGTGGCGATCCGGATTCAGTGCTGCGCTACCGAAGAACGCTGGAGGTTATGAAGGAAGTGAGATCGCGGCGCGGACCGCTGGTTACGGTCGCGACCGAAGGTGACTCGGAAGTCGCTACCATTGCCGACCACGTATTCTACGTTCCGGCAGCTCCGGAACTACTGTTGCCGATTGTTGAAGTGATTCCTTTGCAGCTCTTTGCCTATCATGTGGCGGTGAACAAGGGATATGACGTGGACCATCCGCGCAATCTGGTGAAGGCTGTGGTCACGGAGTAGATGAGGATTTAGGGGTCCTTGGGGCTGAGGGGATTGCTGGTGCGGCACAACGCCCAGCAGGTAAGTACGGTGATGATGCCTATACCCGACCCTATGGCGTAGGGCGAATCCAAAAGCGGCTTGACGACTGGTCCGCGCAAAGAATTAGTCACTCCGCACCTATCTCCGCGCGATTTCTGCTCGCCTTCATGCACGATGATCCGGTTGGAGTGGGCTGGTTGCTTCATCCGTTCTGGACTGGCGGAGACGACATCGATGTACACATCAAGCTTGAGCGCGGAGACGCTGAGCTTGCCGTCGACGTCGGTAACATCATAGTGAGTCCATTCCGCGTCGTTGACGGGCGTCACCATCAGGCAGCCGACGCGGACTTTCAATCCGCGAGACGTGTTGACTGAGAGGCTGCCGTGGTCGAGAACCAGTTCGCCAGTCTGATACTGGACCATCGTCTCAGGATTGATGTCGGCGGTCGAACCAGTCTCTTCAACGCGGGCGATGGCGGCTTTTTCAGTTTCGATGAAGTCATTAGAAAACAGGGCGATCGACGCAGGGGCAGGATTCTTGTTGACCAGCACGCCGATTCCATTGCTGCGCAGCATGGCCGCCGCGTCGTCCGCCAGCAGAGATACGGGCAGAATCGCGATCATAGGCAGGCAAACGAAATATCGCCATTTTGACAACGATACGCCCCACAATTCCGCACAATTGACTACTGCTAGCCTAGTCTGGAGCTTCGGAAGACGCTATTAGCTCGCGTGGTGCATCGGTGGCGGGTTGGCAGCAGAAGTGACGCGGTTGAAGGCAACAGCTCAGGCGCGGGCGAAGTCGATGTATCCGCGTTGCACGTCGGTGCGGATAAGTTTGGCGCGCAGACGGTCGCCGACGTCGAGCCCCTGAGCGCCTTGCGCCAGCAGTCCTTCGAGGTGAGGCTGCGCAACGCGCACGAACGTTCCGCTCTCCGTGACGCCGGTGACCATGGCGTCGAAGACTTCGCCGATGCGGTGCTGCATGGCGACGGCGGCGAGCCGCTTGGACATTTCGCGCTCCACTTTCTTGGCGGCATCTTCTTTTTGCGTGCAGTTGGCGGCAACGGCTGTCAGTTCGTCGTCGGTATAAGGATTCTTCTGGCCCGCCAGCAGGGCCTTGATCAGACGCTGGGTGACGACGTCGACAAAACGGCGATTGGGTGCGGTGGAGTGGGTGTAGTCCCGCACCGCCAGGCCGAAGTGTCCGGGAGCAACGTCGCCCGCCCGTTCCAGAACATACTCGCCGGGACCGATGAGCTTGATCACGGCCAGGGAAAGATCGGCGAAGTGATCGGGGTCGGCGGCTTTGCGACGCAGCAGGAAATCGTTGAGCGCTTTGGAATCCGGTTGCGCGGGAAGTTTCTCTTTACTGGCCGCGGCAAGCTGCACGATGCGGTCCCATCGCTTGGGCGTGCGCACGATGCGGCGCAGCGACGAAACCTTCTCCAGCAGACGAGCGACCACGCCGTTGGAGGCCACCATGAAGTCTTCAATCAGTTCGGTGGCGCGGTTTTTCTGCTGGTTCACCACGTCGATGACCCGATCATCGACCATCAGGGCTTGCAGTTCATCAGTCTGCAGGCTGAGCGCGCCGTGCTGAAAGCGCTGGTTCTTCAGTTTCTGCGCGACTTCATCCTGCAGTTTCAGTTGGGCCTGCAAATCATTGGAAGCCGCGACCTTCGGGGGTGCAGCGGACTTCCCTTCCAGCCACGCACCGACTGCGTTGTATTGCAGTTGCGCCTGGTTGCGGACCACGGCGCGATAGACGCTGGGAGAATTCACGAGTCCGGTGGAATCGACCACGAATTCAATCACTACACTCAGGCAATCCTGATTTTCGAGTAGCGAGGTCTTGCCGGTGGAAAGTTCCTCGGGCAGCATGGGGAAGTTGCGAACTCCGGCATAGACGGTGGTGGTTTCACGCGCGGCGTACTGGTCGATTGCGGACTGTTTGGGGACGAAGACGTCCACGTCGGCGATGCCGACCATGATTTTCACGTCGCCATTGGAGGCGCGTTCGGCAACTTCGATCTGGTCGAGGTCGCGCGAAGTGTCGTTGTCGATGGACGACCAGAGTAAATTGCGCAGGTCGCGGATACTTCCTGCGGCGGCGATTCGCGGCGGGTGGGCTTTCAGGTCGGCAAGCTGTTGCGGAACCTGGGGAGGAAAATCGGGATCGAAACCGTGGCGCTGCATAACTTCTTTTGCGATCGCCTGCAAGTCGAGATGAGAGGGATTGGCGTCGGGCATGAACTCCCTGCGAAGAACTGAGATGGATTCAGGCTAACACGGCGGAGTAACAGGATGGTGGGCGAGTTAATCTCTAAATCAGAACTCAAGACAGTCTTCCGGCAAACCCATGTCTCGCAAAGGAAGCGAGACATGGGGCACCCCGGTTGCACCCGGCCCGGTGCGAACTAACTGGCGTGCAGGCGCTGGACATCGGCGTTGGTATAGACGTGGGCGGCGGGACGTTTGTGCGCTTTCCAGTACTGGGCAACGTCTCCAAGCGGGATTCCGTATCCGCGCTCACGCAGCGACTGCACAGTGGTCAATCCTGTAACGCCTACCTCCGCGATGCTCGCGGGCAACTCACGGGGTAACTCGGCCGAGGTAATCTCGACTACGCTGGTCGTTGTTACTGGGGCACCGTAATAGATCGAGAAGAGGTTGGCGCCGGGCGGGAGTTCGGGATTTGCGACGACGGGCTGCTCTTCGGCAGCCGGTCCGATCTGCGGCAGGGTTTGTATCTCCGGAACGGAGGGTTCGAGCGACAGGGATGGCGTGGCGATGGAGTGCAGGAACATGGGCGAACTGCTGGTGATCAGGTATTGGGGACCGGTGGAGAAGTTCGTGTCCTGAGCGGCGGCGATGCCAGCCAGGGCAAACAATAAGCAGAGCAAGCTCGCGAGACGCATAGGGGCCTCCGGGAAGGGATCGGTCGCCTTGATTATGCGCCGAAATTGGCGCACTCGCCAGAGTCGTAAGACTCCAATTTCGGCTTCTGAAGCGGGTTTTAGGGCTTACTGAGGCGGGAGCACGCCACGGATGAGGCTTAGGTTCGTTGGGACCGTAGCTAGAAAGGCCGGGCGACCAGCACGTAAACCAGAACTACGATGCAAAGAGTCAATACGAGGAGCGACAGCTTCTCTACTTTCAAGTTGTCTTTGCCGGGGCGCGTATTGGATTCGGCAGCCATAGTGTAGGAACAGTTTCCTACGAGAAAGCCTTGTTGAAAATGGCTCGACCGTGGTGGGCACGGTGGTAACGTACCTAAAGTTTTCCGGAGGTTTCGGGGGCTTGGTCGTAGCGCGGGCCCGAGTCAGCACTGCCCCAACCTGCGTCGATAAGCCGGTTAAAACCTAGTTTTTAACCTGCTGCGCCTAGGGCGGCCGCGTTCCGTTCCCGGCGGTTGGCGCGAATGACGTAGAGCATGTAGAGGACGACGGCCAGGTTGACGATAAACAACGCACAGCGCAAGGCGGTCACGCCGCGCATGAGTTCGCGGATCTCAAGAGGAAGCAGCAGAGCACCGGAAACCAAGGCCACCCATTCGGCCCAAGTGCGTCCCTTCCACAAACCGTAGGCTTCGGTGAAACGCAGCGCCGCGTAAGTAAAGGCGATGCGGGCCGCCGCCCACAAGCGCGCGTCGGTGACGCTGTCGGCAAAGTCGAGAAAGAACTGCGCGGAACGGCGATCGGTGCTGATGTGGAGGAGGGCCAGGAGACTCTCCGTATAGAGCCAGATATCTCTGTGCACCAGGGCAAGGGCGCACAATCCCATCAGCACTACGAAAACGCCCTTGAAGAACTCTATTGCAGCCACGGCCCGGAGCACGCGCCGCTGGCGACGGTGTGGATCAGGCTTGGTTCCGGAGTGGCGCATGAATGCTGGCGATGACTCAAGGCAGAGTATCACGGTTGAGATTAGAGATACAGTGACAGACCCACTTCCCGCGGAGAACGCGAGAAATGGGGCACTCCGCCAGCGCTACTTTTTCTGACGAATGGCGGCTCGTAGTTCGGCAACGATTTCCTGCGACGCTTTGATGGCTGCGGCGTGCTGGTTGACGTTGAATGAGATCGCGCCCACACGGGCGTGGCCACCGCCGCCGTAGCGCTCGCAGATGCGGGCCAGGTTTACTTCGGGTTCCTGCGGAGCCCAGGGGTTCGATCCCACCGAAACCTTCACGCGGAAACTGCTTTTGCTGAGGCCCACGCTGTAGACCGACTCGGGATGCAGGTAGTACGGAATGAATTTGTTATAGCCCTCGAGGTCGTGATCGGTGACGTCGAAGAAGATTGTGGCGTCTTTGCACTCGGTGCGCTGTTCGAGAATTCCGATGGAAAGTTCGTGACGTTTGAGCAGCGGCGGAAGCAGTGGGGCGACGAAGCGCTCTTCGAGAATTTCGGCCAACGACTTGGTGGCCAGCAGCGGAATCAGGTTAGGGACGAAGCCGTGATCGGGGGCCGATTCGATGACCATGGTCAGCTTCATGGCAGGCGCTTCCATGGCGACGGCGGTTTTGGCGTCGGGGTAAAGGGCGCCGTCGATGATGTCAGTCCAGTGCACCAGATCGGCCAGGGGCGCGGGGTCGAAGCCGAAGCGCTGCTGAGCGATCATCGCGATAAAGCTGGTGCAGGACTTGAAATCCGGGTCGTAGAACTTGCGGTTGCTCTGATCCTGCTCGAAATGTTCGGCGTCGGCGGGCGAGAGGAATGCGCTCTCATGATGATCGAACCACCAGGTAATTTTGGGCGAACTGGAGTACTTGAAGTCGACGATGGCGTTCTCGTCGCCGTCGAATTCCTTCTCGTCGAACAGCGCGCCGGCGCGGTGAACCAGGCCGGTGAAGACGAACTCGGCGTCGCCGCGGATGCGCTCGCGGTAGAAGCGGGAAAACAACGCGGCGGAGGAAGCTCCGTCAAAACATTTGTCGTGATAGAAAACGCGAACTCGCAAGGAACTCCCCAATCGCACAACAGATTCCCGCCGGCCGAAAACCACGCAGCCGGCGTGGGATTGGGACGCGGGTAAAAGCTAATAGGATTGACAGCTTACAGGAAGAAAGTCAAGGGCGGTATGTTGCAGGGACCGGACTCTGGGCGCTGGAAGTGGCAAGCGATAACCACGAAGGGCACGAAGTATCACGAAGGACTTCTTTTGCAGGCGTTTTCTTCGTGTAACTTCGTGTCGTTCGTGGTGGATGGCTTCGCTTCCTATATCGCGTTTGCCTGCTTCT
>JBELAE010000149.1:0-10866 GCA_049509155.1 Candidatus Sulfotelmatobacter sp.
TTCTTTCTGCAATTCCTATTATTCGGCTACGCCTTCGCCACTCTGCTTTCCATCGGTTCGGTACTGCACGAAGAAATGACCTTCCGCCGTTACAGCGACTGGCGCGAGGTTGCGCGCTTGTTGTGCTACTGCTTCTTCGAGCACTTCCCCTACCGCCAACTTACAATGCTCTGGCGTCTCCAGGGCATCTGGCAATACCTCCGCGGAGACCTGCAATGGCGGTCCATGAAAAGGGTGGGAATCCCTACCGGCCCAGTCGCCTGACCACCGCTCACTCGTCTGCCTGCCGCTCACTGCTGGCGATCACCGGTGCACTGCGGGCACTGGTCAGCCCTCCAGGCCACCAGTTCCAATCCCCGGCAAGGCGAAGCAGCGCAGGTCCAATCACAATGCGAACCAGCGTTGCGTCAATCAGCACTGCGACCGCGAGCGTAAACCCGAGCATCTTAATCACCAAAAAGTTCCCGAAGGTGAATGCCGCGAATACCACAATCATGATCGCCGCGGCGCTCGTAATGAGTCCTGAGGTTTTGGCCATCCCCTCGGGGATGGCCTCCATTTCACTCAGCCCGCTCCTCCTCGCCTCGAGGACGCGCGCGACCAGGAAAACTTCGTAATCCATGCTTAGTCCGAAAACAATCGCAAATGCGACGATCGGCACAATGGGAAATATGCTGCCCGTTCCCTCAGGAACCCCGAACAAGCGAACTCCGTGTCCATCTTGAAACACCAGAACCAACGCTCCAAACGATGCCCCAACCGACAGCAAGTTCAATGCAATGGCCTTCACCGCGGCGAAAAGCGATCGAAACCCAATAAGCAGCGCCATGAGCGTCCCACCCACAACCAGCTCTAGTACTGGCACGAACCGGTCGCGGACAATTGTCTGGTAGTCGGCCGTCAGGGCCGGTATACCTCCAATGCGCAACGTGGCCCCGGGTACTCCGGTGAGAACTGTCGCGCCGCTCTTGCGCAACTCCCGCACCCAGTTGACCTGATCGTTCAGGGAAACGGAAGTTGCGGGCAAGATTTCGATCAGCGCCGCGCGCCCGTCGCGACTCAAGAATGTGCGGCGCGTCTCGCGCGAGAGGTTGCCGAGGCTGGAGCGGTTACTCTCCGCAATCGTTGTAAGGGAAAGCACGCGGTCGGAACGCGGGTCGCTCGCCAGCCGCTTGCTGAAAGCATCGAGTACATTCCAGCCGGCGTCGGTTTGCGCAATAGAATCCGTTGGAAGTTCGAGAATCACGCGCAACGAGTACACCATGCCCACCCGATCCATGTGTTCAAGCGTATGAAGCGCGCGAACCGATTCCGCCTGTGACGGCAGCCAGTCCCCCCGGGGGACGCTGGTATCAAGCCGCGCAGCCTGCGAGGCGAGCAGAAGCATGGGGGCGCCTGCCAGAAAGATGGCCAGCCAGGGATGGGCAACGATCACCTTACCGCATCGTCTCCAGCGGTCTTCCGTGCGCGCTGCCCGATGCGCATCCCACGTCGCGATAAAGGGCACCCGGCCAGCATTAATTCGCGGACCGAGAGCGCCCAGCAGCGCCGGAACCAGGGTATTGGCCAACAGCAGGCTCATTCCCGCCACCAGGACTCCAGCCAGGCCGATGGAACGGACTTCGCTGATGGGAACGGTCAACAGCGCCAGGAATCCGATGACCACAGTCGCAGCTGAAATCGCGAGGGTTCGACCTGCCTGGCTCGCTGCAACGGCCGAGGCTTCGAGTCCGTTTTGTCCGGCGATCGCTTCCCGGAAACGGCTGACCATGAGTAGCGCGTAGTCGATTCCCAACCCTAGCCCAAGCATCGTGGACAAGTTCTGAACCAGGATGGATAAGTGCCAACGCAGGGCCAGAAACCCTGCAATCGCCAGAGCGGTCGCGATGGCAAGCTGGCCGACGGCCAATGGAATCACGGCCGCCACCAGACTTCCGAAAGCCACCAGCAGAAGTGCGAGGGTGGCAGGAATCACGAGCGTCTCGGCGTGGTGCACGTCGTCCGCGCTGGCTTTCCGAATGTCGAAATTAAGCGGCGTCTCTCCCGTCAGTTCGAGCTTCACATTCGGATAGCGGCCTCGCAGTTGGTTCTGGAGTGAGTTCTCCAATTCGTGAAGCTTAGGGACGAGCGACTCGACCGGCCCCTCGGTCGAGGCGAGCCCCACCAGAATAAAAGTTCCCCCTCCCTTCCCCAGGAAAATCGGATCGCGAAAATCGAGATGAGAAACAACCCCGGACACGCCGGGTTCCTTTTGCAGCCTCTCTTCAATGGTTGCCAATGCCTGCTCGCCCTCCTCCGAATCAACAGGAGGGAGTCCCTGAATCACAAGCACCACGCGGTCAACGAAAGGCGAATGGAAGCGAGTGGCCAATTCCTCTGGAACTTTTCCCGCTTCGCTACCCTCGATGCGCGTTGCAGTTTCCAGATGACGCTCGGCGTGAAAGGAAAACGGAATGAGGACAAGGACGGCGACAAGAACTACCCCGGCCAACCAGAAACGGCGCAGATGCATGAGATTCATATTTTCACGCAAAACCGGGTAGTGGGCTAATTCTCCTTCGTTTAACTTGTCGTCTTTCAAAACTCAAGCAGTTCGAAATGGCAGCAGTTCAAAATGCCAGCAGTTCAAAATGCTAGAAGATCGGCGGAAAGATCAGCAACAAGGAATTAAGCCACTACCCAAAATCGTTACCGTTAAGCAGATTCAAATCCCGCACGAAGGCCGGTTCGGACTTCCGGATTAATTCGGCGCAATGCCGTTCCCCGGCGAACCCGGCGCGGCCCAGTTCGCTTTCTCGGCGGCTTCGTATTATTTTAGGGTGTATCAAGGATTGCACGGTTTCCCGGAGGACCATTGCACAAACTCGTATTGCTCGGGTTGTTTGCCGCCCTTCAACTTGGTGCCGCAGACCCCCGCATCGGCTCATGGACGCTCACCTCTGCGCACTCGTCCATGGAGCCCCCCAACAAACTCTCCATCACGCGTCTACACGATGAAGTGCACGTTGTCATGTCAGGCGATGTCCACCTCGATTTTACGGCAAAGCTGGACGGCCATGAATCGTCCGTACCCGGCAATCCGGCTTTTAATCAAATCGAGCTGCGGAGGATCGACAAGCATCAAGTCGAAATCAAAGAGACGAAGGATGGAACCGCAGTGGCGACCATTCGCGACAAGCTGTCGAGCGATGCCAACGAGTTAACCAGCACGACTGCACAGAATGGCCGCGCCGAGCGCATCACCGTGTGGACGCGAAGCGGCGGAAAGAAGACGCCTACGGACTTATTCGCCGGTGAGTGGACACAGGATCTAAGCAAGACTCGATTGCGGCAGGGGATGGCGCTCAAGATCGAAGCCGATGGAAATGGCGGAGTCCGCTTCTCGGGCGACTTCAGCTACAACGCGCGCTTTGACAGCAAGGAATACGACCTGAAAAATTCCAGAAACGACACGGTAACTCTGCAACTTGTCGATGCCCACACGGTCGATTCGATTTACCGGCGGGACGATCAAATCACTCAAACAGACCGGTGGGTGGTTTCTGCCGATGGCGCAGAAATGACGTTAACCACGACCGGCACGTTGGAAACCGGTCAGCAGATAAAAGAGACGCTGCTGTTTCGGAAACAGTAACTATCGCTGTGCCAGGCCCTCAGCACCCGCGCGTGAGCTGCCCACCGGCAAGTTACCCACGGCGTTGAACTCGCGCGTTGCAACCGAGATGATTCCCTTTCGCTGCATGAATTTCAGGATGCCATTGACAGTTTCTTCCAGCGAAGGATCCGGCTTGCCCCACGCCGAAGCATCTCGAGCTGCCTGATAGCAGGCACTGTCGTAGCGTTTGAACTCCATCGACGAGATGTTGTCCACAGAGTTCACCAGAAAGTCCAGCAGCGGAAACAGCAGGTCGTCTTTCCTGCATCTCCTGATGAGTTCGGGAACAAAGTCGGGAAGACTGAATATTTCAAACTGCCGGCCGGTCGCCTTGGTAATGAGGCCGGTAATGTCCAGCATGTTCGCGTAATCGTCTCTCACCACGTGATACGTCTTGTTCTCCGTGCCGGGAGTGGTGGAAATCGAAACGATATTATTCGCCGTGATGTCCGCGGGAACGAAACTCACCTGGTTCAGAGCATCGACTCCAATGCCGTGATTCACCATGAAAGCTACAAGGCGAACCGCGATGTCGAAGTTGTTGCCTCCGCCGTTGACCGAGGGACTCACCAGGGCGGGCCGGAAGATCCGCGTAGTAAGCCCGTGACGGCGCGCATCCATAATCACTTGCTCCGACACCCACTTAGACTGGCTGTATCCAAAATCGAGCAGCTCCATATTCGCGTTGAAGTCGGTCTCATACAGAACCTTCTTCACCGCCCAACCAAATATGAAGGTAGTCGAAACATAATTGAAACTCTTGGGCTGTCCTTCGAACGCGAGTCGCACGACCTCATTCGTCCCCAACACGTTCGCGTCGCGCATCCGGTCATAGTTGAGCAGGTAATTTACGGTTGCGCCGTTGTGGAACACGGTATCGATCTCATTTGCGAGGCGATCCCACTCCTCCCTCGTCAATCCCAGATCCTTCTGGCCAAGATCTCCGCAAACCGGCGTCACGCGAGCCTCGAACATCTGCATCAGCTCCGTCGGACAAGGGCCCATCGATTCCATCGCAGCCCTCAGTCTTTGTCTGCCTTGCTGCTCGTCAGAGGCCCTCACCAGAACGTGGAGCTTCGCCCGCGTTTGTTCCAGCAGACTTTTCACCAGAAATGGTCCGATGAAGCCGGTACCGCCGGTGAGTAGAACATGATTGAGGCTTGGTGTTGCGGGCAATAACGCAGGCGCCGAAGGCTCGAAGATAAGCTTCCGGTCGTTGCACATCATCCGCTGTTCCGCCGCGTGCTGCTCCTCGCGGAAAGCCGCCAGGTACTGCCGCAGCGGAACCAGTGCTTCTTCGGGAGCATGCTGTAACTGTTCTGCCAGTCGAAACAACTCGGCTACGCTCACGCGCTGGATGAGGCCGATATCCACCTGTCTCGCCAGCATCTCGGCGTCTTTATTCTTCAGAAGTTCCTTGATCTCGTGCATGAACACCACAAGATCCAGGGAATCCAGCCCGGCTTCGACCAGGTTGAACGATTCCGTGCCCGTCAGGTTGTACCGCGCTTTCAATAAATCGAAAGGCGATTGGCCTACGGAACCGCAGGTCGAGGTTCCAGCGTCGTTTTCCCGCGAAAACTCCGAGAGTACGGTAAATTGACCTTGCAACCACATGTGCTTGGTTTTGTGGCGCATGATCTTGCCCGAACTGGTTCTTGGTATCGAATGGGATGCGATAAAAGAAATCAGCGCCACTTCCACGTTGAGGTAATTCCGGACGGCGGCCGCAATCTTCAGTGCATCCGGAAGCGCCTTTGGATTTTTCACCTCGGCGACGATCGCCAGCGCCGGATCGCTATCTTCATTAATCTGGAACGCGGCAACGCAATTCGTCCGGATCAGGCCGGACGCTTTCTCCGCCACAGCCTCGATATCCTGCGGGTAATAGTTTTGCCCGCGGATAATAATCATGTCCTTGATCCGGCCGCAGACGAAGAGTTCGCCGTCGTGCAAAAAGCCCATATCGCCGGTCCGAAGGTAGCCATCGTCGTAGGGACTGTCATCCACCAGCCGGGCGTGAAACAGCTTGAGCGTTAATTCCGGATTGTTCCAGAACCCCGGGCACTTACTTCCTCCAGAGATCCAAATCTCGCCGATTCGGCCCGAGTCCAGAGCGACGTGCTTCTCCGGATCCACGATCTTCACCGTGAGGCCGGGCAGGGGAGTTCCGCAACTGACAATCTGCGTGGCCGCGCCGATTTCGGAAACCTCCGTGGTCATGCGGGCTTTGCCCAGCGCGACGGAGTTCTTGTTGACCGAAATAATATTGCGGCCACCCAGCGAAACCGCCAGCGTGTTCTCCGCCAGCCCGTACGCAACAAAAAAGCTTTCCGATTTAAGTCCGTAGGGCTGAAAGGCCTGCAGAAATCGCGTATACGTGTCCGGTTTGACCGGTTCCGCGGCAACCATCAGCAACCGCAGCGAGCTCAGATCACAATTCTCCAAACTCTCTTTGGAAAACCGTCCGGCGCGCAAGCAATAGTCGTAGGCGAAGTTGGGCGCCGCTGAGGCGCTCGCCCCATACGTCTTGATCGCGTCGAACCACAGCGTCGGGCGCTGAATGAAATCCGTGGGAGCGAAGCCGTAGGTCGTGCCGCCTTTAAGCGCAGGATAAAGGTAGCACCCAATCAGTCCCATGTCGTGATACTGCGGCAGCCAGGATACGACTACCGGTTCGTCATGGTCGATCACGAGTGGGCAGTTGTGAAGGATGTTTTCGTGCGTGACCATCACGCCCTTAGGATCTCGAGTCGATCCCGACGTGTACTGGAGAAACAGAACCTTCGCAGCGCCGTTGGAACCACCGTGGGAAGCGCCGTTGGATCCGCCGTTGTAGGTCTCGTCCGAGATCATATCCACGAAGTCTTCCGTCACCAGCCACCGAAGACCGGAAATGTAGTCGACGTCGACGCCGGATGCCGAGACTCCGCTCCTGGCAAGATTTGTCTTCAGGGATCCGAGGTAGTCTTTGCTGGTTAGAATGCCGGCGGCCTGGCAATCCTTGGCGATGTGAACCATTTTGTACAGGGCGCCCTGGAAGCCACGAGAGCTGGGGGGATAGACAGGCACGGGGATCAGTCCGGCGCGCACGCACCCAAAAAACGCGCAAATCATTTCCAGCCCGGGCGGGTAGGCGAGCAGAAGACGGTCCTGGGAGGCGAAACCGTGCACCTTGCGCAAGTGTCCCGCGATCACCCTGGTCCGATGGAGAAACGACTCGTAAGAGTAGCTTCCAATCGGAGTGCCGTTCACGTCAATGTAGGAATAGAGAAGCCTGTGCGGATGCTGATTCCCTAGACTATCCAGCTTGTGCAAAATCGAAGCCATCATAGATCGGATCGAAATTCAATGGCGGTGGCACCGCCATTCGCTAACCTCCTGCGTTTATTGAGAAAACCTCGTAACCGCAAAAACAGCAGCCTCGCTGCTCCCCGTGCCCAGGGGGCAGACCGACTCGTGAACAGAGGCACAGCCATTCCTTCGACCATGCGCGTTCTCGGTCCGGTGAACACAACCCCGCCGCCGGCGTCGGATCCCCGACTCTGCGCGTCGTCGTCGTTGCATATCACTGAGCGGATGATGTTAACAGAGATTTTGGAAAGCGGGGAGGAATTTCCTCCTGCGTCACTCCCGCGAAGATGCTCGGTTACCCCCGCTCCGGGCGATCCGAAATTCCCTTGATCTTCCTTAACCCTTGGGGCTAACATCAATTCTCTAACTATAACTCTTGCGCCAGAGGCGGGTGTCTGCGCAAACAGGAAATCCGCCGCTGGCCAGATCGGCCCTCGGCAAACCGGGCGCATCGGGCCGACCCTACTTAATAATCCCGTGACTGTCCGAGACGAGGCGGTTATTAGTCTGAATCCGGAGATTGATGATCTTGTACCATCGGAGGCCTCGCTGCGGGACTCCGTTTCCGCCTCGGCCCCTGAGTCTTCCTTCCCCAAAGTCTTACGCCGCCGTCTCGATGATTTCTTTTCAGACGGGAGCATTTCTCCTAAGGCCGACGTCGCAATGTGGGTGAAAATCGCCCTGGGGTCGGCGGTACTGGCGGGCAGCTGGATTGCTCTTTACACCTTCAAGCCGGATTCATGGAAGTTCGTCTGCCTCTACCTTATAAATGCCGTCGCACAGACCTTCCTTTTGCTGAACATCGCGCACGACAGCAACCACAACGCCATCTCGTCGGTGCGATCGGTAAACAAAGCCCTGAATTATGTTTTCGATGTTTGTGGAATCAACTCCTACATGTGGCGGATCCTCCATCATCGAGGCCACCACTCCTGCATCAATCTCCACGGCGAAGACGACGCGCTTACCGGACGCGGCGTCCTAAGGTTTACGCCCTACGAACCTCGGACGCGCCTCCAGCGCTTCCAGCATATTTATGCGCTCCTCATGTACGCGGTGTTTTCCCTTGATTATGTGTTCGTGAGAGACTTCGAGTGCTTCTTCTTCCCGTCCCACGATTATCTGAAACGCACGAAGCATCCGGCGCGGGAATACGTTATTCTCTTTGCCGGCAAAGCCTTTTATCTGACCTACATGCTGATTTTGCCCGTCGTGTTGTTGGGGAAGTCGCCGCTGCTGGTCGCTTTGGCTTTCTTGCTTTCCCATTTGATTATCGGTTTGAGCGTAGCGCTCGTATTCCAGACAACGCACGTGATCGACAGCACGTACTTCCCCGCAGACCGCAACGAGTTTGACAACTGGATCTACCACATCTTCGCAACCACGGCCGACTACGCGACCGAAACCCCGCTTGTCGGTTGGCTCGTCGGCGGCCTCAACCACCATATCGTCCATCATCTCTGCCCTTTTGTGTGCCACACTCACTATGCTCCGCTGACCCGGATCGTGAAACAGACTGCCGAGGAATATGGCATCCCCTATCGACAACATCCCACGATGACTCAGGCGATCAAACATCATCTACTGCTCTTGAAACAGTTGGGAAACGACGATCATGTTTCTCATCTTCAGCGCCTGGATAGCGAGGCGTGACCTTGCCGCAAAGCGTACCTGCCGTCTCCCGCTCCCGTTCCTTCATGGATTCGCGCGCCATGGCCCGCAATCCCGTGCAGGTTCTCACCAAGTACAGCGAACTCCACGACGAAACCTTCCGGTTTTATTTCGGCGGCGTCAAAGAGGCCATTGTCACCATCAATCCCGTCGTCATTCAGCATGTGCTGAAGACCAATTCGGAGAACTACTACAAGTCCGAAATCCAAAAAAAGCGGATGGGTCATTTCCTGGGCAAGGGTCTTCTCACCACTGAGGGCGAAGCCTGGCGCACGCAACGTCGCCTCATCCAGACGGGTTTTGAGCGCAAGCAACTCGAAGTTCTGTCCTCCATCATGCAGGACTCCCTCGCCGATTCGCTGCGGGACTTCGACCAACATGCCCGGCTCGGCCCAGTCGATATCTACCCCCTCATGATGAAGATTACCTTCGCGATGGTCGGCCGATCTCTGTTTGGCGCCCGCTTGAAAGAAGAAGACATCGACCTCATCAGCCTGGCCATTTCGACCGTCCAGGAATTTATGGTTCGGCAAACCATTCAGCCCTATCTGAATCCCTGGTTTGCCGTGTCGGGCGAACTGCGCAAGCATTGGGACCTGCGATCCCGCGCGTTCGGCGTGCTGGACGAATACCTCCAGCGCCGCCGAAAAGAGGCTCCCGGTCACGATCTGCTGCAGATCCTGATGGACGCTCGCTACAGCGATGGCCACGGCATGCCCGACGATTTGATCCTCAGCGAAAGCATGCAACTGCTGGTCGCCGGCCATGAAACTTCTTCGAATGCCTTATCGTGGCTTCTCTATCTGCTGAGCTCGCGCCCTGATTGTGTCGACCGGATACGCGACGAGTTCGATTCCGTGCTCGGCGAAAGACCTCTCAGTTTCTCTGACGTTTCGAAGTTCGAGTTTACGACCCAGGTGATCATGGAAGCTCTGCGCCTCTATCCGCCGTTCTGGATGGTTGACCGCATGGCTCTCGCAGACGACCGTGCCGGAGATGTCACCATACCCCGCGGCTCGACGGTCGTGGTGTTCATCTACGGCGTGCACCATTCGCCGCAGTACTGGGAGAACCCCGAGAGTTTCGAGCCGGACCGCTTCTCCAAAGCGAAAGAGAAGCTGCACACCCCCTTCGCCCATTTACCCTTCGGAGCCGGCCCTCGAGGTTGTATCGGCGGCAACTACGCCATGCTGCAGATCCTCATGATTCTCAGTGTGCTGCTCAGAAAATACGATTTCTCTCTCGTTCCAGGCCAGACCATCGAAGCGCGCCCCATGGTCATCTTGCGACCCGAACACGGAATCCGCATGACCTTCACCGAGGCTATCCCACGCGGCGCCGTCAGACCATCCGAAGTCTCAGCCTGAGTTCGACTCTCCCACACACCTCTGTCATCCTGAGCGTAGCCGTTCTTCAGGCGTAACGAAGAGCCTCCCTGAACCGGATGTCGAAGGGATCGGGCCCGCGGATTTTAAGTCCAACCCATTAATTTCCCAAACGACACAGACCCAAAGTCATCCACTTTTGTAGCTGGAATACCGCCCCTTATACCACTCGATCGGTTCGAGAGGCATCGATCTCGGCGTCCCATAGTCCAGCGGTCCCACAGGCCGGTAGTTTTCCGCCCAGTCCAGCATCTTCTGCACAGCGTCCCGGGCGGCGTTCATTTGGGCTTCGTACTCAGCTTTTTGACGGTCCGAAATGGAGTCTTTCACCCGCTCGTCGTCGACCTCCTCAACACCCAGGAGCGCCGAATTCAGAGTAGTGTCCCAAGTGTGCATGTCCCAAACATTAGGCAGGGCCACGTGCCGTAGCTCGTTTTGAACTGCCTTCGTCATGAAAAACCCGCTATCGTTCTGCACGACGAGTCTGAGATCGTTGGAATACTTGCTGCCCAAGCTACCCTGCCTCTGCTTCAACTTTATGTTCTGGCCGCGAATCCACTGCGCCCAAATCTCCCGTTCGTAGTTGATATTCAGATCCGATTTTATTCTGGGCGGGTCGTTTCCATAATAAAACCACCGTTCCGTACCGGCCCAATTGTTCCGCGCCTCGTTCAACATCCTCGCGATCATCTTCATGCCCGCCTGGACCTGTTCCCTGTCCGACTTTCCCTGCAGCGGGGACTGTTCTTTGAAAAGCCGTGCCAGGATCTTGTCGCCGAATCCCGCGTCTTCGCGGACCGT
>JBELAE010000015.1:0-26469 GCA_049509155.1 Candidatus Sulfotelmatobacter sp.
TGACGGACTTCAATCCTGACCTGCGCGATGCGCTTTCGACCAATACGACGGCGGCGCTCAACATTCTCGAATTCGTTCGGACCGCCGATCATGCGGGGCTTCTGCACCTTTCCACCTGCTACGTGGCGGGCGAACAGGATGGGCGGGTCAGCGAAAAACTGACGCCGAATTACAATCCGCGCGGGCTCGCGGGATTCGACGCCGAGCAGGAATGGCGTTCGCTACAAGAATTGGTTAAGTCGGCCGAGGCGCAGGCCGAGAGCGACGAAGTTACGTCGGGCTTGCGCATGCAGGCCCAGTCCAAGGAACACGCCGCGAAAGACCTGCACGGTGCGGCGCTGGAGAATCAAGTCCGCAAGAATCGGGTGCGCTGGCTGAAAACTTACTTGACCGAAGCGGGGACGCGGCGCGCCAAGGAGTTAGGCTGGCCGAATACGTATACGCTCAGCAAGAGCCTGGCCGAGTCGCTGATTGCAAAATATGGCGCGGGATTGCCGGTTGCGGTGGTGCGCCCGGCAATTGTGGAGACCTCGGTCGCGAAGCCGTTCCTGGGCTGGAATGAGGGCATCAACACTTCGGCGTCGCTGTCGTATCTGCTGGGGACGTATTTCCGGCAATTACCGACTAACGAGAGCAAGCGGCTCGATATTATTCCCGTGGACGCGGTGTGCAATGGAATGACTCTGATTGCCGCGGCGGTGATGGAACGAAGACATGAGCCGCTCTACCAACTGGCGACTTCGGTGACCAACCCCTGCGATATGGGGCGGTCGATCGAGTTGACGTCTCTGGCGCACCGCAAGCACTACCGGGCGCAGGAAGGGCTGGAATCGTGGCTGCGTCTGCGCTTCGATGCGATTCCGGTTTCGAAGACGCGGTATAACCGCATGTCCGCGCCGGCGCAGAAAGCGATCGTAAAGTCGATTCAGCGCATCATGTCGCCATTGCCGTTGAAGAAGGCGCCGCTGGTCAAGACTGAAAGAAACCTGGAGCGGCTGGAAAAACTGATTGAGCTTTTCGAGCCGTTCATCCTGTTGCACGAGCATGATTTCGCGGCGGAAAACGTCGAGAAACTCTCTTACGCGCTGGTGCCCGAGGAGCGGGATATTTTCGGGTACGACACGCGCTCGCTGGATTGGTGGGAATATTGGATCAACATTCACATTCCGGCGCTGCGCCGCTGGACATATCCTTTGATTGAAGGCAGGCCTCTCGAAGCGCGGCCTGCGCGCAGCTTTCAACTTGCGCCGGCTAACGGGGACGCCGTGAAGACCGGAACCGACGGAGCCAAGTGGCGATATTCCTGACCGGGTCGACCGGATACATAGGCGCGCACGTTGCCGCGAATCTTTTGGAACAGCATGGCGCTGCCTTGAACGTGCTGGTGCGGGCGCGCGACCCGCAGGAAGCGCAGGCGCGGCTGTGGCGGGCGCTGCAGTTGCACATGGATTTCCCGCGCTTCTACGAATATCTGCAGACCAAGGTGCGGATTTTTTGCGGAGATTTGACTTCCTCCGGCTTTGGCTTGAATCGCGATGAATACGACCGACTGGTGCACACCACGGATTCAGTCATTCACTGCGCGGCGTCGTTGAATCGCAAGTCGGAGAAGAGTTGCCTGAACGTGAATCTGCGGGGCACGCTTGAAGTTCTTACGCTGGCGCGGCACGCCGAGCATTATCACGGGTTGCAGCGGTTCAGCGAGGTCAGCACGGTCGCCGTGGCAGGCAAGAGGAGTAATGAAGTAGTGAGCGAGGATGGCTCGATCGAGTGGGACCGGTCAGATTACGATCCTTACGCGCGCACTAAGAAATTCTGTGAGCACATGACGCGGGTGCTGTTGCCGGATACGCCGAAGACGGTGTTCCGGCCGAGCATTGTGCTGGGCGACAGTCGGCATGCGGAGACTACGCAGTTCGACATGGTCAAGGCGTTCGTATTCTTGGCTGGGCTGCCGGTGCTGCCGTTTCGTCCCACGGACAAGATCGATATTGTGAATGTGGATTTCGTTGCGGACGCGATTGCGACCTTGCACCAGAAAGAACAGCCGTTGTACGACACCTATCATCTTTCGTCGGGGACGGGATCGCAGACGTTTCGCGAGTTGACGGCTGCACTGGCGGCTGCGCAGCAGAAGCGCGGTCCGGTATTTCTGCCATTTGCAGAAAAGCCGTTTGCGGGGTCGGTAAACTTTCTGGCGAATCGCAAGGGAGCAGTGGCCAAGGGGGCTTCGCTGTTGAAGGTGTTTATGCCCTATTTGGTTTGGAACACGGTGTTCGACAATACGCGGGTGACCTCTGAGTTGGGAAGAAAGCCGGTTCCGTTTTCAAAGTACAGCTATCCTCTTCTGAAGTTCAGCCGCGAGAACCATTTCGAATACAAGTACAAACCCTGGCCTGCCGCCGCAGGAGGGACCGCCGCATGATGGACTTCGTTTTAGAGGCGTGGGTCAGCGGTAACATCGAACGGGCGAAAGCGAGATGGGTGCTCGGGGGCGGTCAGCCGTGGCAGCCGGGAGAAAAATTGAAGCTGCTGTTTGCCGGATACAACGGCACCCGCAACATGGGATCGGACGTGCGAGTCGACGAAATGCTGCGGCAGATCCGGCATATCCTGGGCGCGGAACGGGTTGAGTTCAGCGTGATGAGCCAGAACTTTGAGTTCTCCAAAGGATATTTCGAGGGCACGAAGCAGGTGCACTTGCCGGATATTTTTCCGCCATTTCTGTCGGATGAAGTTCCCAGGCATCACGGCGTCGTCGCATGCGAAGGCTCGATGTTCAAGAGCAAGTTCGCCAATGCGCTGACCACCATGATGATTGGCTCGCTCGGCATCGCGGCGGTGCAGAACAAACTCTCTGTTGGATACGGGGCCGAAGCTGGCCATATGGATCCGCTGGTCGCCAAGATGTGCGGACGGTACTGTAAGAACTCTCTGGTCATTACACGCAATGAGGAGTCGCGCACGGTGTTGCGCGAACTGGGCGTGCCGACGGAATTAGGGACGGATACGGCGTGGACATTTGAGCCGCGATCCACTGAATACGGCCAGAACGTCTTACGGCAGGTGGGATGGGATGGGCGTACGCCGGTGCTCGTGGTTTGTCCGATCAATCCGTTTGAGTGGCCGGTGAAGGCGTCGGTGGGCAAGTACGCGCTGCGGAGTCTGACCGGTGCCTACAAGGACAGTCATTACCGCACCGTTTATTTTCATAATTCCGGCCCGGCCTCGGATCGCGCCTACCAGCATTATTGGACTTCCATTGCCAACGCGGTTGACACGTTCCGCAAGCGGAGGAATGTGTTCGTGATTCTGGCGGCGACAGAGCGGTTGGACGCGCGCCCGGCAAATCGCATCTCCGAGAAGCTGGGCGGAGTGCCGGTTCTGACCTCGGACCAATACAACATGTATGAACTCGTCAGCATTTTGCGAGCCTGCCACATGATGGCCTCGTCGCGCTATCACGGCATTGTGACCTCGATGCCGGCGCTGGTGCCCTCGGCGGGGATCACCATGGATGAGCGCATCCGCAATCTGATGCGCGAGCGCGGACATGAGGAATTGCTGATGACGGTGGATGACCCGGATCTCGAACAGAAATTGCTGGCGGCGCTGGAAATACTGGCCACGCAGGGCGAGCGCATCGCGAACGGCATTGCGCGCACGGTGGTGAAAAATCTGAAGGTGATGGCGCGGATGGGAGTTTACTTCGAGGAAGAAGTGCAGCGGCGGTATCCTGAATTTCCGACACGCCAGGGCGAATGGAGTTGGGAGGATTACCTGCCCCCGATGAACACTTCGCTGCGTCAGTTGGTGGCTGCGTACAGTTGATTTGCGCCCGGGCGTTCGACACACAAGTCTCATGCCATTCGTCGGAGAAATCTTTTCGCAATTGAAAGCGGCGGCGGACACGAAAGTGCTGCTTGAAATCCGCGACGGCCAAGTCACGGGAGTGACCGGGGCCGAGTTGCTGGAGTTGATCCGCAAAGCTCGCACATTTCTTGCTGCAAAAGGATTGAAGAAGGGCGACCGCTGCGGATTACTTGCGGCCAACAGCATTCGCTGGATGGCTCTGGATTTGGCCGCGATGGCCGAGGGCTTGATTGTGGTCCCGCTCTACTCTCGTCAGGCTCCGGCAGAGTTAGTGGCGATGATAAGGGACAGCACCCCTGCGCTGGTGTGCTGCGGCGATACGACGCTGCTGGGTGGAATCCGCCAGAACTGGCCGGATAGGGGCTGTTCCGAGGCGCCTCCACATTTTCTCTTTGATGAAATCTTCGCCGGCGCTGAGGGAATCACCTTGGACCGGCCGCAGGTGGTTGATACAGATCCGGTGACCATCATCTACACTTCAGGTACTTCGGGCGAGGCCAAGGGCGTCGTGCTGACCGCGGCCAACGTTGGGTTCATGCTGGGTTGCACGTCGGCGAGGCTGGACTTGCTGATGGGAGGCCGGTCGGGGCAGGACCGGATTTTCCATTACCTGCCGTTTAGTTTTTGTGCGTCGTGGATCGCGATGCTGACGTTCCTGCTGCGCGGAAGTCTGGTGACATTGAACACCGACTTGACGAAGATTCCGAGCGACATGCCGGCGACGGCTCCGCACTATTTTCTGAATGTGCCGCAGTTGCTGGAACGCATGCGGCGCGGCGTCGATGAGCAGATTGCGCAGAAGGGCGGCATCGCGCAGGCGATTTACTCGCGCGCTAAGGCTGCGCAGGCGCGGCAAAAGGAAAAGCGGGCGCAAGCTGGCGATGGCCTCTGGTTGTGGCTGGCGAATGCTGTAGTCTTTCCCGCGATCCGGAAGAAAATGGTGGGCGACAATTTGAAGGCTCTGATCTGCGGATCGGCGCCACTCACCCCAGAGACTCAGGATTACTTCAGCATGCTCGGCATCCCGGTTTTGCAGGTGTACGGTCTGACCGAGACGACCGGGATTTGTACGATGGATGATCCGAACGAAGTCGCGGCTGGACGTGTCGGGCCCGCGATTCCCGGCATTGAGATGAGGCTGGGAGAGAATGATGAGATTGTGGTGCGCGGGCCGAATGTTTTTCCGGGCTATTGGAACCGTCCGCAACAGACCGCGGAAACGCTGCGCGACGGATGGTTTCACAGTGGCGATCAGGGCGAGATGGACGCATCCGCGAAATGGCGAATCGTGGGGCGGATCAAGAATCTGATCGTTCTCGGGTCGGGGCACAAGATTGCGCCGGAAACGATCGAAGAAGAAATCGGCCGCCATCTGCTGGGCGCTCAACAGGTAGTGATCGTGGGAAATGGGCGGGGATATCTTTCGGCAATAATCACGGGGAATGTGTCCGGGGAACAGGTGCAGGCGGCGCTCGACGCGGTCAATCCTGAACTCCCACACTATAAGCAGGTGCGGGCGTTTTTCCTGCGAGTGGAACCGTTCTCCATTGAGAATGGAATGCTCACAGCGAACGGAAAGTTGAAACGCGACTTGATTTCCGCGCGCATGAAGAACGAGATTGAGCAGATGTATCAAGTCAGACAGGCGGTTTAGCGGTTGTGGCTGGGGAAGGGGCTGGATTGGGCGTGCGACAATTCAAAGGGCAAGCGCTGTCATGGCAAGTCGAGAGCGGGGTCATCGAACTGGCGCTGCATCGCGCCCCCTGCAACGAGCTGGGCTCGCTGTCGCTGCTTGAATTGGAGGGGTTCGCAGCCGAACTCGACGATTTGGAAAGAGATGCGCATGCGCTGATCGTGCATAGCGAGTTGAAATCGGGTTTCTGCGCCGGCGCCGACCTCAGAGAACTTTACGAGCGGTCGCAGGTGATGGAAAAGTCGCAAGCGATTCGGGGCGTGCGCGATTTTCTGGAGCGAATTCACCGCGTGTTGAATCGGATTGATGCCGCGCCCCTGACGACAATTGCGGCCGTCCATGGCGTGACGTTTGGCGGAGGGTTTGAGCTAGCCTTAGTGTGCGATTTGATCATCGCCGACAAGATGGCCCGCTTTTGTTTTCCGGAATTGCGGCTGGGATTGATTCCTGGATTCGGCGGAATTCCCCGCCTGAAGCGGGATTTGGGGAATGCGGTGGTGCGCGATCTGTTGTTGACGGGGCGCAGTTTCAACGCAACCAAGGCTCAGCAGATCGGACTAGTCAGCCAAGTGGTCGCTGAAGGCGAAGCGTTGCGCGCGGCCCGGGCAACGGCGGTTCAGATTGGAAAGTTCGACCGGCAGACCGCGGTCGCGGCCAAGGGCTTTATCAAACCGATCCCACATGAGGAGTTGCGGCGGGAAATCGACATTTTCTGCGAATTGTTTTCGAGGCCGGCGGTGCAGGCCGGGTTGAAAAAATTTGTGGAGAGCAAGGACGCGCAGCCTTATTTGCCATGAGGTGACAGTTGCGGAAGGTTGCGGGCAAACGCACTCAGAAAGTGCAAAACGGTTAGAGTGGATGAATATGCAAACAGCGGATCAGACCTTGGACGAAATCCTCAACTTGGCGGCGGCGCACTTCAAAGTGCCGCGGGCAAAACTCTCTCCCGACGAAGACTTCTTCAAGGCGCTCGGTATTGACAGCCTGCAGACGCTCGATTTGTTGACGCGCCTGGAGAACCACTTTCACGTCGAATTGCCGGATTACGAACTGCAGGGCGTGAGCGATTTTCGTACTCTGGCGGGCAAGATTCAGACGCGGCTGTGAAACTATTGTTGATTGCTGATTTCTGATTGTTAATCGCTAAGGAACGTCAGCTGCCGCCGAGAATCGATTTGCTTAGTCAGCAATCTACAATCAACAGTCTAGAATCAACAATCAGCAATTTCCTATGCTCGATCTCCGCCAATACACGTGTCTGGGCGCAGCACTGCGGGACGCGCTCGATCGGTTTCCTTCTGAAATCTGTCTGATCGAGGCGGATCGCGATCGTGAAAAAGTCCGCCTGACGTATTCGGACTTCAAAGAGATCGCGCTGCCGCTGGCGCGCGCGCTGGAAGACGCCGATTATGATGCCGGCGACCGCGCGGCCATCATCATGACGAATCAGTCGAAGTGGCTGATCTCGGCTTACGCAATCCTCTACTGCGGCGGCGTGTTGGTGCCGCTCGACTACAAACTGACCGCAGCGGAGCACCTGCAGTTGCTGGCGCATTCCAAAGCCAAAATCCTGGTCGTCGAATACCACCTGTGGCGGGCGATTATGGAGTCGCCCGGCTTCCAGAAGATTGCGACCAAGATTGTTCTGGTGACCGAAGCTCCGCTGGGCGCGGAACTGGCAGGCGCGTTTCGGTGGGAAGACTTCAAGCGCAAAGGCGCTCCCGATTTTGTCATGCGGCAGAAGGACGATGTTGCTTGCATCGTCTATTCTTCGGGAACTGGCGGGCGGCCGAAGGGATGCGTCCTCACGCACGAGAATTATCTGGAACAGTGCCGGGCGCTGACCGCGTGGTATCCCTTTTGGCCGGGAGTGCGGTACTTGAGCATTCTTCCTACGAATCACGCGATCGATTTCATGGTGGGCTTTATTGGACCGTTCGTGTGCGGTGCGTGCGTGGTGCACTTGCGCACGCTGCGTCCGGAGTTCGTGCGCGATGCGTTTGTGCGTTACCGAATTACTTATGCGGCGCTAGTGCCGATGATTGTGAAAAATCTGGAGCGCGGACTGCGCGCGAAATTCGATGAGCTGCCGGCGTGGAAGCGGGCATTTCTGAATGCGATGATTGCGACTAACCGGATGCTCACAAAACGCCGGCCGAAAGTGAAGCTTAGCCGGACGCTGCTCTCGAGCGTGCACCGCGGATTTGGAGGCGAGGTGCTCGCTCTGATCACGGGCGGGGCATTTATTGAGCCCTCGAGCATGCAGTTCTTCTACGACCTCGGCATTCCGGTAGTGAACGGGTACGGTCTTACCGAAGCTGGCACTGCGCTCACGCTGAACGACCTCAAACCGTTCCGCGCCGACACGGTTGGCAAGCCGCTGCCCGGAGTTGAGTTGCGCATTCTGAATCCGGACGCCGATGGTGTGGGGGAAGTGGCCGTGCGCAGCAAGACAGTCATGTCGCATTATCTCGACGATCCCGAGTTGACGCTGGAGACGATTGTCGATGGCTGGCTTCTGACCGGCGATCTGGGCCGGTTTGAGGGGAGCGGCCATTTGCAGTTATTTGGGCGCAAGAAAAATATGATTGTGACCGAGGGGGGGAAGAACATCTACCCGGAAGATATTGAGACCGTTTTTGACGGGCTGCCCGTGAAGGAGTACAGCGTGTTTGCGGCAAATTTCGTCTGGCCGAAAAAAGAACTGGGGCGCGAAAAGTTGGTTCTCGTGCTCAGGCTGGAGCAGAATCAGAAATTCGATGACGGGTTGCTGGAAGAAATTTCGGCGCGAAATCGGCGGCTGGCCGATTTCAAGCGCGTGGGCGGATACCTGATCTGGGAGAAAGATTTTCCGAGAACTGTGTCGATGAAAATCAAGCGGCAGGAACTGGCCGAGGAGATCGGGAAGTCGATGGGGCAGGAAGCGATGGTGGGATTGTGAACGGCCGCCGAAATTAGGCTGCGCCGAGTTCGCGTAGATCATCTGCATTTTCGTGTTGTCAAAGTGGATCCGGAGCCTTGGGGAAAAATTATTTTGCGATTGTGAATCCGGCGGCAGGAGGCGGGCGGAGCCGCAAGCTGCTGGGTCCGGCGCTGGAGCGGCTGCGGGCCGGCGGCATCGAGGTGACACTGGCGGAGACCCGCGCTCCGGGCGACGCCACGGAGATTGCCCGCGAAGCTTATGGGCGCGGCGTCCGGAATTTTATCGCGGTCGGCGGCGACGGCACTTCGTATGAAATCGTGAATGGCCTGTATCCCCAGGCCACAGCGGGCGATCGGCCGACGTTGGCCTTTCTGCCGCTTGGGACCGGAAATTCTTTTCTGCGCGACTTCAGTGATCGGGGCGTGGAGTATGGGATCGAATCGCTGCTCGCGGAGAAGAGCCGGGCTTGCGACGTGATGCGTTTGCGCCATCGCACCGGGGTGATCCATTACATAAATTTGTTGAGCATGGGTTTTTCTGCCGATGTGGCTACGCTGCGGGCACGGCGGTTCAGCGCGTGGGGCGAGGTCGGGTACCAAGCCTCCATATTTCTGACTCTCGCGCGATTCAACCGCCGCCCTTTTCCGCTTCGAGTCGAAGGCGCCGAAAGCTTTGACGACCGGCGCTGTCTGTTCCTGACTTTCAACAACAGCAAGTTCACGGGCGGGACGATGATGATTGCACCGAACGCCGAGATCGATGACGGCCTGGTGGAATACGTGCGTTGGGGGCCGATTGGGCGATTGGGCCTGATCCGTAATCTGCCGGGACTCTATGACGGGACGCATATCGAACATCCGCTGGCCGAGCGCAAGGCGGTGCGGCGCGTGGAGTTCAACCTGGATGGTCCAATCGACGTCATGGTGGATGGGGAAGTGCTGACGCTGCATTGCGAGGAATTGGACGTGCTTCCGGGAGCGCTCAACGTCGTGACGTGACCGTTGATATACGAGCCGTGTTAACGAAACCGTTATCGATTCGATCATCATCGGTAGGATGATTATCGCTTAGATCATCGTGATATAAGGATGAGTCATGTCTGAGGAACGTAGAAAGCGGCAGGAGGAGCGCAACGGAACGGGTGATGGAAAAACCAAGAAGGTCCTCACTTATGGTGTTGTGGTGATTCTGCTGGCTGGCGCATTCATCGCGGGCAGACATTACAGGAATCACAAGTACGATGCTTTCGCGAAGTGCCTGGCGACGAAGCAGACCACGATGTACGGTCTTTACTGGTGCCCGCATTGCATTGAGCAGAAAGAGATGTTTGGCGATGCGTTTCATTATGTTCCGTACGTTGAATGCGCGATTAAAGGCTCATCAGAGATGGCCGCTGCGTGCAAGGCCGCGGGACTGAAATTGTTTCCCAGTTGGCAGTTTGGGACGGATCCGCCGAAGGAAGGGGTTTTGTCGCTGGAAGCTTTGAGCGACAAGACCGGGTGCAGTCTGCCGTGACGGAAGAGTCGGAAGTTACATCGTCTGGGATTTCGGGGTCAAGGAGCCGAGTTCTGTTTGGAGTGATTGCAGCGCTATCGCTCGCAGGGGTGATTGTGTCGGCGGTGTCGCTCGAGCGCCATTATGCAAAGTCCGAGACCGCGTTTTGCGATTTCAGCCAGAAGTTCAGTTGCGACATTGTGAACCGCAGCGAATATTCAACGCTCGAAGGCATACCGGTGGCCGGGATTGGAGTGGCCGGATATGCTGCGCTGTTCGTCCTGGCTACATTCTGGAAGTCGAGTGCGGAAACGCCAAACCGCCTGCTGGGCGCGGCAATTGCGGGGTTGGCCTTCGCCCTTTACCTCACTTACATCGAAGCCTACCAACTGATGACCTGGTGCATTTTGTGCCTGATTTCTCTGGCGCTGATTTCCATGATCAGCCTGCTTGCCATCGCTGTGAAAGTGAGAGGGATGAAAGCGTAAAAGCGGGACCCTCGTTGTATTCTGGTAGTGCGCTTTTCCGGATGGAAGAAATCCAACCAACTGAAACCTTTGGCGATGGACCGGCTGCCGGCGTAATCCGCGCGGAGTCGGCGACGGGAGATTTGCGTCTGCATGAATTTCGCAGCCGGATTTTTCGCAACACGCGATTCCTGCGGGTGTGGCTTCCGCCGGGATACGACGATTCTGAGAACGCCGGGCGGCGCTATCCGGTCCTCTACTTGAATGATGGCCAGAACTTGTTCGAAGCCTCGACTTCGTTCAACGGCGTGGAGTGGCAAGTAGATGAAACGGGCGACCGGCTTATCCGCGAAGGCGTGGTTCCACCCATGATTTTTGTAGGCATGGACAACACGGGCAGAGAGCGCATTCGCGAATACATGCCGCACCGCTCGCTGCATCCCATGATTCTGCGAGTGCATGGAACTCGTTATCCGGCTTTTCTGTTCAAAGAAGTCATGCCATTCATGGCGCGCACTTACCGCGTAGCGAGCGGGCCGGAGAATACGGGGTTGGGCGGGTCGTCGCTGGGCGCTCTGATTGCGCTTTACACCGTCGCGGTGCGTCCGGGAGTGATTGGGCGATTGCTGCTGGAGAGTCCGTCGCTGTGGGCCTCGAACCGGCAGTTGATCCGGCAGAGCCGCGGAGTCAGACGCTGGCCGGAGCGAGTCTTCCTGGCAACCGGAACTGCCGAAGCAGGGTGCAGAGATAGAGATCAGAGCGTGGTGGACGACGTGCGCGAACTGGCGGGGATTCTGCGGCGGGCGGGATTGGACGATGCACGTCTAAGGTTGGTCGTCGACGATGGCGCTGCCCACCACGAAGCGGCTTGGGCGCAGCGGTTTCCTGGGGCGCTGGCATTTTTGTTTGGCAAGCAGGATCGCGGCTAGCTTCAATCGCTGCCCTGAAACTCTACGAGGCTCCGGCAGTCTTCACTGCGCCGGCGGCGGGCGGATTTGCTTTGCGGGAGATGATCCAGACGGCGTACAGCGTCGCGGCCATAGCAATCACCGAGAGCTGAACGTGCGTCCATCGACTGAAGGGTCCGAGCAATGGAAGCATGTATGCCAGATACAAAAGAGTTCCCAACCACCATGCTGAACGCGTGGGATTCTGACTAACTAGCCAGTCGGCCAGAAGAATGAACGCGGGCGCCAAAATCACCAGGTCGTAAACCGTGAGGTGCGGCGCCACCAGCACGCTGGCCAGAAGCAGGGCTGAATATCGCAGAGGCAGAGGCACGGTGGGGCTGCGCTTCCAGCAGGCGATCGTCAGTCCGAGCACGACCCCTGCGTTCAGAACATAAAGCGCAAGCGCCAGATGATGCCACGGCAACAGCATTGACCAGAAAGTCCGCAACGAGTGAGTCTGATAGGGCTTGGGTTCGAGCAGGGGCAAAATGGCGCTCACGTTCCGCAGCATGTTGAGCCAGCGCCGCAATGGTTCCATGCCGTAGTAGAGGACACCCACCGAAAGTTGTCCGGCGGCTGAAATGGCCGCTCCAGCCACGATTTTCCAGGCGCCGAGGGATACGAACAGGATGGCCGCAGCCAATCCCAGCTGCGGCTTGAAAATCAGACAGCCGAGGACTAAGCCAGCGAGAAACTCGCGGCGGTCGCGCAGCAGGAAAAACATTCCAGTGAAGCAGGCGAGCGCTGCAGCCGAGGTCTGCCCCCAAGCAATCAGGTGAAAGAAGGCGGGAAATGTCAGCGCGAGAAGAGCTACGGTTCCGCCGCGATCGCTTAAGTTCGGACACACGCGCCACAAGCTATAGCAGCAAATGGCGTAGACAACTGCGCTGAAAGTCCACCACAAAATCAGCGCCCAGCCGTAGGAGAGATGAGCCAACGGTGCGAAGAAGATCGACGCCTGCGGGGGATACAAAGGCAGGTAGCGAATGCCGGCGGCTTCGGGTACGCACTGTGCTGCCAGCGCCGCTTGGGCATTGATGTCGTACAAATCGGATCCGCGATGAGCGGTCGCGAGCGAGCCAAGCGTATAGAGATGCAGAAAATCGGTTCCCTTGAGGTTGCCGTTGCGGTCGCGCAGGCCTGGAGTCGCTATGTTCCAGGCGTAGAGAGACCAGAGGCAGAGCGCAACTATCGCGCCATGAGCGCGCAAGCGTTTTAGGGTTAACCAGCTTCGGGTTAACCAGTGCCCAGTGTCGGTTGGCATCAGCCCGCCTAATGATATCGAAGCGGCGGCGGATTTCCACGACTACCATTCGTAGCATTGTCCCGCCTACGAGTTACGCAGAATGCGGTTGCCGGATCAACGTCAGGCTGGCCACCAGGAAAGGACACAGAAGCACCAACGCCGAGGGCAACAGGGGAAGACGGCTCAACGAATCCAACTGCGGCGGATGTAGTAACAGCGCGAGAGAAATGATCCATGGCCAGGCCACGAGCGCGGTGAATGCGATGCGGCCCAGCCGCGGCAGTTGGTTCCAGTCGCGAAGCAAGAGGATTACCGGCAGTAATAAGAGCGCCTGGTTGTAGGGAGTCAACAAGGGCAGAACCAGCGTCGAGGCGATTGAAAACAGGGCCAGCATCTGAAGAAACTCGAGTGAATCTGCGGCGACCTTGCGGTTTCGCCAGGCCAGCGCGAGTAGGGCAGCCACAACCAGGACCGATAAGGCTCCTCCCAGCCAATTCCCCAACATGAGCCGAAGCGGCGACGTGGTGGGGAAATATTTTCGGTAGGCGTCGAGCCCTTCGACGAAATAGCGCGGCCAGCCGGGCAGCAGGAATTCTGCGACACCAGTTAATAGAGCCAGGGCGATGCCGAATCCGGCGGCCAGGGGCCATCGCTTTCTTGATTCGCCGGTACTCCATACCAGAAACCACAGCAGGCAGAGCGCCATCATCTGCGGTTTGATTGTGGAAAGCGCCAAGAGAATGCCGGCGATGAAATAGCGCTGGCGGGTTACGCACCAGGTGGCGAGCGCGAGCAAGAATGCAACCAGCAGGCCGAACTGGCGCAGTCGCAGGCCTTGAGCGATCTGCGGACTGCTCAATACCAAAAGAGCCAGCGCAGCCGCTGCGAGCGTCGGCGGACGCCAGCGCAGAACTCCGAGCCACAGCCGAACGCTGATCGCGAGGAGCACGGCCAGGACTACCGGAGCCCAGGTTTGCAGTTGCGCAAAATCCGCGTGCACCGTCGGAGCCAGCAGCAGCACTACGTACAAGGGATAGACGAACCGTTGTTCGTCCACGATTTCAGAGGCCTGCTTGTCGTAAGTCTGCTCAATGGGATGGCCATAGAAGGCCATCTGAATTTGCTGGCTTACTTCTTTCCCGTAGGGATTACGGCCGTTGAGCAGAAGTTCGCGGGTGCCTACCCAGCGCGGATAGAGGTCGCCCATCTGCTCTTTCAATCGGCCATGCTGCACGTTGACGTAGTATTCCCAGGGCAGCAGGACGCGGTGCATATAAGCCACGCTGACTGCGCTCGCCAGGACAGCTAGTACAAACCAAAGCCAAGTTCGCATGTGCTCGATTCGTCAAGCTCCGCGGGAGGTTACCCCAGCCGCAAGGCAACAAAACGGCCTCCGCCCGCGGACGGGGGAAGCCGGTGAGTTACTTGCTGGCGGTTTCTTTTGAGCCGATCTCTTCGAAAAGGCCATCCACAATCTGAATCATTTCGTCGTCGACCACGCGATTTTTCGAGATGGCCTCCTTCAGTGAGATGGAGACAATCTTGTTTGCCCGCAAGGCTGCCATGCAGCCGAATTCACCGCGATGAACCATGTCGATGGCGCCCAGGCCGTAGCGCGTCGCCAGCACGCGGTCGAAAGCGCTGGGGGAGCCCCCGCGCTGGATGTGTCCGAGCACGACTGCCCGGGTCTCGAAGCCAGTGCGCTTTTCAATTTCACGAGCGAGAGTGTTGGCGATTCCGCCCAGCTTAGCGTGGCCAAACTCGTCCTTTCCCATGTCTTGGACGACGGGAGACCCAGCGCTGGCATTGGCGGAAAACTTTGCGCCCTCCGCCGCCACGACAATGGAAAAATAAAGGCCACGCTCATGGCGCTGGCGAATCGATTCGGCGACCTTGTCGATATCGAATGGCCGCTCGGGAATCAGAATCACGTCGGCGCCGCCGGCGATGCCGCTGTAAAGTGCGATCCAGCCTGCATCGCGGCCCATGACCTCAACGACCATCACGCGGTTGTGAGCCTCGGCCGTGGTGTGGAGGCGGTCGATCGCCTCGCACACGATGTTGCAGGCCGTATCAAAACCGAAGGTGTAGTCGGTGCCACTCAGATCGTTATCGATGGTTTTGGGGACGCCGACGACTTTGATCCCGCTCTCGTGAAGCTTCTGGGCGACCGACAAGGTATCGTCGCCGCCAATTGCAATCAGCGCGTCAACCTTGTTCTTGGCAATCGTTGCCGCGCAGCGTTCAATGCCATCGGGGCGTTTGGAGGGGTTAGTGCGCGAGGTGCGCAGAATGGTTCCACCGCGGGGCAGAATGCCGCCCACCGCCTCCAGGTCGAGGGGCATGCTCTTGTCTTCGATTACGCCGCGCCAACCCTCCATGAACCCTATAAATTCGTCGTGGTAATGAAATACGCCTTTGCGCACCACGGCGCGGATTACGGCGTTCAGTCCCGGGCAATCGCCCCCGCCGGTTAACATGCCAATTTTCATCGTATGCTCCTGTTCGAGTATGAGTTCAGAATGTAGTCCGGTGAATGCACAGCTCCTAAGGAGCTTCTACTAGTGAGCTGCTACTAGTGAACCCCGGGAGGGCGACGAAATGGCCCAAAGCGCGGGGATGAACATCGGTCGGAAGAGATAGAGTAACACCAAATCGCTGACCGCCAAAGCACGAGAGCCTGTAGAAAATCGTTCAGGTGCAGCCCTCTGCGCGGGCTCTACATAGGCATTGCGCCAGGGCCCAAGATTCGACAAAATGCTCGACGAATAAATTTCGGCGGGAGATGCTCGACGGATATGAACAAGACCTTAACGATTCTTGCCTGGATAGTGGTGGGCCTGCTCGGCGCAGGGGCTGTGGGCGTGATCGCGGTTCGGCGCGGAGAGCCGATTAACGCCCTGTGGCTGGTGGTCGCCGCGACCTGCTGCTATGCGCTGGGATACCGTTTTTATAGCAAGTTCATTGCGACCAAGATTCTTGCGCTCGACGCTCTCCGTGCCACCCCTGCGGAGCGCCTGGAAAATGGGCGCGATTTCGTGGTCACCAATCGGTGGGTGGTGTTCGGGCATCATTTTGCTGCGATCGCGGGGCCCGGGCCTTTGGTGGGTCCGGTGCTGGCCGCGCAGTTTGGCTATCTTCCTGGGATGCTGTGGGTGCTGGCTGGCGCGGTCTTCGCCGGGTGTGTGCAGGATTTCGTGATCCTGCTTTTCTCGGTGCGGCGCGATGGCAAGTCGCTCACCGAAATGGCGAAGGAAGAAATCGGGCGCGTGGGCGGTTTTGTGGCGTACACGGCAGTGATCGCAATTTTGGTTATTCTGCTGGGAGTGGCCGCGCTAATTGTCGTGAACGCCTTAAAAGATAGTCCCTGGGGAACGTTCACGATTGCGATGACCATCCCCATCGCGCTGCTGATGGGTCTCTACCTACGGCGGATTCGGCCGGGCAAGGTTCTGGAAGTCTCGGCTCTGGGATTTGTGCTGGTGCTTCTCGCGATTTGGGGAGGGCAGTGGGCTTCGCAGAATCCAGCGATGGCGAGCGTGTTCACGCTCCGCGGGCCCACACTGGCGATTCTAATCATTGTGTACGGCTTTGCGGCGTCGGCGCTGCCGGTGTGGCTGCTGCTGGCACCGCGCGACTATCTGAGCACGTTCGTTAAGCTGGGGACGATTTCGCTGCTGGGTGTCGGGATCGTGGCCTTGCATCCCACGCTGCACATGCCCGCGCTGACGCGATTTGTCGACGGCACTGGACCGGTATTTGCGGGGAAAATCTTCCCCTTCGCTTTCATCACCATCGCGTGCGGGGCCATCAGCGGCTTTCATGCGCTCATCTCAAGCGGTACCACTCCGAAACTGATCGCACGCGAGTCGGAGACTCGCATGGTGGGTTACGGCGCCATGATGGCCGAATCCGCGGTTGCGGTCATGGCGATTATCGCGGCGTGTGTGCTTCAACCCGGTATTTACTTTGCGATTAACAGCCCCGCCGGCGTGGTAGGACAGACCGCGGTCACTGCGACGGCGACCATCTCATCGTGGGGATTTCCCGTGACCGCGGCCGACATGCAAGCCCTGGCCCACGCCGTCGGCGAGCAAACTCTGTTCAACCGGACGGGCGGTGCGCCGGCGTTTGCCGTGGGCATGGCGCACATCTTTTCGCAGAGCCTGGGCGGCGCGACAGTGATGGCGCTGTGGTACCACTTCGCGGTTATGTTCGAGGCGCTGTTCATTCTCACGATCCTCGATGCCGGAACCCGCGTGGCCCGTTTCATGATTCAGGATGCGCTGGGGCACATCTACAAACCGCTGGGGCGGACGAGCTGGTATCCATCGACTCTGGCCACGAGCGCGCTAATTGTCGGGGCCTGGGGATACTTTCTGTGGCAGGGAGTTAAAGATCCGCTGGGCGGGATTAACTCGCTTTGGCCGCTGTTTGGCATCGCCAATCAGTTGCTGGCGACCGTGGCCCTATGCGTGGCGACGACCATCATTATCAAGATGCACCGGACTCGGTACGCGGCGGTCACACTGGTGCCGCTGGCGTGGCTGGTGGCGGTCACTTTTACGGCGTCGTGGCACAAGATTCTTGATCCCAATCCGCGCGTCGGTTTCTTGGCGCAGGCGCGGGCCCTGGCGGCTGGCCCGGCAACCGGCGCAACCGCACGGCTGATCTTCAACAACCGGCTGGATGCCGCGGTCACGGCTGTTCTGGTGGTGATGGTGGCGCTGGTGCTGATCGAATCGGTGCGGCAGTGGGTGGGCGTGTTAAGCGGAAGTGAGCAGGCGCGAGTGAAAGAGTCGCCCTTCGTGATGACTCGGATGGCGGAGGAGCGCGGATGAGTGAAGCACAGATGAGCCGATTCCGTGAGGCAGTTCGTCTTTTCTTCAACACGCTGAGGGAGATTTTCGACGAGGCCGCTTACGAGCGCTTCTTGCAACGCAGCCAGATGATCTCGTCGACCGCGGCCTATGCCGCATTCCGCCAGGAATTTGAAGCGGCGAAAACGCGCAGACCGAAGTGCTGTTAGGCGCTGTTCGTTAGCATCTCTGCCCCGTTCCGCGATAAACTGCTCTGACATGCGAGTCATGGGCATTGATTGTGGCGGGGAGTACACCGGCTACGGCGTGGTTGAGATGTATGAGAACGGCAAGCTGTGCTGCCTGACTTGCGGCGCGATCAAACTGTCTCCGCGCGAAGCGCTGCCGCGGCGGTTGTCGCGTATCTTCACGCAACTCGGCGAAATTATTGTCCTGCACCGGCCGGATGAGGTTGCGATTGAGGATGTCTTCTATGCCCTCAATGTGAAGTCGGCGCTCAAGCTGGGCCAGGTTCGTGGGGTTGCGATGCTGGCCGCCGCCACAGCAGGGCTCGAGGTCGCGGAGTATTCGCCTCTGACCATTAAGTCGTCCGTGGTGGGTTATGGGCGGGCCGAGAAACAGCAGGTGCAGCACATGGTGACGCGGCTGCTTGAGCTTTCTGTGCCGCCGGAACCCATGGACGCTTCCGACGCACTGGCGATTGCCATTTGCCATTTGCATACGGCGGGAACACTCCGCCGGCAACGGGCCGTGGCGCTTTAGAGGGGACGCAGCAAAGTGCAATCGGCAATCCAATTTTGCTGTAAGTTGGGGTTGCAGTCGAAGTAAGTGCAGAGCGAGGGTGAATCCGAAGCTAATGATCGGGACCGGTGAGGGAAGAGTGCAGCGCGGGGTCGCGAGGCCGTGGGCTGGCCGCGCATTGCGGACTGCTCTGGCTGGATGCCTCGCTCTGGTGTGGAGTCTGCCCATTCGTGCCGCCGGGCCTGCCACGGTCACGTTTACGCTGGACTTTCCCAAGTCCGATCCCGAGCACTATTCCATCGCGGTGCAGTCCGACGGGCACGCACTCTACGAAAGTTCGGCGAGAATTTCGGCGGAGTCCGAGGAGCGCGAAAACTACCGGACGGAGTTTGTGCTTTCGGAGGCGACCCGCGCCCAGATTTTCGACCTGACGGCGCGAGCCCATTACTTTCATGGCAAGATCGACTCCAGTAATCCCAAGCTGGCATTCACCGGCGCCAAGAAATTGACTTACAAAGATGCGCTGCGCGAGATAACGGCGGCCTACAATTTTTCCCTGCAACAGCCGGTTCAACAATTGACGACTTTGTTCGAGAGTGTGAGCGGAACGTTGGAATTCGCGCGCCGTCTGGCTTACTACCATCGCTACCAGAAGCTTGCCCTCGACGACGAGTTGAAGCGGATGGAGGATGCTGCCCGGCGCGGCGATCTGGTCGAACTGGAGATCGCAAGGCCGGTGCTGCAAGAGATTCACGACGATGCTTCTGTAATGAACGTGGTGCGGGCGCGGGCGCAGCGCATCATGGAACTGGGCAACGGCCCGGCCGGGCCGCACTAGCCAGGAACGTCGCTGGAGAAAAGCTCCGGGCTCGGTGACCAAGCTGACCATAACCCTTGCCTGAGCCGCTCCAATCCAGATTGCTAAACTTTTACAATTCCTTTTGCGAAAACCGTGTTCTAATGGTGCGAAGACAGACCACCGGGGGTTGCTATGTCCAAGCTCTCTCCTTCCACATTCAGCATGGTTTTCCTGACGGCCGCTGCCAGCGCGCTCTTAGCGCTGCCCGCTCTGGCCGATTCGCAGGCCCGCATCGTTCGCCTGAGCGACGTGCAGGGGTCGGTGCAGATCAACAAGAACACGGGTTTGGGATTTGAGTACGCCTTCCTCAACCTGCCGATCACGCAAGGGGCGCAGGTGAGGACGCGCGACCGCGGCCGCGCGGAAATCGAGTTCGAAGACGGCAGCACGCTGCGTCTGACTCCCAACACCACGGTAGAGTTCAGCACGCTGGCGCTGAATGAAGCGGGCCAGCGCATCTCGGTGATCTATCTGGTCGAGGGCATGGCCTATGTGAACTGGCTGGGCAAGGATGAGTTCAGCCTGAATTTCCTGCACGAGAAGATATCAATCGACCAGGCAGCGCACTTCCGGATCGACACTTCGACGGAAGCAGCCAGCCTGGCTGTCTTCAAAGGCGATGTCGAGGTCGACGGCGCCGCCGGAAAATCTGCCGTCGACAAGAAAACAACGGCAACCTTTACAGCGGCAGATAACGACAAATACACCATCGCGAACAATATTGTAGAAGCCCCACTCGACTCCTGGGATAGGCAGGCCAGCGCCTACCACGATCAGTACGCGAAGAATAATTCGTCTCCGTACGGTTATGGTATGAGCGATATGAATTATTACGGCACCTACAGCAACGTTCCCGGTTATGGGACGATGTGGCAGCCTTTCTTTACTGGGGTTGGCTGGGATCCGTTCATGGATGGCGCCTGGTCGTGGTATCCCGGCTACGGTTATATGTTCGCGTCGGCTTATCCCTGGGGATGGATGCCGTACCGTTATGGCAACTGGGTGTCGGTCCCCGGCTACGGCTGGATGTGGCAGCCCGGAGGATACAACAACTGGCTCACGGCGCCGCATGTTGCCGGGACGTTGCCGGCAAATTTCCATCCGCTGGTTGCGCCGGTCGAGGGGACGGTGAAAACGGTTGCAGTCGGGAGGGGTGGGACTGTCACGGCCATGCCGTCGACTCTTGTGGTGCATGCCGGGTCGGCGGGCTTGGGGATTCCGCGCGGCTCGCTCGACAATCTCGTCCACTTGAACCGCCAGGTTGCCAAGAGCGGATTCGCCGAGGTGCATCCGGAGCCGCAGTTCTCCACCAGTACGCCCAGGAGTCCCGGACTGCTCGACCCACTCGGAAGCACGGCAGTTGGGTCAACGGGCCGCAGCACGTCGTCGCCCAGCCACGCATCCGGTGGTTCGCACCACTAACTATGTTCACGTGAAAGCGACAGGGCGGCCCCAAAGGCCGCCCTTTTTGTTTGAGCCAAGATTAAAGATTGAAGGCGCTGGCCGACGAAGGTTGTGGAATCAAGTCTAGCCGCGCGGAGGAAAGCTCCGATAGGAATCGTCTTCGTTACTCGACCAGTCAATCTCAGCGACTGCCGCGCTGCTGCGGCCTTTGGGACCACGACGCAAAGGCGCCATCGCGTAGGCGTAGGGGTCGGAGGGTGGCGGGGAGGGTTTACGGCCGAGCAGACGGCGGATTGCGTCCTGCAAATATTTCATCAGGGAACGTCTCTGCTTATCGTCGCGCATGTGGCCTCCTACTCGAACGTACGCACTAAAGCATACTTCTTCGAACTTGTTCATTCAAACAGTGAATCGACAAACTCCTTAGGGTCAAACGGAAGCAAATCGCCGGCCTTTTCACCGACTCCGACGTAGCGGACGGGAAGCCCAAGTTCGCGGCAGATGGCTACTACAACGCCACCTTTCGCGGTGCCGTCGAGCTTGGTGAGCACGATTCCGGTCACGCCCGCGGACTCGGTGAACATGCGGGCCTGCTGCAAACCATTTTGGCCGGTTGTTGCGTCCATCACTAGCAGAGTTTCGTGGGGCGCGCCGGGAATGATGCGCTGCGCGGTGCGCCGCATCTTATCGAGTTCCGACATCAGGCTGGTCTTGGTGTGGAGCCGGCCCGCGGTATCGACAACAACGTAATCGGCCTTGCGCGCGACCGCGGCCTGCAGCGCGTCAAACAATACGGCCGAGGGATCGCCGCCGGGCTTGGTCTTGATGACTTCGGTGCCGGTGCGCGATCCCCAGATTTCGAGTTGATCGATGGCGGCTGCGCGAAACGTGTCGGCGGCGCAGAGCAGGACGTTCTTTCCCTGCGATCGGAATACCTGCGACAGCTTTCCGATGGTGGTGGTTTTGCCGGTTCCGTTGACGCCCACCACCAGAATCACTTCCGGCGAGCCCTCGACTTTGCTGACGGGCCGTGAGTTGGCTGCGTTCAGAATCGCGAGCAGTTCATCTTTCAGAAGGCGTTTCAGTTCCTGCACATCTTTGATTTGCTTGCGGTTGGCCTTGTCGCGCAGTTTGGCGAGAACTTCCTGGGTGGTGGTGTTGCCGAGATCGGCGGCGATCAGCGTGGCTTCGAGATCGTCGAGTGTGTTCGCGTCGATCTCTTTGCCAAAGGAGACGACTTCTTCGATGCGCTCGGCGAGATTCTCGCGGGTGCGCGTGACCGCCTGCTTCATGCGGTCAAAAAAGCCGGTTTTCTTTTCTTCGGTAAGACTGCCGAACAGAGTCTGAATCATAAGGGAGAAAACTTGATTATACGGGGAGAGGAGGATCCAAGCCGGGTCCGTCCGATTTTGCACCCAGAAATGTTATGTGTAAAGCAAAGCCGAAGAAAGTAGGCGCTCGCTCGTGCGAAGATAGACCCTGGACCGGGGCCGCACGGAGCACATGCCAACGCTGCGCAGAGTATTCAAAGCATTTCAATATCGCGACTTTCGCCTGATGTGGATTGGGGCGTGTACTTCGAGTATTGGCACGTGGATGCAGATAGTGGCGCAGGGCTGGCTGATTTATCGGCTGAGCCATTCTGCCCGCCTGCTGGGTGTGGATCGATTCCTCTCGGGGCTTCCCATCTTTTTATTTACGATCATCGGCGGAGTGGTGGCGGACCGAACCGAGCGCCGGAAGATTCTGTTGATGTCGCAGTGGTTGCAGATGGCAAGCGCGGGGATACTGACTGTGCTGGTTGCCCTCGGCATAGTCCACGTGTGGGAGATTCTGTGCCTGTCGTTTGTATCAGGGTTCGCGCAGGCGTTTGGCGGGCCGGCGTACTCGGCGCTGATTCCGACGCTGGTCGAACCCGAGGACATGCCGAACGCGATTGCGCTGAATTCAATTCAGTTCAACCTGGCGGTGACGGTGGGTCCGGCGCTGGCGGGGATCGCGCTGGCGAAGCTGGGAGAAAAGTGGTGCTTTGGGCTGAATGCGCTTTCGTTTCTGGCGCCGATTATTTCGCTTTCGATCATCTCGTCGCGATTCGTGCCGGACAGCACGAAGCAATCGATGCTGAAAAGCCTGATGCAGGGGATCAAGTTCATCTGGCACCAAGGCTCGATGGTGGGACTGATCGTGCTGGCGTTCCTGATGACATTCCTGGGCATGTCCATGCAGACGTATTTTCCGGTATTTGTGAAAGATATTTTTCATCGCGGCCCGGAGACGTATGGGTACCTGCTTTCGGTAATGGGTGTGGGGTCGATCTGCGGATCGCTGGCGATGGCGGCATTGGGCAACATGCGCAGCAAGGGGCGGTTCGCGCTCGTGATGCTGATCTGCCTCGGCGTGGGGATTTCCGGGTTTTCGTTTTCGAAGTCGCTTCCACTGAGCTACTTGATGCTGTTGTTCGTCGGTGCGTCGATGATGGCAGTGTTCGCCACGGTGACTTCGCTGGTGCAGCTGATTACGACCAACGAAATGCGTGGACGGGTAATGAGCGTCTATAACTGCGCATTTCGCGGAGGCATGCCGATGGGAAATCTGCTTTCGGGATGGTTGGTTCCGATCTTTACGGCGCCGCTTGTGTTGGGAGTGAATGGAATGCTGCTGGTGCTGGTGGCGGCATATTTTCTATTGGTGCAGCGCCGAGTGGCGGCTCTGTGAACGATTGAAAGTGCGGCGTGGGAGAAGTCGTCGCGACTCAACGCCTGTGCTGCACGGGCTATAATTGCACCCACCGATGACCCTTTCCTCTGGCACCAGGCTCGGTCCCTACGAGGTTCAGTCTCCTCTCGGCGCAGGCGGCATGGGAGAAGTTTATCGCGCCAAGGACACGCGCCTCGACCGCACGGTTGCCATCAAGGTTCTGCCTTCGCATCTTTCTTCTGACCCGGAATTGAAACAGCGCATGGAGCGGGAAGCCAAGGCCATTTCCGCGCTGCAGCATGCCAATATCTGCACGCTTTACGACATTGGTGCGCAGGACGGCACTGACTTCCTGGTCATGGAATTTCTCGAAGGCCAGACTCTGGCCGAGCGGCTGGCGAAGGGACCGCTGCCTCTGGATCAGGTTCTGAAGATTGGAACGGAAATCGCACAGGCGCTGGACAAGGCTCATCAACAAGGCATTATCCATCGCGACCTGAAGCCGGCGAACATCATGCTGACCAAAGCGGGCGCGAAGCTGATGGATTTTGGTTTAGCGAAGCCGGACTTGCCGATTGCCGCGCGGGCGATTGGGCCGCTCACTCCTTCCACGCCGACCATGACTCTGGCTTCGCTCACTGCTGCGGTGTCACCGCTCACGCAGAAGGGTTTGATCGTGGGAACCTTTCAATACATGGCGCCGGAACTCCTGCAGGGCGCGGCAGCTGACGCTCGCAGCGATCTGTTCAGCTTTGGATGCGTGCTCTACGAAATGATAACTGGACGGAGGGCTTTCGAAGGGAAATCGCAACTCAGCGTATTCACCGCGATCCTGGAGAAAGATCCGGAGCCCATCACTGCCAGCCAGCCGCTCGCCCCGCCGATGCTCGACCGGCTGGTGCGTGCGTGCCTCGCCAAGGATCCCGCGGACCGCTTTCAGTCCGCGCACGATGTTGCCATGGACTTGCGCTGGATGGCCGACGCGATAGCCGACTTCTCGCCGGCCGAGTCCGCAAAGCCGTTTCGGCAGTTTGATAAGTCGTGGACTGCCTGGGCGGGCGCTCTGGCGCTCTTTCTCATTGTGCTCGCAGGATTCGCCGGGTATCGCTGGGCAAGATCATCGGGAGAGGCAATTTCACTTCATGCGGAAATCCCTCCGCCTGACAAGTTTTCTTTGGATACTACCGGCGACGCCGGCGGAATGCCCGTGCTTTCTCCGCAAGGCGACAAGCTGGCCTTCGTGGCTCATTCGGGCGAGACCAAGCTGCTGTGGGTGCGCTCGCTCAACCGTGACTCGCCGCAAGCACTAGACGGTACCGCTGGTGCTGCGCATCCTTTCTGGTCGCCGGATGGGCGCTACATCGGCTTCTTTGCCAGTGGCAAGCTGATGAAGATTCCCGCAGCGGGCGGCCCGATTGCGAGCTTAGCCGATGCCCCTAATTCTCGCGGAGGGAGCTGGGGCAACGATGTGATTGTGTTCGCGCCGGATTTCCAGTCGGGGCTCGAAAAAGTGAGCGCGCAGGGTGGTACAGCAACCCCGGCAACGGTGCTCGATAAGACCAGGCATTCCACCCAGCGCTGGCCCTGGTTCTTGCCCGACGGCAGGCATTTTATTTTTCTGGCAACCAGTCATACCGGCGGCGATCCCAAACAGAACGGAATCTACTTCGGGTCGGTCGACAGCACGGAGAGCCGCCTGCTCGTCGCGACGGAGTCGGCGGCCCAGTACGCATCCGGCTATCTCCTCTACCAGGTCGATACCGCGCTGGTGGCCCAGCCCTTCGATCCGCAAAGAGGAGTTCTGTCGGGATCGGCAATTCCGTTAGTAAACAATCTGCGCGATGACGTGGGCGTGTGGCGCAGCATTTTCGCCGTCTCCCAGAACGGGCTCATGGTTTACCAGGCCGGCAGCGCCGACTCGGCAAGAAGCCACTTGGTGTGGTTCGACCGCACCGGTAAAGAACTGGCGGACTACGATCCTCAGGAGACTACGATCAACGACGTGCATGCGCTGCTGGGCGTGCGGGATGTGCGTCTCTCGCCGGATAACAAGCGAGTCGCCTTTGCCAGCGGAACGGGCATTTGGACGCTCGACTTGGACCGCAAGACGAAAACGCGGATTACATTCGATCAGCAGGTAGTTCAGGAGCCCGCCTGGTCCCCGGACGGCAAGGCGCTCATTTTTTCGTTACAAGTCACCACCGGCGGCGGCACCGTCAAAATCCAATCCAAATCCTCGGATGGCAGCGGTACCGAGAAGACATTACTTGCCGAGCAAAGCGCTTACCGTTACCCCGGCTTGTCGCCGGATGGAAAGTATCTTACCTACCTTTGTTGCGACGGTGACAAGATGGTTTCACTCTGGGTACGGCCCGTAAACGGAGACGCGAAACCAGTGGCGGTGGTGCAACCGCCTTCGCCGCAATCCAATATTTATTTTTATCGAGTTTCTCCGGACAGCCACTGGGTCGCCTACACTTCCGATGAATCCGGACAAGATGAGATCTACCTCACGACCTTCCCCGAAGGAAAAGGGAAATGGAGAGTATCGAGCAATGGCGGATTTTACACGGCGTGGAGCGGAAATGGTAAGGAACTGTTCTATACGGCTATCACGGACGATTTTCTGGCTTGCCCGGTGACGCCGAAGGGATCGGAGGTCGAGGTCGGCACGCCCCAGCATCTGTTCCACACTCCTTTAGTCGCAGTCGGCGTATTGTTCGACGTTTCCTCCGATGGCAAGCGTTTGCTGGTGAACCACACCCAGGAAGTGGCACAGGCTCCGCTGCAGCTGGTTACGAACTGGACGGCGGGGTTGAAGAAATGAGTTTGTGGGTCTATCAGCGGGCGGAGGATTTTTGCTGGCGGCTTCTTCGCGGTTCCGCCTTGCTTCGCTTCGCCGGGACGGACGAAGGCGTCCGTCGCCACATGGCTGTTTGGGGCTTCTACACTCGGGTTCGTTCCAGAGTCGCGGTTTCGGCGGGAGCTGACTGGGTCGCGGTGGCTGCTGCTACCGCGACGGCGGCCGCCTCAGCGGGCGGGGGCGCGATAGGACGCTTGATGGTGAAGCGCTGGATTTTGATATCGCCGCGGGCGTAGACCGCTAGGAGAGCTTGGACCGCGGTGGGATACAGGCGCTTGCCTGCAAGGTTCTGGATGATTTGCAGGGCCTGCGCGGGGGTGTGTTCTTTCTGATAAGGACGGTTCGTGGTCAGAGCATCAAAAGTGTCGGCGACCGCGATTACCCGCGCCAGCAGCGGAATTTGATCGCCCTGCAGTCCGTAGGGATATCCGCGGCCATC
>JBELAE010000150.1:0-10861 GCA_049509155.1 Candidatus Sulfotelmatobacter sp.
AGGCGTAACAATCCTACTTGCGATCTCGACTAAACTTAGGCCGCTCTTCCTTCACCGAGATCTGTACGAGAGGGCTGGTGCCGATTTGTGTCGGCCAAGTGGAAATGTGACAACGGCGAAACGAGTGAACATCATAATCCATGAACTGTTCGCAGTATCTTCTCCCAAAGCCTTCCGCGCCATTCAAAGCAGCGATCAGGTTGTTAGGCTCCAGTCCGAACTCGGATCGGCCAAGGCGGGCGAGGCGGCGAATCCGTTTCAAGTGATGGCTATCGGGCGGTGAATTCTACGAGGCGCGTATTCGAAGTTATCTCTAGGCGACGCTTTTTAAGTTGAGGTTGTAACAAATATGATGAATATGACTCAGATAAAAATCGCAGCGGCCCTGGGGGCACTGCTGAGTTCGGTGGTGTGGGCTTCGCCCATCAGTCCTGCGGTTCGATCGCTGATTCCTTCTAATGTCCAGCAGATTATTTCCGTGGATTTCAGCATCGTAAAAAAATCCGAGTCAGCGATGACCCTGAAAGCCCAAGTGCTGCCGGATAATCTCAAAGAATTCGAGAATGCTCTCAAGAATGTGGGAGTCAATCCGGACAGAGACCTGGAAAGTCTGACTTTCGCTTCTTTCGTTAACGGAAAACAGGGATTGACGATGGTCGCAGTGGCTTCGGGCTCATTTTCTTCGAAGACGGTTCTGACGCAGATCCTTTTGCAGAAAGTGAAGCCGGTGAAATATAGCGGCTCGGATATTTATCCCGTGTCCAAAACAATGGATATGACGTTTCTGGACGACAACACCCTGCTGCTCGGCAATGATGGCGCAGTAAGGGCTGCGCTGAACGTCCGTGATGGCCACGATGCGAATGTGGATTCCAATCGTGAGATTACGGACATGATCAAAACTGTCCAAAAGGCGGCCGTGTGGAGCGTGCTCGACCAGCAGGGCAGTCAGAATATGCTGCTCTCAGCATTGGGTGACGCGAGCAAGCTTCCCGAGTTCGAAAACCTGAAGAAACAGGTGGCGGGTTCGCGCTACATGATGAGTTTCAATCAAGGATTCAAGCTTTACGTGGATGTGTTGACAGCAGATAACACTACATCCAGTAAGCTGTCATCTTTGCTGAAGGCGGGCGTGCTTTACAAGAAAGTCACGGGCACTCCTGCGCAGAAGTTGGCGTTGGAAAACATGACGGTGACGTCCGAACTGGTGAAACCGGCTTCCAACCGTTCGCATCTGAAAATGCAATTTTCAGTTGATCAAATACAGTTCCAGAAGTTGCTGCAGTCAAATTGCTTCATGGCAGTGTCAAAGGAGCGGAAAGAATTGAGTGGCGTAACGTCGGGGGAAGTCACAAATCCGCTAAAACCAGTGGAGGGAACTTCTTCACGGCCCGAATAGGCGCAAATCCCGCGCGGGTTTCCCGTGCGCACCAATCGCTTCCTGTTCAGCTATTCGCTTGAGCCGCTGTTGGCGCCTTGTTTCTCGTGTTGGTGTATCTGTCGTTCCCAGGGCGCTAAATCGATGGTGGGCAACGACGATGATCGAGGTTTTGGCGGGGCCTGTCTTGATGTCCTCGTAACCGAGCCAGTTCGGATCAATAGATCGTCGAGAGTCGAGGTGAAGTAGTCGGTGAGGGAACTCGAGCAACGGACTCAGCAGGGAATGCGAATGACGCGGCTTCTGCCGGTTGGACCCACGCCCATGGTGAATATTACCCGCCGACACATTTTGGGAGGGAGCAAATGAGAATACGGACCGTCTTGTTGGCGATGCTGTTGGCCTTGACTGTGGCCTGTAGCGGAGGCAGCAGCACGTCGACGAACTCGGTCGTATCCGGGGCGTACGAATTCGTTGTGACCTCGAACGTTACGGGCAGCACGACATTGGTGGAAGCCAATCTAGCAGCCAATGGAAATCAGAGCAGCGCGACCGGACCGAGCCAGGTTCAGATCCTTACTCTGGAAAAGAAGAACTGGTACGTTAACGGCGTGTGTCCCGGAGGAACTCCAGGACAAAACAGCGTTTCTGCCGACGTCACTCGCAGCAACATCGCACTCACATTCGATCAGGGTGGGAATTCATTGCCCGGTCAGGGAGTGCTCGCGGGCACGACAATTACAGGAAACTATTCGGTCACGGGCAGCACTTGTCCCGATCTAATTGGGGAAGTAAACCTGGGTTTTCCTTCGGGGTCCGATTCCGGCGGCTTTGTAGGGAACCAGGTGCCTGAGCTAGCGGGCACTTTCTCCGGCACCTTGAATCTAACGACGGGCACCCACGACGCGGCCCTGGCTCTCACCGAAGGCGCCAATCAGACTTTGACAGTCAGCGCGCAGCTAAACGGCCCCGTCGACAACGGGACGTTTCCCCTGACAGGGTCAGCCGTAGGAAACATTATGTTCGTTTCCGGTCCGGTCAACGGAACAACGTTGTCACTATTTGGATACTTTGACAGAGCTGGCGCCTACACCGGAATACCGAAATCTATGTTGGTCTTCGATTACGACACTCTCGGCGAAATTGGAGTGCTCGTTAGCCAATAGCCTTCATTCCAGGCAGCCGAATGACATCGCTAACATTCGAGACCCGACTTCTCAAGCTCTGTTTGACGCCATACAGCGATCGACACAGGACTGTGGAGAGACCGACCAAGAATAATTCGGCCAAGTCCTCAGTAGCCCTTCAGCAGGTTCGATGAGCTTGTCCGATTTTACTTGAATATGCAAAGTCGCCTCTGAGCCATGAGGCATAAGGAGAGAAGATGAAGAAGATTCTCAGTTCGTGGGTAGTCCTGTTCTTGATCGCAAGCTCCGTGGCGCAGACGACGACAGCCTCCATGAAGAAGGCCAGTTCGGCGCAATCGGTTGCCGCGCAACTGCAGGAATTTAGAGATGCCTTGGCGGCGCAGCAGAAAGCGATCGAGGCCCTGCAACGAGATAACGCTATGCTTAAGGACGGATTGCGAAAAAGAGACGCGGCCTTGGACCAGGCGCTAGCGGCGGTTTCGGCTGCGCAAACAAAGGCGGATCAGGCAGTGGCGCAGGCCGCCCAGCAGGCGCAGCAGCAGCAGACAGTTGCTCAACTTAGCACTGATGTTGCCGACCTGAAGCAAAGTGCGACCAGCTCGGCGTTGAGTCTGCAAGAAACGCAGAAGAACATGTTGGCGGCAGTGGAAAGCCCGGAGACATTGCATTTTAGGGGAGTCGCAATCACGCCCGGGGGCTACTTGGCGGCAGAAACGGTGACCAGGACGCGTGCCCTCGGCGCAGACATCCCTACGCCGTTCAACTCGATTCCGTATGACGGCGCAACCGCGAGCCACATGGCGGAAACTTTCGGATCCGGCCGCGCGTCCCGTGTCTCGATGCTGACGGAAGGCAAACTCGGCGTCGCCAAGCTGAGCGGTTATATTGAGGCAGACTTCTTATCATCCGGCGTCACCTCGAACAATAACCAGAGCAACAGCTACACGCTCCGCCAAAGGCAAGCATGGGCGCAGGCTGCTCTCAATAGCGGATGGACTTTCAGCGGCGGCCAAATGTGGAGCTTGGTCACCGAAACCAGGCAGGGTGTCGAGCAGCGGACCCAGGCATCGCCGTTGACGATCGACCCGAATTACAACGTCGGCTACAGTTTTGCCAGGCAGTATGGCTTCCGTGTGGCCAAGAATTTCAGCGACAAATTAACATGGGCTTTCTCTATCGAGAATTCTCAGGCCACGCTCGGCGGCCATCTCGCCCCGGGACAAAACAACTTTGTGCTCGGTTCGCAGGGATCTAACACCGGTCTCTACAATGCTACGGCCAACTACTCCTTCAACCCGGCGCCGGATTTCATCACGAAGTTCGTTTACCAGCCGACGAAATCGACGCATTACGAAGCTTTCGCAATAGTCAGCGACTTCCGCGACCGTATCTTCCCCTGCGGCGGAATCATTACTGCAACCAACGGAGTGTTGCCTGCCCCCGTCCCGTGCGGCACCGGCAACATCCCGAATTCGAGCGGCGCCTATAACAGCAGCAAAATCGGGGGGGGCGTTGGCTTGAACGCTCGCGCAACCCTGGCTCAGAAGTTCGAAGTCGGGATCCATCTTTTTGGTGGTAACGGTATTGGTCGATACGGCGCGGCTGGTCTGCCTGACGTCGTGGCGCGTCCCGATGGCGTGCTGGTTCCGGTAAGGAATTACCAGGGTCTCGGTACCCTGGAGTATCACACCAAGCGTTTGGATATCTATGCCAATGTTGGCATGGAATACGCGGCGCGGACGGCATATACGGTTGGCGGTAAGGGCGCGGGCTACGGCTCGAATCTGTTCGTGAACTCGGGTTGCTACACCGAAGCACCCCCGACTTCACCCACCACTCCAGTGGACACTCCGACTACCACCCCGGGTAGTACTGGTAGCGGCACCGTGCCCGTGTCAGGTCCCGTCGCTCCGATAACTACTGGTTTTAACGCGGCGAATCCGGCGAACTGCACCGGCGATACCCGCAATATCATTGAGGGGACGATCGGCTTCTGGTACCGCTTCTACAGCGGTCCCAAGGGCCGAATTCAGTGGGGACCGCAGTATTCCTACATCGACCGCAACGCCTGGTCGGGCGTGGGAGGCACTCCTCCGGCGGGTGTAGGAGGCAACCCGAACGCGACGGAGAACATGATCTTTACTTCGTTCCGCTACTACCTGCCGTAGACTGGAATAGGTTGCGGCTTTCTGGAGGCGCCATGGTTTGGTGGCGCCTTCTGTTTTTTTATTGAGGGCGGCATTGCAGGGTCCGGCGCTATCCACGCGATCATGGACGTAAGATTCTTGGCGCAGAAATAGATTAGCGACCGCTGCTGCAAAAACATGGCTCGTACCAAATTCAGGGCTCGTACTTCCACAGGTCGTTTAGGGAGCCCGGTGTCGCGGTCGAGTCGTAGCCGTTTCCGCCAAAAAGCCAGAAGTTTCCAGACGCATCGATCCAGCTAACACCATGAAATCGCCCACCGGCAACATTGTCGGACGCAGCTGTCCCCTGAGTTCCGTAAATCCCGGATTCGTTGGCCAAGCTCGACCCGCTCACCCAAGTCCATTGGCCGGCGCTGTACTTCCACAGATCGTCGAGGTAACCCTGTGTGCCGGCCGAGTCGTAGCCGTTCCCACCAAAGATCCAGAAATTTCCGGACGCGTCGATCCAGCCGACTCCACTACTTCGCGCCCCGGGGACGTTGCCGGGTGCAGCCGTGCCAAGGGTTCCGTAAGTGCCGGTTTGATTGACCTTGTTCGACCCCCCGATCCACGTCCATTGGCCTGCGCTGTACTTCCATAAGTCATTGAGGTAACCCAGGGTTCCGACAGAGTCGTAGCCGTATCCACCGAGGAGCCAGAAATTTCCTGATGCATCGGTCCAGCTAACGGCTTTCTGTCTCGCCCCCGGAACGTTGCTGGCTGCAGCCGCTCCCAGAGTTCCGTAGGTCCCGGTTTGGCTGACCACGCTCGCCCCGCCCATCCATGTCCATTGGCCTGCGCTGTACTCCCATAGATCGTTGAGATAACCCGGGGTCCCGGTTGAGTCGTAGCCGTTCCCGCCAAAAAGCCAGAGATTTCCAGACGCATCAGTCCAGCTAACACTATGGAATCGCCCACCGGGAATATTGCCGGTTGCAGCCGTTCCCAGAGTTCCGTACGTCCCGGTTTGGTCGACCATGTTCGCGCCACCCAGCCACGTCCATTGGCCCGCACTGTACTTCCACAAATCGTTGAGGTCGCCCTGAGTCCCGGTCGAGTCGTTGCCCGATCCACCAAAGAGCCAGAAATTTCCTGACTTATCGATCCAGCCAACTCCGCTGTTTCGTGCTCCGGGAACGTTGCCGGCCGCAGCCGTTCCCAGAGTTCCATACATCCCGGTTTGATTGGCCGCGTTCGACCCGCCCATCCATGTCCATTGGCTTGAGCTGTACTCCCACAGGTCATTGAGGTTCCCCGGCGTACCGGTCGCATCGTAACCAGAGCCACCGAACAGCCAGAAATTTGCGGACGTATCGGTCCAACGAACGCTCTGTTGTCTCGCCCCAGGAAAGTTGGTGGCGGCAGCCGATCCCTGAGCTCCATAGGTCCCCATTTGGTTGACGACCTCGGCGCCACCCACCCAGGTCCAAACGTTGGAAGTGGGGGTAGAAATTTTGGCGCGCGTACTGCTTGCGCCGCACCCCGAAATGCAGAGCAGAGCGATTACCATCAAGATGGGATTGCTGTACTTCACGGGTCCTCCGACACGAATCTACGATTTTGAACGTCGAAAATTAACCGTCATCAATTTAAGCTCCGGGATGGCCTTCCGGGTGCGCGGCGCAAATCAGCAACTCTAGCAGGCGCAGGTTAAGGCAGAATGAAAGTCGTGTTAAAAGATCTGTCGCGCGGACCCTGTACCCGCCGGCATCCCATGCTGCGCGAAGGAGAGCGAGTCATGAACGGGCAAGTGCGCCATGGAGATTGATTGCTTCCTCAATGTGGCCTTGGCCCCGGGCTTAGGCACTGTCTATGCGATCATGGACCTATGATTTCGCTGCGTAAGGTCGGGTCCGGATCTCGCCATGCCGAGTAGATCGTGGCTACAGATTGCCGCCCGGCTGGCGGGCATGAATCGGCACGAAATCCTCGATCGCAGCCGGCAGGAACTGTCCAAGCGTGCCGACTCGTTCCTCTCCAAGCTCGGGTTCGATTTTTCAAGCGGCATGGTTGGCTCGGCGAACCTCACACCCGCACGATTTTTCTTCGCGCCTGAGTCTGTAGAGCGAGTGCTGCATTTGATACGTCAACGATTGCCGCAGCAGGCTGAGCAGATCGTTCGACAAGCGGACAAAATCTGCCGTCACGAGTTTGATCTACTCGGTTATGAAGACCTGGATTATGGCGACCCCATCGAGTGGCATCTCGATCGGGTTCACGGCAAACAGGCACCGAAAAAGGCATTTTATAAGATCCGTTACCTCGATTTTGACGAGGTCGGGGACAGCAAAGTTACGTGGGAATTGAACCGTCATCAGCACCTGGTCACGTTGGCTAAGGCCTTCCGGCTCACGAAAGATCGGCGCTATGCCGACGAGATCTTTCAGCAATGGCGCCACTGGCACACGGAAAACCCTTACGCCGTCGGTATCAATTGGGCGAGCAGTCTGGAAGTGGCATTCCGCAGCCTCTCCTGGATCTGGATGTATAAACTGCTGGCGGGGACGTCTGCAATGCCACCAGAGTTTCGCAAGGAGTGGCTCCGGGCTCAGGCTCTGAACGGGCGTTATATCGAGCGCTACCTCTCGACGTATTTTTCCCCCAACACGCATCTGCTGGGCGAAGGTGTTGCGTTGCTATTTCTGGGAACCATGTGCCCGGAAATCTCTCGCGCAGACCACTGGAAGTCCCGCGGCTGGGAAATTGTTTTGCGAGAATCTCGACGTCAGGTCCTGGCTGATGGTTTCCACTTCGAGCGGTCGAGCTATTACCACGTCTACGCGATTGACTTTTTCTTGCACGCGGCAGTGCTGGCTAGTCTCAATGGACTAACGATTCCAGGCGAATTCTCGAAGACTCTGGAGACAATGCTGGACGCTCTATTGCTGCTCGGGCGCGCCGGCGCTCCGCCGCGATTGGGCGACGACGACGGAGGCCGGCTGTTCGATCCCAGACGTAACCGCAGCGAGCACTTGTTGGATCCTCTTGCGACTGGAGCCGTGCTTTTCCATCGAGGAGATTTCAAAGCAGTGGCGGGAGAACTGCGCGAGGAGACGGTCTGGCTGCTGGGAGAACAGGGCGTTGCCGACTGGGATCGCCTTCAGTCGCAGCCAACAGGCAAGGCTTCCGCCAGCTTGCCGACCGCCGGAGTCTACATCCTCACCGCCTCAAGTCCCGTGAGTCAGTTGGTGATCGCGGCCGCTCCCCGCGGTGACCAGAATGCCGGACACGGCCACGCTGATGCACTGAGTATCTGCCTGCAATCTCAAGGGCACTCCCTGCTCATCGATCCGGGCACATTCGAGTATGTCGGTGACGGCGCGGAGCGCAACTTGTTCCGGAGTACGGCCATGCACAACACGCTTACGGTAGACGGCTTGAGCCAGTCCGAACCTGCGGGTCCGTTTGCCTGGACTCGGCTCAGTCACACGAAAGTTGAACAATGGATCGCGGGAAAAGAGTTCAATTTTTTTATCGGGAGCCACGATGGCTACGGCCGACTTGCATCCCCGGTCCAGCACCGTCGATGGATTGTGTCATTGCATTCCGGGCTCTTCCTGGTCCGAGATCTTGTTCTGGGGCAGCACCAACGCCGCCTCGATGTCGCCTGGCATTTAGGGCCCGACATGAAGTTGCGCAGTGACCACTTATTCGAAGTGAAGGAGAGTTCCCGCGGACTGGCAGTTTTGGGCGCGGATAAACATGGATGGTCCGAAGAGGTTCGACATGAGATTTGGTCGCCTGTCTATGGCAAAAAAGAATCTGCGATCGTGTTCAATTTCGGAACCGTCACCGAGCTGCCGGCTGAATTTGTGACCTTGCTGATCCCGTTAGAAGAAGCCCGTGAAATCCCGGGAACCCTGATGCCAATGCAGGTAGCTCCGTCGATGCCCGTCAAGGCCTATCTCTACAGCACGCCATCGGAAGAATGTTTTTTCTTCTTCGCCCAGGCGGGACGACTATGGAGCCAGGGGAGGGTCGCCAGCAATGCCGAATTCGTTTGCTGGCAAAAAAAACGAGAAGGTGAAGACGAATTGTTGATCTTTTGCAATGGCAGCTACGTTGAGATCGATGGAAGACGAGTTCTAGGATTCAGGCGCGGCATCTCACACTGCGAGATGCACAACCGGCCCAGCGGACGGGAAATTCGCTCCTCGGAACCGGATGCCCTCTTATAGAACTGTGAGTCCGCCGCGTTTTTTTGTTATTGCGAATGCGCGCTAGGGTTGCGAGTCGGTGTCTGGCTGGGCCACCAGCAAGAGGACGATGCCGATTACGGCGAACATGCGGAAGGCTGCGTCCTGACCGTTCCAGGTTTTCGACTGCCACATGAGGAACCACTCGCCGCCGACAGCGAGGAAGGCGACCAGCCACATGAGGAGCGCGGCGGTGAGGGCTGCGATGGCGAGGCGCTTGGATTGATTGAAAGCTTCTGCGCTTCCACGCAGGACGCGGATCAGACGAAGTCCACCCCACCAGCAGAGAATCATGGTAACGGCTTCCCACGCGATGATGGATACGTAGAAGAGAGTGTGCCATGCCGGCGAATTGAGGGCGCGCCACATGGCGTGATTGCCGGGGAGAGTCGAGTCCATCATGAGAACATGGCGCACGAACTGGTAGTTCGATGGGTAGTCGGTGGTGTTGTCGAGGACGACGAAGGAGTAGAAACCGGCTACCGCAAGAACCAGAAGGATTTTGGCTACGCGCAAGGTCACGGGTTTTGTTTCTCCTGTTCTCGATCTTTTGAGCTGCTCTATCTTTGATCTGCTTTTTTCCCGCTTGTGTTCGTGCCATTTTTCTTGAGGCTATGGTTTGTTTTGAGCCGATGGGTTGGCTTGCGTGGAGGACTGGAAGGTTTTGAAATAAGAGATGAGCGCGGCCATGGTGGCGTCGTCGTAGCCGGGATTGCCGGGCATTTGCGCGGCCGGATTGCGGGACTGGGGATGGCGCACGTAGTCTGTGAAGTATTGCGGAGAGGCAGTGGCCCAGGCGGAGAGCACGAGCCACGGATGTCCGGACTTCATGCCGCCTTCGGGGCCGCTGTTGTGGCAGCGAAAGCAATTCTGTTGCGCGATGCGGTAACCGGCTTGCACGGCTGGATCCGCGGCTTGCTGGCCGCGCGGGGCGATGGCGTCGAAGACGGTCTTTTCGTTGCGGAACTCAAGGCGTACTACGCCCCAGGGAATTTGCGCGGAGTCGGCGTGGGAAAAGATCTTGAAGGCGGGGGAAAACCTGGCGTGCGAGATCAGGTAGGGGCCCATATCGTAGCGGTGCGTCTCGGAATCCTTTGGCCAGCCGGCGGGAGGCTGGCCGTTGATTTTCAAAACCAGAAGGGGATGATGCGCGGCGATGTAGGAGTGAGGGTAATTGGCGCGGTATTCGTCGCTGCAGATCGCGACTAGCAGGTCGGAATTCGGGGACGCGGTGAGGGCTTGGGCCAGGTCCTCTAGTAGGATGCCGCTGACCTCGGTGGGGCCGGTAAAGTTTGCGTCATCCGTTACGGTGTAGGTGACCTGAGGCAGGGTCAGTAGGTCGTCGCGGGTGAGGTAGCGGGTTGTGCCGGGAGGGAGAGAGGGTTCGCCGCGCAATTCTTCGCCGCCTAATTCCAGGTCGAAAGGGGATGAGCGTTCGGTGTGCAACCGAGGGGATAAAGGCGCGGCGGGCGCATGTCCGAGGCTAGCGGCCAGTATAAGCACGGCGGCGGCTAGCAGGGCTGTCGAGGGTGATTGCATGGGACATGTTAGCGCGGGGAGCAGGAGATGCAAGCGGTATTTGGCGGCGGCGAGCGGTGTGTTAGATTGACGTCACTCTCTGGGCGGAGGTTCGGATCGTGGCAACGGGAAGGGAAGCGCGGCTCAAAGAACTGGGGATTGTGCTGCCGAGTTTGCCGGCGCCGGGGGGGAATTATCTTCCAGCCAAGACGGTGGGCAGCATGGTGTATTTGTCGGGGGTGATCTCGACCGGTCCTGACGGCCTGATTACCGGGATTGTGGGGCACGACAGGACAATTGACGACGGTTATGCGGCGGCGCGGGCTTGCGCGCTGACTTTGCTGGCGGTGCTGCAGCGGCACTTGGGGTCGCTCGATGCGGTAAAAAGTGTTGTGGGAGTGAACGGGTACGTGAATGCGGTGGCTGGGTTTGCGG
>JBELAE010000151.1:0-10731 GCA_049509155.1 Candidatus Sulfotelmatobacter sp.
CCCAAAATCGAGCAGCTTCGCCTGCCCGCGCTTGGTCACAAAAATATTCGCCGGCTTGATGTCGCGATGCACAATCCCGCGCGTGTGCGCCGCATCCAGCGCATCCGCAATCTCAATGCTGATCCCCAGCAGCGACTCCACATCCATCGCCCGCCCGCCAATGCGATGCTTCAGCGTCTGCCCGTCAAGAAACTCCATCGCGATGAACGTGTGTCCATCGTGCTCGTCGATCTCATAAATTGTGCAGATATTAGGATGGTTCAGCGCCGAAGCCGCCTGCGCCTCCCGCTGAAAGCGCGTCAGCGCCTGCGGATCTTTCGCCACATCGTCAGGCAGAAACTTCAGAGCCACAAAGCGTTTCAGCTTCGTGTCCTCGGCCTTGTAAACGACACCCATCCCTCCGCCGCCCAGTTTCTCAACGATCCGGTAGTGGGAAATGTTCTGGCCGATCATGCCGTAAGGCCCAATGGCAGGCGCAGCTATCTTATTGATCCCAAGGATTCCACGCAAGCCGCTGCGCCGCCGATTGGGTGGTATGTGGGGACGGCCGCCCCCGGCCGTCCGTCGAGCGAAGCTCGACCGGTTTTGGGTGGCGCAGCGCTTTCAGCGCTGCGATAAAGCCTTTTTTTGAAAGGGGCTTTAGCCCCAGCCGGCTTCGCTCCCTACCGCGCCGCCACAAACTGCAGCGTATACGCCACCTTCGCGTCGAACGGCTTTGTAATGATCTTCAGATCAAAGAGCTGCTGATACATCGTCGCCCACCGCTCCGGATTCATTTCCCCCAACTGCGCTCCGCTCGCATCCTCGCCGGTCACGAAATGCCCGTCCCGCAAGGCCTGCCAGCTGAACTGCATCCAATCAGCATTCAATGCCGGATTCAGTTTCGCAATCACCGCATGGGCCGCCGCCGGATCATTCAAATAATCGCGCCACCCGCGCAGCGATGCCCGCACAAATTTCGTCACGGTCTCCGGATGCTCCTTCAGAAAATCCTGCGTAGTAAACATCACCCGGTACGGGCTGTACCCGGCGTCGCTGATCAGCATAACGCGCGTTTCAATCCCGGCCTGCCGCGCAAAGAACGGTTCTGAAGTCGGAAAGCACTGCTGAATATATTCCGGATCAGCCACAAAATTCGCCACGCTGTAAGTCGCCGGAATCTCCCGCACCCGATCCAACTGGTAACGTTTCACCAGATACTCAAACCACGTCGATCCCGCCTTGACGGCCACCGTATGTCCGTTCAGATCGGCAAACGAATGAACCGGCGAATCCTTCCGCACCATAATCCCCTGCGGATCATGCTGCATCGTCGCCGCCACGGCAATCAAAGGCTGCCCGTCCGCCACCGCCTCCAGAATCGTATCCGACGCTCCCATCCCGAACTGCGCCCCACCCGCCGCCACCTGTTGCGCCGCCGTCACGTAAGGTCCCCCAGGCTGAATGCTTACGTCGAGACCTTCTTCCTTGTAATATCCCTTGGCCAGCGCCGTGTAGAACCCGCCATGCTCCGGCTGCGGATACCAATCCGCCTGCAGGATCACTTTGGTCAGCCCCGGGCCTGCCTTCGCCTCGTTCGCCACTTTGTGACAACTCTGCAGCAGACTTGCCGTCAGAAAAATCAACAGGCAACACGGAATGGAAGACGCCAGTTTGCGCATGAGCCGGTGCTGCCCTGATTGAGCCAGCGAAAATCGTGAATAGCAGCCTAGCAGGACCGCGCCCTTCGCTCCCCATAAGAAATAGTTATCCCGCCAAACGGATTTTCCGATTGTGACCCCTTGCGATCCACGTGCTAGATTGCCCCATGCCCGTGCCGGTCGGAAACGTTGCTGCCACGCTCGGTGAGAGCGTTGGTGAGAACGTAAAGAGCAATGCAAAGAACGACGAAAAACACATGCGCGCCATCCACCGCTTCACTGCACGCACCCTCGAGACGAAATCGCCCGTGCCCTTCGGCGCATTGATAGTGAACACTAAAACCGGCAAGCCCCTCCTGCGAGCCACCAACGCCGTCCGCCGCGAAAACGATCCCAGTTCGCACGCCGAAGTAAGAGCCGTTCGCCAGGCCTGCAGGAAGCTCAAGCGCCCGTCTCTGGCCGGATTTACCATGTATTCGACCTGTGAACCCTGTCCCATGTGCATGGCCAACGCTCTGTGGGCCCGGCTCGACCGCGTGGTTTTCGGCGCCACCATCGCCGACGCCAACCGCTACTGCCTGCAGATTCACATTCCAGCAACCGAAGTCGCGCACCGTGCCGATATGCCCTGCCAGGTCGAGGGTCCCCTGTTACGCCAGCTCTGCAACACGCTCTTTACGCACCCCAACATGCAAAAAGCATTCCGCACTTGGACTTCGAGTAAGCAGCACCCAAGCAAGAAAGCTTCAGGCAAGAACGGCGCAGGCAAACCATAAAACCCAACGCTCCACCACTCATGGATCCACGTCACATCACGGCACTGTCCGCAATCCTCGGCGACGACGCCCGCGTCCTCACCCAGCCGCAAGTCGTCGAGCGCCTTTCCCGGGATTTCTACTGGTACTCCCCCGTATTGCGCTCACAACTCGACGGCAAAGTCGCCGACGTGGTCGTGCAGCCCATCACCGCATCCGAGGTTCAATCGGTTCTCCGCTATTGTCACGTCAACGATCTCCCCGTAACCGCACGCGGCGCCGGCACCGGCAACTATGGCCAAGCCGTCCCGCTCCACGGTGGAGTGGTGCTCGACCTCGCACGCATGGACCGTATCGAATCCATTCAACCCGACGGCGTGGCCGTATGCGAACCCGGCGTGCGCCTCGGCGTGCTCGAAACCGAAGCCCGCAAGCTCGGCTGGGAACTGCGCTGCTATCCCTCCACCATCGTCAAAGCCTCGCTCGGCGGATTTCTCGGCGGCGGCTCCGGCGGCATCGGCTCAGTAGCCCACGGAGGCCTCCGCGATTTCAGCACCGTTCGCGCCCTAGAAGTCGTCACCATGGAAGCGAACCCGCGCATCGTCCGCCACGACGGCGAGGCCATCCACGACATCCTGCACGCCTGGGGCACCAACGGCGTCATCACCCGCATCTGGCTCGCTTTAACCCCAGCCATCGAGTGGTCACAGTGCGTAGTCGCTTTCGACCATTTCGATTCCGCCTTCGACTTCAGCGAACGCATTGCCACCGATCATGCGTGGACCAAGCGCCTGGTCACCACCTTCGAATGGCCCATCCCCTCCTTCTTCGCTCCCGTGCGGCAATACGCACCACACGGCAAAGCTCTCAGCTTTTTCCTAATCGCCTCCGCACAACTCGCGCAACTCGAAGCCGAGCTGCAACAAATCGACGCCACAAAAAACGGCGCAACCATCACCTACTCCGCCCCCTATCACGGCCTGCGCACTCTCCCACTGCTCTCCGACTACACCTGGAACCACACCACCCTCTGGGCCTTGAAAACCGATCCCGCCTGGACCTACCTGCAATGTGGATTCGATCCCGCCACCGTCCGCGATCAATTTCGCAAACTGAAAGACCGCTTCCCCAACGAAATTCTCTTTCACATCGAGTTCATGAAAAACGGCGCCGGCCAAGTCATTCCCGGCTCCATCCCGCTCGTCTACTACTCCACCGAAGCCCGCCTGAACGAGATCATCGATTTCTGCCGCGCCAGCGGCGTCTTCGTCGCCAACCCCCACGTCAACAACGTCGAAGGTGGAGGCCGCTACCGCCCCGACAACGTTCAACTCCTAGCCAAGCACCGCTACGACCCCAAAGGCCTGCTCAATCCCGGCAAAATGATCACCTTCAAACCAGAAGCTGCGGTCACAGAAGCAGCAAAAGAAGCGGTCATGCCGATAAAAAAAGAAGCGCCCGCACAAACGCCGACACCAGCAACCGAAACGGTCCCCACCCCATGAAGACCTGGATCCCCGACTCCCGCAACTTCGCCTACCTGAACTGGAAGCAAGTCGACGCCCTATCCCGCGAATCGACTCTGCTCGTCCTGCCCACCGCCGCCATCGAACAGCACGGCCACCACCTGCCTCTCGCCACCGACACTCTCATCAACCACCTCCTCCTCGGTCACGCCCTGGCCAAACTCCCCGCGGACCTTCCCGTCTACGCGCTCCCCGCAGTCCACTACGGCAAAAGCAACGAGCACATCGGTTTTCCCGGAACGCTTTCCGTGAGCGCTTCAACATTCATGGCAGTCTTACTCGACCTAGGCTCCAGCATCGCCAAGTCGGGATTTCAAAAGCTAGTCCTCTACAACACCCACGGCGGCAACACTGCCCTGATCGACGTGATGGCCCGCGACCTCCGCGCCGAGTTCGCACTCCGCACCTTCGCCCTGCACGGCTCCGGCGGAATCTCCTTCGAAGGCCTGAGTCCGCAAGAAAAAGCCTACGGCTTCCACGCCGGCGAGGTCGAAACCGCGCTACTCCTCGCGTCCATCCCCGAACTAGTCGATCGCTCCGCCTACACCGTCAACTACATCGCCGACATCGCCCATCCAGAACTCTTGTTACCCGAAAACGCTCCCGCAACTTTTGCCTGGCTCACCCGCGACATCGCCTCCAGCGGCGTAATGGGCGATCCCAGGCCCGCGACCGCCGAGAACGGCGCACGCTGGCTCGATCAAGCAGCAACGCGCCTAGCCGCAGCCCTCCAAGCCATGGCCCGCTACCCCAACCCACCGACCCCATGACCCGAACGCCGACCTCAGCCCCCCTCGTGGATTGCGGCAACCCGGATTGTCAGAGCGAAGTCCGGCTCGAACGCGGCATACGCTTCCGCATGTCCGACGGCGTCGAGTTAGTTTCCGATCACTACCATCCCCGCGCGCCCGGTCCTCACCCGACGCTCCTGATGCGCCAGCCCTACGGCCGCGACATCGCCTCCACGGTGGTCTACGCCCATCCCATCTGGTTTGCACGCCACGGCTACAACGTCGTAATCCAGGATGTCCGCGGCCGCGGCGACTCCCAGGGCGAGTTCTATCCTTTCCGCAACGAGGCCCGCGACGGCGCCGAAACCATCGCCTGGCTCCGCACCCGCCCCGAATCCAACGGCCGCATCGGCATGTACGGCTTCTCCTATCAAGGCATCACGCAACTCCTAGCCGCCTCCGCGCAGCCCGAGGGTTTACTCTGCATCGCTCCCGGCATGACCGCCGCCGACCTTTACCACGGCTGGTTCTATCACCATGGAGCTCTGCGTCTGGCCTCAACTCTCGGCTGGGGATTGCAGCTGTTGAAGGCCGATGCCCGCCGCAAGCATCTCCGCGAAGCCAGCGATAAGCTCGAACAAGCCTGGGCCAACCTGCCCGCACAAACCACCGTCCTACCGTTCCGCAATCATCCCGCGCTGCACGCCGAAGGCCTGCCCCAATATGTCCTCGACTGGTTCGATCACCCAGAGCCCGGCGAATATTGGACCTCCATGGACGTGAGCGACTCCCTCACCCGCATCCAAATCCCCGCGCTTCACATCTCCGGCTGGTACGACACCTATCTCAAAGCCAGCATCGACGGCTTCCAAGCCCTCCGCCAATCCGCCGCGACCGCTCACGCCCGCCAAAACCAGTATCTAGTCGCCGGCCCCTGGATCCACATCCCCTGGGGAGATCGCGCCGGCGCCGCCGATTTCGGCGACTCGTCTCTGCTCGATACCGATTCGCTCCTCCTGCGTTGGTTCAACCACTGGCTGAAAGATTCCGGAGAGTTCACCCACGAACCGCCCATCCGCCATTTCGTTCTCGGAGAAAATCAATGGCGCACCGCCGAAGCCTTTCCCGAACAACCAGACCACGCCCTCTATCTCCACAGCGCCGGCAAAGCCAATTCCCGCAAAGGCGATGGCACGCTCTCAACCCAGCCTCCCAGCACCAACGAGCCCTGTGACATCTTTGTCTACGATCCCGAAGTCCCCGTGCTGGCTCCCGGCGGCCCTTCCGCGCAGAGCGGCCAGTTCGACCAGTCGTCGCTCGAGTTGGGCAACAACATCCTTATATATACGACCGCGCCCCTAGCCCATCCCCTGCGGATCTTAGGCGCGCCCCGCGTCGTGATTCACTGCGCGACTTCTTCCGCCCACACCGACCTCACCGCAAAACTAATTCGCCTGCGTCCCACCGGCGCAACCGAATTCATTTGCATCGGCATCGCCCGCTCCAGTTGGCTCTTCGCGAAATCCACTTACACCTCCGACACCATCCATCGCTGGCAATTCGACCTCGAACCTACCTCGTGCGCCTTCGCCGCCGGCGAACGCATCAGGCTCGAAATCGCCAGCAGCGCTTTCCCGCTCTACGATCGAAATCCCGGAACCGCCGTCCCCTCATCCCGCGCCACGTCATGGGATTGGCAACGCTCCACCCAGATCGTCTACCACGATCCCACCCACACCTCGTCCCTCTACTTGCCCCTGTGCGAGCTAGAAGGCCGCGACCCAGAAGGCCTCGAGCCAGAACACCGCAAACCAGAATCGCGCGAGTCCGCCGAATGACTCGCCAAGTCACCGTCCCCGAGATCGAATTTTCCGGCGTCACCAAACGCTACAGCGACCGCCCGTGCGTCCTCGAAGCCCTGAACCTGACCATCGCGAAAGGTGAATTCGTCACCATCATCGGCCCCTCAGGATGCGGCAAATCCACCGTCCTCAAACTGATCTCCGGCCTGACCATGCCCACCGCCGGCACCATCCAGGTCGACGGCATGACCCCGAAGAACGCCCGCGAAACCATGTCCTACATTTTTCAGGACGCCACTCTTCTCCCCTGGCGCACCGTTCGTCAAAACGTCGCCCTCGCCCTCGAACTCGAAGGCGCGCCCAGCGTCCGCCGTGAACAAAAAGTGTCCACCCTGCTCGATCTCGTCGGCCTGCGCCCCGTCGCCGCCGCTTATCCTCGCGAACTCTCCGGCGGCATGAAAATGCGCGTCTCCATCGCCCGCGCCCTGGCCACCAATCCCCGCCTCCTGCTCATGGACGAGCCCTTCGCCGCCCTCGACGAAATGTCCCGCGACCACCTCAACGAAGAAATCCTGCGCCTGCGCGCCGAGCAAAAATGGACCGCCGTCTTCGTCACCCACTCCGTAGCGGAAGCAGTTTTTCTTTCCACCCGCATCGTCGTGCTGGCCCCCAATCCCGGACGGGTCTTCGCCCAACTTCCCGTCGATCTCCCACACCCCCGCACCGCCGAGTTGCGCACCGCCCCCGAGTTCGACGCCCTCGTAGGCAAAGTCTCCCACACCCTGCGCGAAGCCCGCTCACAATCAGGAGGATGAAAACTTCACAAAAATGATAATGAGGGTTCCAAATTTCGTTTGTCATCCCGAGCAAGCGTTCTTCGCGCAGCGAGGGATCTGGGCGAGCCGCGCGAATCGCCCGCGTTCTTTGCGGGCGAATAAATCGCGCGTTTGGCTCGCATCCATATCGAACGGCGACCTGAAGATGATTTAAAACAGGATTCTCGAATGCCCCTCACCAACATGAAACAAAAACTAATCTCCCTGGCCAGCGCCCTGGCAGTTCTCGCAGCCCTGCTCCTGCTCTGGCAACTGATCCTGCTGATCTTCTCCGTGAAACCCTTCATGCTGCCCTCCCCGTGGGCAGTGGCAAAGTCCGTCAGCGCCCACCTGCCCTCGCTCGCAACCGCCTTCGCCATCACCGGTGAAGAAGCCCTAGGAGGATTGCTCGCCAGCATCATCGCCGGCGTCGTCATCGCCCTGCTCTTCGCTCAATCGCGCTGGATCCGCCGCATGTTCTACCCCTACACTCTGCTCTTGCAAACCGTCCCCATCATCGCGATTGCACCCTTAATTCTGAATTGGGTAGGTGCGGGCACGGTTTCCGTCACCCTCATCGCCTTCATCATTTCGCTCGCCCCCGTCATCGCCAACACCACCCAGGGCCTCGTCAGCGTCGAAGAAAACATGGTCCACCTTTTCCTCATGCACAACGCATCGCCTCGCCAATTGCTGTTCAAGTTGCGTCTGCCCCACGCCGTCCCGTCGCTGTTCGTCGGCATCCGTATCGCCAGCGGAATTGCCGTGATCGGCGCCATCACCGGCGAACTCTACGCCGGCTCCAGCCGCGTCGGAGAAGGCGGACTCGGCTACTCCATCCTCTACGCCTCATCCCAACTGCAAACCGACTACCTGTTCGCCCTTGTGCTGGCGGCAACGCTACTCGGCTTCAGCTTCTTTTTTCTGGTCATGTTTCTCGAATGGTATTTCCTGCACCGCTGGCACGAATCCGCCCGCACCCCGGAAGTTGAGTGAAGAAGGTTGAGTGAATAAAGAAGAGAGGCCACATGCTACGCCTTGAGACCGAAACCGGATACTGGCTGGTAACCCATCCCGACCACGCCCGCCTAGCCGGAGCCTTCGCCGAGCGCTGGGGCAACGACCACTTCCTCCCGCCCGAACCCCGCGCCCACGTCCTAAAAGGCATCTCCTGCCACGACGATGGCTGGTCCGCCCGCGACGCCACTCCCCAGATCACCCGTCAGGGCAAGCCCAGCGCGTTCTCCACCGAACTGGTCGGCAAGTATTCCGCCTTCGAAGAAATCGACTTGCCCGACTATCTTGCGGTCCGCGACCGTGCCGTCCGCTCGATCGCTTCCGAAGATCCCTATGCTGCCGTCCTCATCTCCATGCATACCTACAGCCTGCTGCACGACCACGCCGACCGCTCCACCATCGCGCCCGATCAGTTGCCCTTGCTCGACAACTTTCTCGATCAGCAGCAGGCTCTGCAACAATCTCTGCGACAGCAGATCGCCTCCGATCCACGCTTCACCCCCGAACAAACCACAGAAGCCGCAATCCTCGATCATTTCCGCCTGCTGCAAGCCACCGACAATCTCTCCCTGCTGACCTGCGTCGACTTCCGCCGCGCCGCCCACCTGCTGCATCCCCTGCCCCTGCGCGACGGCACCCGCACCCGCGTGAATGTCACCTCAGTCGCCCCGCGCCACTTCGTGCTCGATCCGTACCCCCTCGCCGAGCCGTCCTTAACTTTTCATTTCCCCGCGCGCCAAATCAAAGGCGCCGTCTTCCAGTCCGCAGCGGAACTGCAAACCCTCTACCACCACGCGCCCGTCGAAACGCTCTCAGTCACCGTGAGTGCCGCATAAATGTATAAAAGGATCGTCCCGAAGAGACGCGTGAAAATAGCCCGCCAGTTCACTGGCGGGGTAGCCGCGCATATGCGGAACCGCATCCCGTAGGGATGCCTGAAGCGTTTATTCGGCGGACCGGCCTCTCGAGTTTCCGTGCGGCTAGCACCGCGCCAACTACGGCAGCAGTGAAACGTGCGCCGCAACAATCCTCCACCCTTCCGCAAAGCGCACCCATACCTGGCTCTGTCGTCCCGAAACCGTACGCCCATCCACGGCCCGTTCAAATTCCAGCGTGACGCTGCCATAGTCGCGCGCGAACGTAACAATATCCAATCGCCGAATCGTTCGCGCCAAATTCACCGGCGCCCGCCCCTTGCGAAAAGCCGCAATCTCCTCAATGCCATACAAATTCTCCGCGACACCGAACCGCATCGCCAGCTCCGAAGTCCAAAACATTCCGATCAACGCCGCTGCATCGTTATTCACCAGCGCCGCTTCATATCGCGGATACAAGTCCCGCAACTCGGCAACAACCTCAGGATCGTTAATTCGCATAATCTCCGTAGACGTTCAAAACAATCTCCTCCCCGGCAGCACATGTTTCGGAATCGCCGCGCTCACCGTAATCATCGGCTCGTTCACCACCTGGCTCAACCGCAAATGCATTGCCACGCTGCATAGCAAATAAGCATGCACTTCACTAAACTCCCACCGCTCCACCAGCAAATCAATCATGCGCGAAGTCGCCGCACGCGCGGCCGCGATGGCATCGCTCCCCGACTCCACCACAATCCACGCTTCCTCTTCCGCATGCACCCGCGACACCGCGGACTCCACCACCGGCCCCGCCAGCGCCCGCCGCTTATGCAGATAAAATCGCAGCGACACATCCGCCGGACACTCAATCCCGTTGATGCAAACTTCTCCATCCCCCTGCGCCGCGTGCGCATCCCCCGCCGAAAAAAGCGCCCCGCGATTCAGCACCGGCAAGTAAAGTTTGCTTCCCTGCGACAACTCTCGCACATCCATGTTGCCGCCAAACCTTCCCGGCGGCCGCGTCCGAAACTCTCCATCCTCACCCGGAGCCACTCCCATCACGCCACAAAATGGCCGCAGCGCAACCACCGCCGGAGCCAGCGACCGGCTGACCGCCCCTTCGAGTTGCCAATGAAACAAATACGGCTCCGCAAATCGCTCCTTCAGAAAGCCCAGTCCCGCAATCACGCTCGACCAGCCCCAACCCTTGTGCGCGACTTCGAGCACATCAATCTCCAGTACGTCCCCAGGTTCAGCCCCCTCCAAAAAAATCGGCCCGGTCAGCGCGTGAATGCGGCCCCGATCAATCCGCAGGAACTCCGCCACGTTCATTCCCGGACGCACCTGCGCCCCACTCGAATCCACGCATTCCAGATGCACCGTATCCCCCGGAGCGACGCGCAATCGCGCCTCCAGCGCCCGGTTCCAGCGTGAATGCGTCGGCTCGGCGGAAAGTGTGAACTCGGCCATCAGCCCTCGATCTCCACCGTCATCTGCACTTCCACCAGCGCGTTCCGCGGCAACGCCGAAACCCCAATCGCCGCCCGCACGTGACGCCCCGCATCGCCCAGCGCTAACACCAGCAGAT
>JBELAE010000152.1:0-10729 GCA_049509155.1 Candidatus Sulfotelmatobacter sp.
GAAGGACGCGCGCTCGACCGTGAATGCGGCGAACCTCTCAAAAACGTGCGGGAATTGCCACGCCGGCGCCGGCGCACACTTCGTCATCGGGCCGGTACACGTGCGCACGTCAACCGGTGACGCACCTCCGGTCGTAAAGTGGATCCGCTGGACTTACCTGGCGCTGATCCCGCTGACGCTCGGCTTCATGATCGTGCACAACCTGCTCGACTTTCTGGCCAAGCTAATCCGCCGCCAGCCGCGCCATGAAACCGGCGCGCAAGTATCCCGCATGAATCGCAACTTCCGCATCGCCCACTGGGGCGTGATTCTCAGCTTCCCCACCCTGGTTTTCACCGGATTCGCGCTGAAGTATCCTGAGGCCTGGTGGGCGCGCCCTCTGTTGCTCTGGGAGGGCCACTTCGCTGTTCGTGGCGCAGTGCATCGCACCGCGGCGGTGGTGCTGGTCGCTGCCACTCTCTACCACGTAATTCACCTCGCGCTAAACCGGCGGGACCGCCTGTTCCTGAAAGCCATGCTGCCCCAGATCAAGGATGCCACCGATCTCGTGCAGGTGCTCTCCTACAATATGGGGCTCACGAAAGTCGAACCGCGATTCGCGAAATTCAACTACGCGGAGAAAGTAGAATACTGGGCGTTTCTGTGGGGCACGGCAGTGATGACAGTCTCCGGTGTTCTGCTGTGGTTCAACAATTTCACCCTGCGCTATCTGCCTAAATGGGTGTCAGACGCGGCCACCGCCATCCACTACTACGAAGCGCTGCTGGCTACGTTCTCCATCCTGCTGTGGCACTTCTACATGGTGATCTTCGACCCCCTCGTCTACCCGATGGATACCGCGTGGTTGAACGGCAAGGTCCCAGCCGATCATTACCGCCATTCCCGCCCGGAATATTACCGCGCCTTGGAACGAGCCCACTTGGTCGAACTGGCTGCGGAGCCTAAGGATAGCGATAGCCTGAAGGAAGAGGGAGCGGCCGAGGCTCCAATTGTCAAACCACCCACTGTTAACCCACCCGCTAAGCAATAAAAAAGGCCGGTCTGCGGAAGAGACCGGCCTCGCGTCAAACAGTTCTCTCTACGTCGCTATCTATCCCTACTACGCCGTGATGAGCGATTCCAAGGCAACGCGGTTAGGGATCACCAGCGTAGAGCCAATCTGATGAATCAGATGCTGCTTCTTGAAATCCGCAAAAAGCCGGCTGACGGTCTCGCGCGAAGTACCGATCATCTGCCCGATCTCTTCGTGGGTTAGGCCGAGTTTCATATGACTCTGGTCTCTGGCTTCAGTGTTCTGGTCAAGCCAACCCACCAGCAGACGCGCCAGCTTTTCGCTGGCCGAGTCGGAAAGAATCAGGTCACGGATTTCGCGGCAAGTCGAGGCATAGTCCTGGCTGATGTGCCTGGTAACCCAGAAGGCCAGCTCGCCGTGAACGCGCATGAGGCGCAGCAAATCGGATTGCCGCAGAAAGCTGATCTCGCTCGGTTCCTGGGTCTCGGCGGTGGCTTCATACGGGCGTCCGGAGACTACAGCCGCAACTCCCAGCGGGTCGCCGCTCTCGACCATTCGCAGAATCAGGGTCCGCCCATCACTGCCACAAATCGAAAGCTTCACGCGACCTCGCCGCACCACGTAGATTCCTTTCGGAGCCTGCCCTTCCGAGAACAGAACGGCGCCGGTTGGGTAGGTTGTGGTTATTGCCTCTTGCTCCAAGGCTTCGACCAGGGCTGGGGAAAGATCGCCAAAGGTCTTGTCGGCTGCTGCAACTTTCTGTGGATTGTTTACGATATGTGTGGCCATGAGTGCCTCCGCTCACTGCTACTTTGGCAAGTTCCAGGCCACTCCTCCCAGGCCGAATGCGACTTCATCCACTTCCGCCTAAGTAAAACAAAACACTTGGTTTGACCAGGACAAGCCCGATTCGACTGCGACCGGCCCTGCGCCCCAGGCATGACTGGAATTGGGTGCTTTCCCGCACCGATGTGTGATCCTCATCACCACTTGCCGGGTTGCAGGACACGCATCCTGGTGGGATTGATCGCTGATCGCTGACCTGATTCACCCCAAGGTGGCATGGATCGTGTTCAGCAGAGCGGTCCGGCTAAAAGGTTTTTCGAGGAGGGTTACGCCCGGCTTCAATACTTGGCGATTCGCCATCAGTTCGCCTGTGTATCCCGACATGTATACGACTTTCAGCGTCGGCCGCGACTTACTCAGGCGCTCGACTAGTTCCGGACCGCTCATCCGGCGCATCACGACGTCGGTTAACAACAGATCAATCGGGCCAGCATGCGACCTTACCCATTCGAGGGCCGACTTTCCATCGTCCGCCTCGAACACGGTGTAGCCGTGTTCCTGGAGCAGTTTCCGGGTCAAGCTGCGCATGATCTCGTCGTCTTCCACCAGCAGAATGGTAGCCCCCTGCCGTTTCGGACTAACGGTCTCCACTTCAGGTTTGGACTTGACTCCGATCTTGTGATCCGCGCTAGGCAAATAGATCTTAAACGTCGTCCCCTGTCCCGGTTCGCTGTAGACCATGATGTGCCCCGCGCTCTGCTTAACAATGCCGTAAACCGTAGCCAGACCCAACCCAGTTCCCTTGCCCGCCTCTTTGGTAGTAAAGAAAGGCTCGAAGATGCGTGCCACGGTAGTCTCATCCATGCCGCCGCCAGTGTCACTGACCGCGAGCACGACGTACTTCCCAGGCGCCATCACTTGATGCTGCTCAGCGAAGCCATCGTCCAATCGCATGGCGCTGGTTTCGAGAATGAACTTGCCGCCGCGGGGCATGGCGTCGCGCGCGTTTACCGCGAGATTGACCACGATCTGGTCAAGTTGGCCGGGGTCAGCCTCGACCACCGCTGAAGCCGTTTTGGGCACGACGAGAATCTCAACATCGTCTCCCAGCAGCGGCCGAAGCAACTTGGTGATATCTCTTAGCCGCTCGTTCAAATCGAGGACGCGCGGTTGGATCGCCGATGTCCGGCTGAAGGCCAGCAATTGTTTGGTCAATGCCCTGCCCCGCTCGATGGCCTTTTTGATGTTCTCGACGTAGAGCGAAGGTTCCGCGGCAGGATCGATGCGGTCGCGCAGAAATTCAGCGCAGGCATTGATGATCCCCAGGACATTGTTGAAGTCGTGCGCCACTCCTCCCGCCAACCGGCCAATCGCCTCCATCTTCTGGGATTGACGAAGCTGCCCCTCCGCCCGCCGCTGGGCCGTGATGTCGCGCGCGATCGCCGACGCTCCCACAATGTCGCCGGCCGCATTGCGCAGCGGAGACACGGACACGGAGACGTCCAGGCGCCGTCCATCCTTGGTCAGCCGCATTGATTCATGCTGCTCGACTCTTTCCCCTCGCGCAATTTTTTCAAGGATCTTCGGGATTTCATCCGGACGATCGCTGGGGGTTAGCAGGGTTATGTTCTTTCCCACGACCTCTTCCGGCGTGTATCCATAGATGCGCTCGGCTCCCTTGTTCCAGCTGGTAATAATGCCCTTCAGATCTTTACTGAGGATCGCATCCTCCGACGAGTCAATGATCGAGGCCAGCCTCGACCGGTATTCCCCCAGCTGCTCGATCGTTCTTCGGTGCAATTCTTCGTTGGCTCTGCGCAACTCCTCCGCGATTCTCTTGCGGTCGCTGATGTCGCGAATCGCGCTCAGCACGAACGCTCCTTTCTCCGTGGCGACCGGGCTCAGACTGATTTCCACCGGAAATTCCGAGCCATCGCGCCGTCTTCCGTAAAGATCCAACTCCGCTCCCATCCTCCGCGTCTTCGGCGCCCGTGCGAAGCCCTCGCGATGATGGTGGTGCTCACGGCGTTGACCCTCCGGGACGAGCATCTCGACTTTCTGGCCAATCAATTCGTCGCGCTCATAGCCGAATAACTCTTGTGCTTGTGAATTCACTTGAACGATCGTTCCGCCGCCATCGACGGCAACGACAGCGTCCGGAAGGGTCTCCAGCAGCCCGGTGGAAAGAAGAACGTCAGCCATGGCGCTGGCCGAGATGGTGTTGGCGGAACCAGTTTTGACCGAGCTGGTCTTGCCGGTCTTCGCCGAAGTGCTCTTAGCCGAAGATGACGGCTTGGATCGCTTGCTTTTGGAGGAACGTCGCGCCATGCAGCTCCACTGTTCGAACATTGTTCGAACTATCGATTCCTAAATCTATTTCGGAAACACCTTGAATGTAAAGGATAGGCGAGTCGCGGCAGTGGTGCGGTTTAGGAGAGATTCGTATCAGGGCATGCCTTCAGGCATGCCGTCTCGTAGCGAAGTTTTGAAAACCGGCTTCAGCCGCTGGGCCGTGAAGGTGAGTGGCAGCGGCTAAAGCCGTCTCGTCCCTAAGCGGCTATCGGCATCGCTGAAGCGATGCCCTGATACGAATCTTTTTTCAAACTGCACCACTCCTAAGTCGCGAGATTCATCGCAGGGAAGACAGACCACAAGCCCCGACGCGAGTGATGCAATGGGTATACAATTGCCTCCGTTTTCGAACCCCAGAAATTTTAGAACCCCAGGAAGAAGGACGCGCCGTATGAAAGGCAATGCAAAAGTTATTAAAGAATTAAATGATGCTCTGCGAGAAGAACTGACGGCCATCAACCAGTATTTTCTGCATGCGGAAATGTGCGAAAACTGGGGTTACAAGAAACTCGCTGACTACATCAAGAAACAATCCATCGACGAAATGAAGCACGCCGAAGTGCTGATCGAGAGGGTGCTGTTTCTGGATGGAACTCCTTCCATGGAACCTTTAAAGCTGAACGTCGGCGTAACCGTTCGCCAAATGATTGAGGCCGACCTGGCGCTTGAGCTTGGAGCGGTGAAGCAATACAACGCCGCAGTGCAGATCGCTACGCAGGAAAAAGACAATGGCAGCCGCGATCTGCTGGTGCAGCTGCTGAAAGATGAAGAGGACCACGTGGACTGGCTGGAAGCTCAAGTTCACCAGATCAAAGAAGTAGGTTACGAGCGCTATCTCTCGCTGCAGACCGGCAGTTTTGAAGAGAAATCATAGCTAAGTGGTCCGGTGCTCTCTCGATCTGCATAAACCATTCCCCGCTTCACCTCTATCAAGGTCAAGGCTGCCTGTGAGAATTGCCGGCGCAGAGCGCTCCTGACGCACTAAACATTCGACTCTGTGACACAGTGCACTGCACTGACGTTCATCCGTCACCGCGTCGGCTGAACTCGTTGTGCTAGCTTTTAACTCGGCCCGAGCTCCCGCCATTCGGGAAATACTCCACCCTCCTTTGGACCGAGGGCCCCCGCCAGAACCTGGGTTGTTTATCCTCACAACGAAAAGGAGCACTCTATGTTTGCGCGTATTCTTGATTTCGAAGTAAAACCGGAAAAGAAAGAAGAGTTCGTGAAGGCCGTAAAGAACGAAGTCGTACCCATCCTCAAGAAGCAGGCCGGCTTCCTCGAGATTCTGCCGTTTTTCCCGGAGAAGATGAAATCCGAGAAGGTAATCACCATTACCCTGTGGACGACCAAATCGGATGCCGAGCGCTATGAGAGGGACTTCTATCCCAAAGCGCTGGAGATCCTGAAGCCGTTCCTGACCACATCAGTCAAAGTGAACTACTACAAGCTCGAGACCACCGTCTGCGAGCACTTCGTCGGGGCGTTGACTGCGTAAATAGCAATGTCCGCCCAAAACCCCGGGGCAAATGCTCCGGGGTTTCCTTTTTCTTACCCCTTTGGTCCCTCGCCGACGGTCTTTGCCGTCTTCATCTGTGCCTGTTTCGCCTGCGCGATCATGTGCTGGACGTGGTCTTTTTCTTTCTGCGGGAATTCAGGATGGTACTGCAGCAACTTTTCCCATGCCGCCACCGCGCCGTCGACATCATTCTTACCCTGTAACCTGATGATGCCTATGTTCATCAGCGTGCCCGCATGTTTCGGATCGTAAGTTAGCGACTTCTCGAGTTGCGCCAGCGCTCCATCCACATCCCCGGTGTAATACAAACAAGAAGCGTAATCAGCCCGCACGCCGATGTTCTTCGGATCGTATTGCAGCGACCCTTCGAAGTATCCGGCGGCCGCCTTGAATTGATGAGCATTCTTGTAGATCAGGCCAACCTGGTTCTGTAGCTGGGCATTCTTTGGGTCGGACTTCAATTTCGCCAACAGCGGCGCAGCTTTCGTGTCCGCCATTCGCCTCATGTCGTCCAGAGTAGGCATCTGCTGCGGTGTCTGCTGCGCTTGCGATTGCCCCGCAGATTCGCCCATCGCCTGCGGCGAAGATGAAGGTGAGGACGCCGTTGCAACCTTAGCCGACGCGGTTTGGACCGGGGCTGGCGCCGAACCTCGCACCAAATACCCCACCACGACCCCTGTGGCCAGGCACACGATGCACATCACCGCTAACTGTATTGGCTGCCAACCCCTGGAGGCCGCGCGCGCGTTGGATTCTTCGCCCATCTTTTGAACTCCGGTTGTCGTCTCTGCAGCCCTTGCGTATCGCGACCCAAAACCAACCCTGAAGCCGAAAACTGTCCGGTCGCCAGGCCTTTCAATTCAGAGTTGCATCACAGCTGCCAAACCTCGAATTTGCGCGCATTAAACGATAGCACCCTTAGTTTCAGTGACTTACAAATACGACTCCGAGTGGTTTTTAGATGGAAAGCGGGCGGAATCGGGCCTTTCTCCGCACCCCGGGCGTGTTTCGCCCCTTCTGTCGTCGACTTGTCGCCCGTCCCACGTGGAGGATTTTGAATGGCCTCAACGTTTGCCGGGCGCAGGCGCTTTGGGGCTAGCCACAGGCATCACCGTGCCGTCTGCGTTGTGACTGAAATTGTGGCAAGTCAGAGTGCAGGTATTGGTGCCAGAATTGTAGGAAATAGGAGCGCGAAAGTTAGTAGAGGTGCCGTTCGCAGCGACAACCTTCAAGTCGAAATTGACCATGCGCTCACCCGTCACATTCGCCGAGGTCCCCTCCATACCATGAGCCGTGTGACACACCGAGCAGGAAAACCCTGCGTTGATGTGAAGCGCGTGTTTGCTGAAGCTGGCGTTAGCCATGATGTTCGAGAGGTCGTGACACTTGGCACACAAGGCATAAGGCCCACCCCCGGCAGGATCAACGATCGCCGGAAGAAGATTCTGGATGGCAGTTCCCGGTCCTGCGGCGGGCGGAAGGCCCGGCGCCACCTGGCTGAACTCGTATTGGCGCTCCAGAATATGGGAGAACTGCGAACCGTGCGGTCCATTCGGTCCAGTGCCGCCAAATTCGCGATTATCGTCGCTGTTGTGGCAGTCCGTGCACAGCAAGCGCCCCGTAATCGGCCGTCCCTGGGTTCGGCCGTCCAGATCCAACATATACTTCAGCAGGCTGGGCTGGGGCATCGCGCTCTTACTCTCCTGCATCACCGGATGGCTCGACTTCGCTGTAGCCCCGAATTGCGGGATCAGATTCAGAGGATCGCCGCCAGTAGCCGCGCGCAGCGGTGCATAGCCGAAAGCCGGCAGATTCTGCTTGCCCGTACTCGTGCCGTGACAACGCAAACAGGTCTCGTATTGATTGACCGCAGGATTCACCTCAGTGACGCCATCGCTCGCGCTGACTCCAATGGTGCCGCTCTGTGAGCCGCGAATCGCCGTCGCCGCGAAGGAACCGGTTTGCTGCGACGCGTGCGGGTTGTGACAATCCACACAGGTGGCGTGCCGGTCGTTCTTCAACACCGCGCCTTCTTCCTCGTTGTGCTTGTTGCTGCCCGCCGGAAATGGATGCCCCGTCTTGGCAAACTCGGCATATATATTGGGGATCGCCGGCGAAAGGTTGGTGCCGCCATTGTGGCAAGTAATGCAGTTCTGCGTGGCCGCATCCATAGTCGGAACGATGGGAATCGGTCCGCTCAGCAATTGTTGGCCGCCCGGAGCATTGTGCGGCGTGTGGCAGGAGAGGCAGGCGTTTTGATTCACCATGCTATACGGTCCCACCTTGGAATTCTTCGATAACTTGTGAACCGCCGTCGCGTGGATGCTCTCCCGCCAGTGCGTGAACGGACTGTATTGATTTCCCGCCGTGTGGCTGGTTCCTGTCGCTGTGCTTGGCGTAGCTGCGTTCGCCGCTGGCAGGCGGATGGCGCCTATCCCGGAGGGTTGGCTCACATGGCAGGCCAGGCACATGGCCGAGTTGGCGTTGTTCATCACCAGAAAATCCTGCTGCACCGGATCAATGTTCTGAACGTGCGGATTATGACAGCTGTTGCACTGCACGTTGCCGCTGATCAATTGCACCGCTGGGTTGCCCGTGCTCCCGCTGCACAAACTCGACAGCAGATTATCGTTCGAACAGCTCAGGGGAAGTTGGAAATTAAAGGGGTGAATGCCCTGCAGCGTCCCGATGAATAAGTCCTGGTTATTCATCGTGCCGGTCATCTTGAGACCCGTATAGGGCACGTTTGTTCCCGGCGCCACCGTGCCATCATGGCAGCTAAGGCAGAGATTGCTGGCCGAGCCCAGCGTGGGCTCCTTTTCCTGGTTCACCTCGGTGGGGCTGCTATAAAGTGTGTAATTCGATTCTGTCGAGAGCGTCTGGCTCCACAGCGGCAAGTTCGGCAGCGTCGTGCTGTTCAGACCAGAGTGCGGAGCATGGCAGAACTGGCACGCCGGCAACGGCCCACTTACCGGCCCAGGACTTCCCGGCCCCAGATTGTGAATGCCCAGTACATCTTCCTGCGTCGACTGCCCATAAAGCGCTGCGGCAACAGCGAAAAGTAAGGCGCAAGCCATAACAAAGTTCTTCATCCTCACTGGCCCGCTCCCCCCGCCTGCTTGGGCAGCCCGTGATAGCGAAACACTTGCACCCGCCGGTTGAAAGAATCCACCACAAACACGCGGTCGTCATGGTCACGGTCGTCGTGGTTGATAAACAAACCCGAGGGCAACTGGAACTCGCCCAGCCGCGTGCCTCTCTTGCCAAAAAAGTACAGCAGCCGGCCCTGGCGATCGAAAACCTGCACCATGCCGGAAAGCCCATCCACAATGTACAGGTGATCTTCCGAGTCCACGGCAACCCCCTTGGGCCGGAACATCTGGCCAGGAGAATCGCCAATCTTGCCCATCTCTCCCTCGACACTGCCATTGCGCCCAAACCACTGCACGCGAAAGTTCATGGCGTCCACAACCAGCAGATTGTTGTTGTCAAGGTGCAGTTCGGTTGGAAAGTAGAACTCCCCACTGCCGCTGCCATGCTTGCCAATGGTTTGCAGCACGTGGCCTTGCATGTCCAGCACGTAGATCTTGTCCCGTAACGTATCGGTCACATAGATTCGCTGCGCCGCCGAATCGACGGCAATCCCCGTCGGCCGTTTGAAGTAACCCTCGCCGCCCTTCAGACTGCCAAGCGCGCGCCGGTACTTCCCGCCAGCATCGAAGACGAAGATCTTGCCCGCCTCGGAGTCAGTGACGTAAATGTTGTCTTGTGCATCGAGGGCCACGCCTTGCGGCGCCAGCATCGCGTCTTTCCCTTTTTCCTTGCGCTCGATGAACTTGTATTTGTGGTTGGCAAAATCAAAGATGTGCACTCCCGCGGCCCCAGGGTCGGTCACAATGGCACGCCCGCGGGAATCGACTGCGATGCCATAGGGACGAACCATCATCCGGTATTCCGGTTCGCCGGCCACCACATTCAAAACCTTGGTCCAGAATTTGGGCTTGCCCAGCACTTCTTTTTCCGAGCTGAAGACGTTCTCGAAGGTCAGCTTGCGGCCGCCTTCGAGCAGCAAGTCTGGAGGGGCAGGCACGCCGCGAGGCTCATCTTTTTTCGCGGCTTTCGCGGCCCACGTAGGAGTGGCTAGAAGCAGAACGAGGCAGGCAATTCCACAGCGGCCCGGGGCTTTTCGTGACATCCCGGCTAGAATCCCTTGAACCATCTGGAAATCCCGAATGAGTAGGAGGTTAGCATAGTCGGTGGGGTGCCGGAAGTGCTGATGCTCTGGTTGAACCTCGTCACCCCCGCCTGGAACAGCAGCTTTCTGTACTCATACGTGGCCAGACCGTAGTAGTTGGTGTTTCCGCTATTGGTCAGCAGCGACGGGCTCGTCGTATCGCTCAGCGACTTCGACCACGCCGTGCTGATGGCCATATGCTTCACCGGAAAGACGCTCAAGTTGGCGCCGTAACTCGTGCCGTTGTAAAAAATCGAATTGCCCGGAGTCAGCACCGAGGCTGGCACTGGACTCGTTACCAGCCCAGTGGCGGTCAGAATCGAAGTCCCGTCCGATTTCGTATAAATGCCCGAGACCGATGCCCGGCTCCAGATCAGCATGGTGGTAAAGCTCTCGCCGTGGCTGGCACTCCCCGCCTGTTGTTCAAAAACGCTGCGCACCAGGTTGGCTACGGCCACCCAGCGCATATCATGCGGAAGCTCGCGCTTGATGGACCCTCCGTAATTCAAGGTGGAGGTCGTATACATCACCAGCAGGGTTTCAACGTCCTGATCGTAGCGGCAGAAGGCGTTCACTTGCCACTTGCCCAGATACTTGTTGTAACTCACGTTGCCGATAAATCCCACCCGGGTGTTCCCTGCCTGGGTCGCGCTTTCCACCAATCCCCCGTAAAACATCAATCCCTTCAGCGTGTGCAGGAAGTTGTAGCTCACGTTCACGCCCGCCTGCGTGACCCCATAGTCTTGACCATCGTAGAATTGCTGGGTGCGCGACACGTACGCCCCCACCAGCGTGCGAGGCAATACATTCACGAAGGTGCTGGCCT